>NCHD01000022.1 GCA_002257045.1 Hydrogenophilales bacterium 16-61-112 | reverse complement strand
GGCATGGTTCATTCACATTCATCAAACATTCATGAAAATAATGTCTAAAACCCTATTGACGTCGAATGATTTATCCTAACCATATGATAATTAACAAGTAAGTGAATTGGTTACTTTTTGTGCCAAAGCAATTTTTCCTTTGTGGGCGGGTGCTTAGCGTACCCATCTGAGGGTTCCTCACAGACTTATCCACATCTATTGTGGAGAACTTGCATCCAGTGAAAGACGAGCAGCCAGACGAATTGGTGCTTGCCGAAAAGGGTATGCGGGCGCTACATTTCGTCTGTTGTTTTATTGGGAGTGGTATTCAGTGTTTGCCATCATTGAGGCGGCCGGTTGGCCGATCTTTCCGCTGATTCTGGCGTCCGTCATTGCCGTGGCCATCATCATTGAGCGCGCTTACAGCCTGCGCACGAAGGAAGTCGCGCCCGCCACCCTCCTGCAGGAAACGATCAAGGTCTACCAGGAACGCGGGGTGCCTGCCGAACTGATCAATCAGTTGAACGACAGTTCGCCGCTCGGCCGGGTCTTCGCAACCGCACTCCGGAACTCGGCAAATTCGCGTGAGGTGATGAAGGAGTCGATCGAGGAATCCGGACGCGCCGTGACCCATGAACTTGATCGCTTTCTGACGTCGCTCGGCACGATTGCCAGCATGGCGCCTTTGCTGGGCCTGCTGGGAACCGTCATCGGCATGATCGAGATATTTGGCGCACAAACAGCGGGCGGAACCAATCCCGGGCAGCTCGCGCATGGTATCTCCATCGCCTTGTACAACACCGCATTCGGCTTGATCGTGGCGATTCCGGCCATGATTGCCTACCGCTTTTTTCGCAGCAAGGTCGAGTCGCTGGTAGTCGACATGGAGCAGCAGGCCATCAAGCTGGTGGAAATCGTCCACGGCGACCGGAAATAAGCCATGAACTTTCGTCGCGGCCGTCGGGAAGACTACCCGGAAATCAATCTGATTCCGTTCATCGACATTTTGCTGGTGATCGTGATTTTTTTGGCCGTCACCACCACCTACGCGCGCTTTGCCGAGCTGAAGATCAATCTGCCCAGCAGCAGTGCCGCGCCGACGCCCAACCAACCCAGACAGATCGAGGTGGCCGTGGCCGAAAATGGCCGCTATCAGATCGATTCCAATGCGATTGGCGATGCCTCGGTCGATACGCTCGCGGCCGCGCTCAAGAAGGCGGCCGGCGACCAGCGTGACCCGGTGATCGTGATCAACGCCGACGCCCGTGCATCGCATCAATCCGTGGTGAATGTGATGGAGGCAGCGCGTCAGGTGGGCCTCGTTCGCATTACGTTCGCCACTCAAACCGCTCCCTGAGCGGACGCTCATGTTTTCCCTACAGCATCTTTGGGCGCGCACCAGCGTGTTCACGGTGCTGCTGTTTCCCCTGGCCCTGCTGTTTGCTGCAATCTCCGGACTGCGCCGCCTGGCATATCGGCGGGGCTGGCTGGCCTCAAGCAACATCGGCGTGCCGCTGATCGTCGTCGGCAACATTACGGCTGGCGGCAGCGGCAAGACCCCGCTGGTAATCTGGCTGGTGATGTGGCTGCGTGCCCAGGGGTTTCACCCAGGTGTCGTCAGTCGTGGCTATGGCGGAGCAGCACAGGGCTGCGTCGACGTTCTGCCCGGTAGCCGGGCGATGGAGGTCGGTGACGAGCCTTTGCTGATCCGGTTTAAATCCGATGCCCCGGTAGTGGTGGGACGTGACCGCGTTGCTGCCGCGCGCATGCTGCTGGCGAACCATCCGGAGGTCGATGTACTGGTGTCTGACGATGGTTTGCAGCATTACCGCCTGCAACGCGATATCGAACTGGCCGTGGTTGACGCTGCGGCCGGATTGGGCAATGGCTGGCCGCTGCCTGCCGGGCCATTGCGCGAACCCCGACGTCGCCTTCATCAGGTGGATGCGGTGATCCAGGTGGTGCGTAGCGAGGCGCAGCCGAGAACGGATTTGCCAGTAAGCAGTTGGCGCGCTGATTACACGGCCGGCCAGGTTTATCGGTTGCACGCACCGCAGGCACCCCGGTTGCTCGATGAATTGCCCGATCGGGACTGGCTCGCCGTAACCGGAATCGGTCGACCGCAAGGATTTTTCGATATGCTGAAAACCGCGGGGATGCGCTTCAAGTCGCGCGTGTATCCGGATCATTACGCATTTCAGCCGCAAGACTTGCCCGTTGATGGCGCGGTGGTGATGACGGAAAAAGACGCGGTAAAATGCGCTGCGTTCGCAGGATCCGACTGGTGGGCAGTGCAACTCGATGTCGCCCCGGAGCCTGAATTCGTCGTTTGGCTGAGCGCGCGTATCCAGCAAGTCCGTCACTCACGCAAGTGCAGGGAGTTACAAGATGCAAAAGTTTGACTGGAGCGATCGCCGCCACCCTTGCCACTGGAATTCCGGGTCCGGAGACGCCGGCTTCTGGGTGCCGGATCGTGCCGAAATCGTCACCCAGTTTTTTACCCGTTATTTGTTCTTCGCGCTCGCGGTGATCTATTTTTCGACGCTCGAGAGCGTGCCGCCGGTGCTGTTCAGCATTGAACAACTGTTTATGGCGCTGGGCGTCTATTTTGCGCTCAACACCTGGTTCTTTTTCCAGGCGCTGCGGGGCGTCACCCTGCAATACATACGCGGTGCAATGTCCGCTGATTTGGTGATCGTTTCGCTGTGCGTGATTCATGATCCGAATCTCATTCCGCCCTCAGCCATGGCATTTCTGATGGTATTGCTGGGCAACGGCATGCGCTATGGCATGCGCCTGTTTGCCGAAGTGCTGGGCGGCGCTATTCTCGGCATGGCGGTTTCGTTTGCTTTTCGTTATCGCATGGGTGGGTTTGAAATCAGTGCTGGCGACGTATTTTTTGGGGTGTTCTGGGTTTTTCTGGCTTTGTATGCCTTCATCCTGATGGGGCGCATCGAAGGTCAGCGCAGCCAGCTGGATTACCGCAGCCGTTTCGACACCTTGACCGGGCTGCTCAATCGGCATGGGTTGCTGGCTGCAGCGGACACGGTCTTCAACAAAGCTGACGAAGGCAGTCCCGCTACGGTTTTGTTTGCCGATCTCAATCAGTTCAAGATGGTCAACGATCGGTATGGTCATGGCGTGGGGGATCGCGTGCTGGCCGAGTTTGCGCAGATTTTCAACGAGTCGGTCGAAATGGGCGTATGCGGGCGTTGGGGAGGCGATGAGTTCGTCGCCATCCTGCCCATGCGCAGCGAGCTTGCGATGAAGCAGATTTTTGAGCGCATCGAGGCGCGCACCCAAGCCTGGAGCCAGAGCAATGGCTTGCCGATGGGCGTGAGCCTGGGGGTCAGCTACGCCCCGCAGGATGGTCAGGACTTGATGACCCTGCTGTCGGTTGCGGACATTCACCTTTATCAAAATAAGTCGCTGCAGCCTGATGAGGCCAAAACGCAGTCTTTTTACAGGAATCTTGTAGATGAACCCGAAGCTTCTTGATTTGCTTGTCTGTCCGGTTTGCAAAGGTCCGCTGACCTGGAAGAAATCCGCGCACGAGCTGGTATGCCCGGCATGCCGCATTGCCTACCTGATCCGTGACGACATACCGGTGATGCTGCCCGAAGAGGCGCGTCCGCTCGAGGCCGACGAAATTCACGGCCAGACTTGAGCATGCATTTCCGGGTCGTCATTCCTGCGCGCTATGCCTCGAGTCGCTTGCCCGGCAAGCCGCTGGCGGATATCGGCGGGCGTCCGATGGTGCTGCACGTGGCGGAACGCGCACTGCAGGCGGGCGCCGAGTCGGTTGTGGTGGCGACCGATGACGCGCGGGTGCAGCGGGCGGTCGCCGAAGCCGGCTTTCCGGTCATCATGACTTCGCCCGACCATCAGTCCGGCACCGAGCGCCTGGTCGAAGTCGCCGAAACACTGGGGTGGGATGACGATACGCTGGTGGTCAACGTGCAGGGCGACGAGCCACTGATTGACCCGGCGCTGATTCGCGAGGCTGCGCGGCAACTGGTGCTGCACCAGGATGCCGTAATGGCGACGCTGGCGCATCCGATTCAGGATCACGCAGATTTCATCAATCCCAATGTCGTCAAGGTCGTAGTCGACGAAGCGGGTTACGCGCTGTATTTCAGTCGCGCCCCGATACCCTGGCCGCGCGACGCCTTTGCCGAAAGCCAGGCGATGCCACACGAGCTCGGAGCTTTGCGTCACATCGGCCTGTATGCCTATCGGGCCGGTTTTCTGCGGACCTATGCCAGCCTCGCGGCCTCCCCGCTGGAGCGCTTCGAAATGCTCGAGCAATTGCGCGTTCTGTGGCACGGCTATCGCATTTGCATAGGGGTTTCCCCGGCCGCTCCCGCTCCGGGAGTCGATACGGCAGACGATCTGGCGCGGGTTCGCGCGCTGTTTCAAACAACTTCAATCCCGCAATAAAATTTTTTAAGTGTTGCTCAAACTGCGCATGGCTTAGGCTAACGCGGTTTGACAGAGCTTGCCTAAGAGGCAGGTCCGATTACATCCATCTACAAACAAGGGAGATCGCAATGCGTTTGATTCTGTTGGGCGGCCCTGGCGCCGGCAAGGGCACCCAGGCCAATTTCATCAAGGAAAAATACGGCATTCCTCAGATATCAACCGGCGACATGCTGCGTGCGCAGATCAAGGCCGGCACGGAGCTTGGCATGAAAGCCAAGGCCATCATGGACGCGGGCGGCCTGATTTCAGACGACATCATCATCGGCATGGTCAAAGCCCGTCTGACCGATGCCGACTGCAAGAACGGCTACCTGTTCGACGGCTTTCCGCGCACCATTCCGCAGGCTGAGGCAATGAAAGCCGCCGGCGTGCCGATCGATTACGTGGTCGAGATCGACGTCGCCGACGATGAAATCGTCAAGCGCATGTCGGGCCGTCGGGTGCATGTGGCATCGGGCCGCACGTACCATGTGGTGTTCAACCCACCGAAAGTGGCCGGCAAGGATGATGCGACGGGCGAAGACCTGATCCAGCGCGATGACGACCATGAAGACACCGTGAAAAAACGTCTCGAGATCTATCACGCGCAAACCGAGCCGCTGGTGAAATACTACGGTGACTGGGCGACACGTGGTGAAGCCGGCGCGCCCAAATACGTGAAAGTATCGGGCATTGGAAAAGTCGACGGTATTCGCGATTCGATTTTTGCCGCACTGGTTTAACCCGAGCAAACATGCCGCAGCACATTCCGCCCCTGACCGACACCGAGCGCTGGATCGTGTCCAGCGCGGTGAAGGAGCGCTATGGCCACGATGTCGAGGTTCAGGATGTCGATACCGAGATCCGGTTGTATATCGACGACCGCGAGCTGACCTTGTGCCCGGGTTTTTACTGGCTTGAGCGTGGCTGCCATTTCGTCTTGTCAAAAACCGGCGATTCCCGCTATCGCAGCATGTTTTTCTATCGCATCCGGGATCGGTTCAGCACCGGGCGCGAGGAATACGACGATATCGGCTATTGCGTGACGACCCTGCTGAAAATGCAGGCCGATGAAGAGGCCAAACGGATCGCCGAGGGTGAGGCATCCGGAACCAGTTGATTCAACCAGCCAGCCAGCATCAAGGCTGGCTTTTTTACAGCATCGTTTTTAAAAAAAGAGGAGACACACCATGGCGAAAAAAATGAACGCCTTTTACGCACAATCCGGCGGCGTGACCGCCGTCATCAACGCCTCGGCCTGCGGCGTGATCGAAACCGCGCGCAAGCACAAGGACAAGATCGGCAAGGTGTACGCCGGCCGCAACGGCATCATTGGCGCGCTGACCGAAGACCTGATCGACACCACCAAGGAAACCGATGCCGCGATTGCCGCGTTGCGCAGCACCCCGTCGGGCGCATTCGGCTCGTGCCGTTTCAAGCTGAAATCGCTGGAAGCCAACAAGCGCGAATATGCGCGTCTGATCGAGGTGTTCAAGGCGCACAACATCGGCTATTTCTTTTACAACGGCGGCGGCGACTCGGCCGACACCTGCTTCAAGGTCAGCCAGTTGTCCGAAGCAATGGGCTATCCGATCCAGGCGATCCACGTGCCGAAGACCGTCGACAATGACCTGCCAATCACCGACTGCTGTCCCGGCTTCGGCTCGGTCGCCAAGTACATCGCTGTTTCCACGCTGGAAGCCAGCTTTGACGTGAAATCGATGGCGAAGACGTCGACCAAGATTTTCGTGCTTGAGGTCATGGGCCGCCACGCGGGCTGGATCGCCGCGGCGGGCGGGTTGGTGGAAGACCACGGTATCCCGGTTGTCATCCTGTTTCCCGAGATTGAATTCGATCAGAAGAAATTTCTCGCCCGTGTCGACAAGCTGGTCAAGGAACACGGCTTCTGCACGGTGGTCGTCTCTGAAGGTTGCCACTATCCCGACGGCAAGTTTCTCGCTGAGCAGGGAACCCGCGACGCTTTCGGCCACGCCCAGCTTGGCGGCGCCGCTCCGGTGGTCGCAAACATGATCAAGGACGCGCTCGGCCACAAGTTCCACTGGGCCGTTGCTGACTACCTGCAGCGCGCCGCGCGCCATATTGCCTCCAAGACCGATGTGAAACAGGCCTACGAGCTCGGCAAGAAAGCGGTCGAGCTCGCGATCAAGGGCCGCAATTCGGTGATGCCGACGGTCGAACGCATTTCGGACGTGCCCTACAAATACAGAATCGGTGTGGCGGATCTTAAGGATGTCGCCAACGTCGAGAAGTTCATGCCGCGCGATTTCATCACCAAGGATGGCTTCGGCATCACGCCCAAGTGCAAGCGTTACCTGACGCCGCTGATCCAGGGTGAAGACTATCCAAAGTACGCCGATGGCCTGCCGGTGTATGTGACGCTGAAGAACCTTGCCGTGGCGAAGAAGCTGGCGGCGTTCAAGCTGTGAGGCGCGCACTCATGCGTTCAGCAAGGGGGTGGCATGACGCTTGACCGGGCCAAGCAACTGCTGCGCGTACAAGCCGATTTTGGTGGCTTTTACAACGGCAATTCGGCCAAGCTGATCCTGTCCGAAGTGCAGAGGGAGCATGGGCAGGACGCGGTTGACGAGTGCATCCGCGATCTCCGGCTCGATGCGGTGTTTGGGTTTGAGCCAGGTACCCGTTTTGAAGGCGGTCTGGCGATGGGCAAGGGGTAAGGAATGGGAACGGAGGCGCAAGCTGCCGTTTTTTTTTGAGGTGTTCTGGAGGAGGTAATAATGAATGAAGGGTTGATGTTTGCTCTCGTGGCGGCAAGTCTGGCTTTGCTTTACGGAATCGTGTCGATCAAATGGATCATCGGACTGCCGACCGGCAACGATCGCATGCGTGAAATCGCCGCGGCGGTGCAGGAGGGGGCCTCGGCTTACCTGAACCGGCAGTACACCACCATCGCCATCGTCGGCGTGATCCTGCTGGTTGCGATCTTTTTTGCGCTGGGGTGGCAGACCGCAGTCGGCTTTGCGCTGGGTGCCGTTCTCTCCGGGCTCACAGGCTACATCGGCATGAACGTCTCGGTGCGCGCCAACGTGCGCACGGCAGAGGCAGCGAAGAACGGCCTCAATGCCGCGCTGAATGTGGCTTTCAAGGGCGGTGCCATTACCGGCATGCTGGTGGTCGGTCTGGGTCTGCTGGGGGTGGCGGGCTACTACGCGTTTCTTACCTTGATGATGGGGGCCAGTACGGACGAAGCGACCCATGCGCTGGTGGGCCTGGCTTTTGGCGGCTCGCTGATTTCCATCTTTGCCCGGCTGGGCGGCGGCATCTTTACCAAGGGCGCCGATGTGGGCGCTGATTTGGTGGGAAAAGTCGAAGCGGGCATTCCTGAAGATGACCCACGCAATCCGGCCGTGATCGCGGACAACGTTGGCGACAACGTCGGCGACTGCGCGGGCATGGCGGCAGACTTGTTCGAAACGTATGCCGTAACGATCATCGCGACGATGTTGCTGGGCGGCCTGATGATCACCGACTCTCCCAATGCCGTGATCTATCCGCTGGTGCTGGGGGGCTTCTCGATTATCGCGTCGATTGTCGGCACCTTCTTCGTCAAGGCGCGCGAGGGCGGCAAGATCATGAACGCGCTGTATCGCGGCCTCATCGTGTCGGGCGTGCTCGCGGCCATCGCGTTCTATCCCATCACCAACATGATGCTGGGCGAGGGCGTGATGATCGATGGCAATCTGGTTTCGTCGATGAGCCTGTACTACAGCACCCTGATCGGACTGGCGCTGACTGCCGCCATGGTAGTCATCACCGAGTACTACACGGCGACGGAATACGGTCCGGTGCGCCACATCGCCCAGGCTTCGACGACCGGCCACGGCACCAACGTCATCGCGGGTATCGGTGTCTCGATGCGTTCCACCGCTTTGCCTGTGCTGGCGGTGTGCGCGGCCATCTGGGGAGCCTACGAACTGGCCGGCCTGTATGGCATCGCGATTGCCGCGACCTCGATGCTGTCAATGGCTGGCATCATCGTCGCGCTCGATGCCTATGGTCCCATCACGGACAATGCCGGAGGCATCGCTGAAATGGCTGGTCTCGACGACAGCATCCGTAACATCACGGATCCGCTCGACGCGGTGGGCAACACCACCAAGGCTGTCACCAAGGGGTATGCAATCGGCTCGGCCGGCCTTGCTGCGCTGGTGCTGTTCGCGGATTACACGCATGCGATCAATGCCAAGGCACTATTGGCCGACCCGTTTGCCCAGGCCATGACTTTCGACCTGTCCAACCATATGGTCATCATCGGCCTGTTCATCGGCGGCATGGTGCCGTACCTGTTCGCCGCGATGGGGATGGAAGCGGTCGGTCGTGCGGCCGGTTCAGTGGTGGTGGAAGTGCGCCGCCAGTTTGCAAGCATTCCCGGCATCATGGCCGGCACGGCCAAGCCGGAATATGGCACTTGCGTCGACATGCTGACCAAGGCGGCGATCAAGGAAATGATCGTGCCCTCGCTGCTGCCGGTCGCCGTGCCCGTCATTGTGGGCCTTACGCTGGGCGCGCAAGCCCTGGGCGGCGTGCTGGTCGGCACCATCATCACCGGCATCTTCGTGGCCATCTCGATGACCACCGGTGGCGGTGCATGGGATAACGCCAAGAAATATATCGAGGAAGGCAATTTTGGCGGCAAGGGTTCGGAGGCGCACAAAGCTGCCGTCACCGGCGACACCGTGGGCGACCCCTATAAGGACACCGCAGGTCCAGCCGTCAACCCGCTGATCAAGATCATCAATATTGTCGCGCTGCTGATCGTGCCCCTGATTGCCTGAAGCCGATGCGGTTTGAAATACGTTAAGCTTCGCCCTGCGTCGGCCAGCTTCGATCAGGCAGGCGACACAGGGAAATGACTCAAATAACTTAGGAGGATGCAAGGAATGGCAAAAAATGTAGGCGGTATCGACCGTATTGTTCGGGCTGTTGTGGGTATTGCGCTGATCTACTGGGCGATGACGCCGACCGGCCCGATGATGATTGCCGGCCCGATTGGATTCATTGTGCTGTTGACTGCGATTTTTGGCTGGTGCCCGGCGTATCTGCCGTTTGGCATCAAGACCAACAAGGCAAAGTAAACTTTTGCCCAACTGTCGAGTCACACGAAGTGCGCCCACCGGGCGCACTTTTTTTGGGGACCCTATGCGTATTCTTGTTTTGCTTATTGCATTTGCTGTGACGAATGTGGCTCATGCGGGTGGCGTCGAACGTTTGAAAGCGTTTGTTGCTGGTGCAAAAACCGCTGAATCCGACTTCACCCAGACCGTTTCCGACCGATCGGGACGCGTCACGCAGCAAGCCAGCGGAAAAATGAGGTTTGCCCGGCCAGGCAAGTTTCGCTGGGATTACGTGGCGCCCTATTCACAGGTGATCGTGAGCGATGGCGTCAAGCTGTGGCTGTACGACGCCGATCTGGATCAGGTAACCGTCAAATCCCTGGGTGATGCCATGGCAGGCACTCCGGCCGCCCTGCTGGCGGGCGATAACGCGATCGAAAAATATTTCACCCTGAAAAATGCAGCCACGGCAAGTGGCCTGGAGTGGCTGGAGGCCACGCCTAAAAACCGGGACACGACGTTTGAGCGTATCCGCATGGGTTTCAAGGGAGATGTGCTGGCGCAGATGGAATTGTTCGATTTTTTTGGCCAGCGCACCGTACTCAAGCTCAACGGCTTGACGCGAAACCCTGTCATCGCGCCAGCCTACTTCACTTTTATCCCGCCCAAAGGGGCAGACGTCATTGGCGACTGACGACTTGTTTCAAACCAGCGCGGCTCCTGCGCGTCCGGGCGATGCACCGCTGGCCGAGCGCCTGCGCCCGCGCACCCTGGACGAAGTCGTCGGGCAGCGCCACCTGTTGGGGGCGGGCAAGCCGCTTAAACTTGCCTTTGATTCCGGCAAACTGCATTCGATGATTTTATGGGGCCCGCCAGGGGTGGGCAAAACCACCCTGGCGCGGTTGACCGCGCAAGCATTTGGCGCTGATTTCATTGCCATTTCTGCCGTGTTAAGCGGCGTGAAGGACATTCGCGAAGCAGTCGAGCGCGCGCGCATGAACCAGTCCCTGTCCCGCGCCACCATCGTTTTCGTTGACGAGGTTCATCGTTTCAACAAAGCGCAGCAGGACGCATTTTTACCGCATGTGGAAAGCGGCCTTTTCACCTTCATCGGCGCGACTACGGAGAACCCCTCTTTCGAGGTCGTCGGCGCCTTGCTGTCCCGCGCTCAGGTCTACGTATTGAAGTCGCTGACACCCGACGAACTGGGTCAGTTGCTGCAACATGCGCTGCAGGCGTTGCCGGATATGAAACTGGCGGAAGGCGTCGATCAGCTTCTCGCGGCTTACGCCGACGGTGATGCGCGAAAACTGCTGAATTTACTGGAGCAACTTGACAGCGCGGCCCGCATTGCAAAGGTAGATGCAATTGACACAGTGTTTGTTGAAAACGCACTGGCGCAATCCCTGCGCCGTTTCGACAAGGGCGGAGAAGCTTTTTACGACCAGATTTCCGCCTTGCATAAAAGTGTACGCGGCAGCAGCCCCGATGCTGCACTGTACTGGCTGGTTCGCATGCTCGATGGCGGCGCGGACCCCCGCTATCTCGGGCGGCGCCTTGTTCGGATGGCGTCCGAGGATATTGGGCTGGCCGATCCGCGCGCACTCAGCATGACGCTCGACGCAGTTGAAACCTATGAGCGTCTCGGCAGCCCGGAAGGCGAACTGGCCTTGGCTGAAGCCTGCCTCTATCTCGCCTGTGCGCCGAAGAGCAACGCAGCGTACATGGCTTACAATGCCGCGCGCGCATTTGTGGCAGCCAATCCGTCGAGCGATGTGCCGCTGCATTTGCGTAACGCCCCGACCAAGCTGATGAAGGAACTCGGTTACGGTCGAAGCTATCGCTATGCGCACGATGAACCGGATGCCTATGCTGCGGGTGAACGCTACTTCCCCGACGACTTGCCCGAGCAGCGCTGGTATCAGCCCACGCCACGCGGACTGGAGGGCAAGATCGCCGACAAGCTGGCGTACTTGCGCGCCCTGGATGACGCAGCCTACAACGCATGACAAAGGGGGCCGAAGCCCCCTTTGTCATAGCGCAGAAAATTTGATTCAGTGAATCAGAACTTGTAGACCACGCCGGCCGAGAACAGGTCGATATCTGCTTCGCCCGTGCCGCCGTTGAAGTTCGAGCTGCCGGTTTCAAAGAAACGCTCCCAGTCAAGGCGAAGCCCGACCGCTGGAGTAAGGTTGTATTGCGCGCCGACGCCGAACGACCAGACGACATCGGTATCGCCTGTGTTTTGGGTCGAGGTGCCAGCGATCGTGCCGTTGACTTCGGTATTGAGGAAGTTCATCCCGCCGCGGCCCGACAGAATGAAGCTGGGGCTGATCGCGTAGGTTCCGACCACAGCTGTTGTCATGCCGTTGGTTTCCCGTGTTCCGCTTTGTGTGCCCGTGAAAGTCGACTCGCCCAGATCGATGTAGCCAACTTCCATTGAGATGTATTCGTTAATTTCCAGGCCGCCATAGATTTTCCAGGCAGTGTCGGAATCGTCGCAGGAAATGCCGACCGGGCAGGAAATGTCGGAAGTGGCCTGTCCCAGGCTACCGCCTACATAGGGAGCCAGGGTGAGGTCGAAAAAGCCGGCAGATGCTGAAGTGGAAAGGGTGAGTGCCGAAGCCACTGCTGCGGCCAGATGCATAGTGCGCATGTAAAACTCCTCTTGAATTTTATGTTGGTGATGGAACAGCGAGCCTGAGGCTGACGTTGACCCAGATGAAGCGAAAAGCAGATTAATCGATTTTATTGCTTTTAGATAGCTGGCGTTTGGGCTATTTATGCACCGTTGCCAAGAGGCAACAAGACCGATACTGCGTGGGGTGGCCGGATAGCGAACCCGCGCATCATGCTAGACTGCCCCAAACAGTGAGACGAGCATGGCCGAGGAGTCTGATCTTTCCCGCACCGAACCGGCAAGTTCGCAGCGTTTGCAACAAGCCCGCAAAGCGGGCGATGTGCCGCGTTCGGCTGAATTGACGGCGTGGGTGGTCTTGTTGGCTGCGCTGGGCATGCTGGGCTGGTTGATGCCCCGTCTGCTTGCCGCGTTGCAGAACTTGACCGAATCGGCTTTTATTTCCGCTGCGCGGCCATTTTCCCGTCTCTATATGGACGCCGTCCAATCCGTTCTATGGGCCGTTTTGCCACTTCTGCTGATTATCATGGTTGCTTCCCTGGCGGCACCCATGCTGATTTCGGGCTGGGTGTTCGCGCCGCAGCAAACTCAATTCAACCTGCTGCGTGTCAATGTTTTCAAAGTCTTGTTGCGTTTGTTTTCCGCTGATTTCTGGTTTGATGGGTTGCTGGCCGTGTTGAAGCTTGTGCTGCTGGCCGTGGCTATCTTTTGGATTCTGGCTAGCGGGGAGGGCGTGCAGGGTTTGGCAGGACTTCCGCTGAACGTGGCTTTCGGGCACACGGCCGCCTGGCTGGAACGCGGCCTGCTGGGATTGGCGACAGCGCTGGCGCTGGTGGCGGCACTTGATGTGGGCTGGCGTTGGTGGCGTTATTTGCGTCGCCACGCGATGAACTGGCAGGATGTGCTGGCCGAGGCGCGCGAGGCTGAGGTCAGTCCGGAGGTTCGCGCCCAGCTCCGCGACCGGCAGCAACAGGCTGGACAGCCCGCCCTCGCTGAAGGTGCCGCTACGCTGCGGCCCGGGCCCCAATCGATCAATGAGGTGATCGGGTGAGCGCGCAGGGTGTCATGGTGATGGGGATGTCGGTGAACCGGCTGGCGGTGCCGATGCTGGTGTTGCTGATTTTGGCAATGATGGTGTTGCCACTGCCTACCCTGATGCTCGACGTGCTGCTGACGCTCAATATTGCACTGGCCATGATTGTGCTGCTGGTGAGCCTGAATGCGCGGAGACCGCTGGATTTCTCGGTATTTCCGACGGTGCTGCTGCTGACGACCCTGTTGCGCCTGTCGCTCAATGTCGCCTCGACCCGCATCATCCTGATGCAGGGTCAAACCGGGCCGGACGCGGCGGGCAAGGTGATCGAATCCTTCGGCAGCTTTCTGGTAGGCGGCAATATTGCGGTTGGTTTCGTGGTGTTCCTGATTCTGGTCATCATCAATTTTGTCGTCATCACCAAGGGTGCCGGGCGCATCGCCGAGGTGGCGGCGCGCTTTACGCTGGACTCGATGCCAGGCAAGCAGTTGGCGGTCGATGCGGATTTGAACGCCGGTTTCATCAACGATGTCGAGGCGCGCACGCGGCGCCACGACATCAGCCGCGAAGCCGATTTTTATGGCGCCATGGACGGCGCTTCCAAGTTTGTGCGTGGCGACGCCATCGCCGGGATGATCATTCTGGTCGTCAACCTGATCGGCGGCATTGCCATCGGCTTGCTGCAGCACAAGCTGGGAATCGGTGAAGCCATCGGCCGTTATGCCTTGCTGACTGTCGGCGATGGGCTGGTGACGCAGATTCCGGCGCTGATCATTTCGACTGCGGCGGGCATTGTGGTGAGCCGGGCTTCGAGTGAACAGGATTTGTCACGCGAGTTTTCCACCCAGATTTTCGGCCAGCCGCATACCTTGTATGTGGCTGCAGCGGTGCTAGGCGTGCTGGGGCTGATCCCGGGCACGCCGCATCTTGCCTTCCTGACCATCGCAGCGCTCCTGGGCGGGCTGGGTTTTTGGCTGACGCGTCGTCAGCGAGAACAACCCGATACCGAGCCGCTGCCTCTGATCGAGGAGTTGGGCGCGCCAGTCGATGTTACCTGGGACGATATTCCGCCGGTCGATGTGTTGGCGCTCGAAGTCGGTTATCGGCTGATTTCCCTGGTCGACCGCAATCAGGGCGGCGAAGCTCTCACCCGGATTACCGAGGCCCGTCGGCGTTTCGCCACCGACATGGGCCTGGTCGTGCCACTGATCCGGGTGCGGGATAACCTTGATCTCAAGCCCAGCAGCTATCGCATCACGCTGAAAGGCGTGGATGTGGCGCACGGCGAAATGCCCAGCGGCCAGGTGCTGGCAATCGATATGGGCGATGTGCTGGGACGCATTGACGGCCTGCCAGGCGTCGACCCGTTAACCGGGTTCTCCGGCTTCTGGATCGAAACGGGGCGGGAAGAAGAAGCCGAATTGCGCGGCTTTGTGGTGTTTACGGCGGCAGAACTGATCGCACGCCAGGTCGAGTCGGTGTTTCGCCAGCATGCGCCCGAGCTGCTGGGGCGCGTCGAAGTACAACAGTTGCTGAACACCCTGACGCGCAGCCATCCGGGCTTGGTCGAAGATGTCACGCCGCGACATTTGCCGCTGACCAGCTTGCAGGCTGTCTTGCAACAGCTGATTGCAGAAAACGTTTCGATTCGCGACAGCCGGACCCTGTTCGAGACGCTTGCAGCACGCGCGCCCAACAATCAGGGGATCGATGACCTGGTCGAAACCGTGCGCGCTGCGCTGGGACGCAGCATCGTTGACCGACTGTTCGAAGGAAGCAATGAATTGCACGTGATCGGGCTGTCAGCCATCACTGAGACGCGTTTGATGAACGAAATGGGCGACGAAGGCGAGGCCTTGTTGTCGCCTGCCACGCTGGATGCCCTGAACGACGCTGCGGAACGCGCCATTGCCGAGCAGGAAAGCGCAGGCTATCCGCCAGTGCTGCTGACCTCACCGAGCTTGCGCGCAATCCTCTCGCGCTTGTTGCGGCGCAATCTGCCCCGGCTGGCGATTATTGCGTATGCCGAAGTGCCGGCCGACAAGCTCGTGCACGTAAGCACCGAACTGGATATGGGAGGAAATGCATGAGCGCTCAGGTTTTTATTGCCGCGAACGCGCGCGAAGCCCTGGCCAAAGTACGTCGCGAACTGGGTGATGATGCCGTGGTACTGTCGACCCGGCCGCACCCGAAAGGGGTCGAAATACTGGCCAGCGGCTATGGAACCCTGGCAGTGCCGTCCTTGAACGAGTCAAACGAGACAGCAGACAGCGCCAGGAGCTCGCGTATTCTCAACGAGCTTGCCCGCTTGCGCGGCATGTTGCAAAACCAGCTGGCCGGCTTTGCATGGGGCGCATCACGGCGGCGGGATCCGCTACGGGTTGCCTTGATGCAAACGCTGTTTGCTGCGGGGTTTGGCAGTTCGCTTGCGCGCACGCTGGCGGCACGGTTGCCGCGTGGACTCGATACTACAGCCGCGCAGCGCTGGCTGCGCCACGTGCTGATCCGCAACCTCCCGCTGCAACCTGCTGCAGCCGATTGGCTGGCAAGGGGAGGGCGTTATGCGCTCGTGGGTTCAACCGGCTCCGGTAAAACCACGACCTTGGCCAAGCTCGCTGCGCGCGGGGTGGCGGTGCACGGTGCCGATCAAGTGGCACTGGTTGCGGCAGATGCCTTTCGCGTCGGCGCGGCGGCACAGCTTGCGGTGTATGCCGATTTGCTCGGAATACCGCTGATCGTAGCGGATAGTTCGGCCCGGTTGGCCCAACTGCTGCCGCAGCTCGCGACCAAAAAACTGCTGTTGATCGATACGGCGGGCTTTGCGCCTTCGGATTCGCGTACCCGTGACACACATGCGCTGGATGCTTTGGGGGTGCAACGTATTGCGGTGATTTCGGCCAACCAGCAGGGAGCGGCCATCGAACAGGCGATGGTGCGGTTTGGCCACGGCGCAGCTGCCTGCATTCTCACCAAGCTCGACGAAACGCCGCAGCCTGGCGCAGTGCTCGACAGCCTGATCCGTCATCGCTTGCCGCTGGCCTACATCAGCGGTGGACAGCGTGTTCCCGAAGACCTTCATGTTGCCAATGCCGCCTATCTCGTTGATCGGGCGCTGAAGGGCGGGCAGCTTGCCACGCCATTCACGCTGGAAGCCGAAGACTGGCCGCTGTTTGCGGGCATGGAAGCCGAGCGTGAAGAGCGCCATGTCCCGGCCAGCGACTTCAATGCGGGTTGACTCGAACGATCAGGCGGCCGGGCTGCGGCGTCGCAGTGCCCGGGCGCAGATTGCCTGTATTTATTGTTTCTTTGATACGCCTGAATGGATGGCCAACCTGACCCACAACCTGCACGATGCGGGGCAGACTTCGCTGCTGATCGACCGGCGTGGCCGTTTGTTCGGTGGCGCGCAAACGCGCAGTTTGTTCGGCTGGAAGCAGCAGCTTGATCTTGGCGAACTGCACACCCTGCCGCTGCAGCACGGGCAAGGCTGGTATGCCCCGGGAGTGCGGGCGGATGACCCGGCTTTGCACGATATGGCGCGGACCTATGATTCTTTAGTGTTCGATGAAGACCCGAGCGGAGCGGACTTGATCCTGATGCCCGATGCGCATCAGACTTTTCTGATCGAGATTCGGGCCTCGAAGCCATCCATGCTGCGTGCGTTCACTTTGCTGAAAGCCCTGTCGCATCATGCCGGTGGTCGCGGCAAGCTGGTTTTGCTCGGCGACCAGGCTGCTTGCGCGCAGGTGCTCGATGCTGCGAACCATTTTCTTCCATGCGATTTTGCCCGGGCAATAAGCTGTGCAGCGCACATCGATGCCGTTTTTTCAGCGCTTGCCGTTAGAATGCCCGGCGAGGAGACGAGTCGAGAGGCTCGTTTTAAAACAGAAAATGATGAAAGCATGGCCTTGAAACATGGCTGATAAACTCCTGTCGCAAGACGAACAAATCACCAAATATGCGCCGCTGGTCAAGCGCATTGCCTATCACATGATGGCGCGCCTGCCCGCCAGCGTTGAAGTAGACGATCTCATTCAGGTCGGTCTGATCGGCCTGATGGACGCTGTGGGTCGCTTCGACGGTACCCAGGGCGCGCAGTTCGAATCCTATGCGACGCAGCGTATTCGTGGTTCGATGCTCGACGAGTTGCGCGAAGCCGACTGGCTACCGCGGCATGTACGGCAAAAATCGCGACAGATCGAAGCCACCATCAGCAAGCTGGAACAGCGCAACGGCAAGCCCCCGAGCGAGCACGAAATTTCCGCCGAAATGGGGCTCGAAATCAACCAGTATCAAGCCATGCTGGGCGATGTGAAATGTTCGCAGTTGCTGTACTACGAAGACTTCGCGGATGACGACAGCGCCAGTTTCCTGGAGCGCTATCTGGTCGACGGTAGCAATGACCCGCTTGCGGTGCTCGAGGATGAAGGGTTTCGCGGCAGTCTGGTGTCCGCCATCCATCATTTGCCCGAGCGCGAGCGCAGCATGATGGGCATGTATTACGAACAGGACATGAACCTGAAGGAAATCGGCGTGGTGCTCGGTGTCTCCGAGTCGCGCGTGTGTCAGCTGCATTCTCAGGCTGTCGCGCGCTTGCGTGCCCAGCTCAAAATCTGGAAAAGCTGAGTCCGGCAACAGCAAAGCGGGGCGAAATACGAGCAAATCCGCGATAATGGCGGCTTGTCTATCCACCCGCATTTGTCGCTATGACTGCCGCCGAACTCAAGAAAAAAGCCCTCGATTACCACCGCCTGCCCAAGCCGGGCAAACTTTCGGTGGAGTCCTCCAAACCCTGTTCCACTCAAGCCGATTTGTCGCTCGCCTACACGCCAGGCGTGGCGCAGCCGGTACTGGAAATCGCCAAAAACCCCAAGACGGCTTACGACTACACCAACAAGGGCAACCTGATTGCGGTCATTACCGACGGCACCGCGATTCTCGGCCTGGGAAATCTCGGCCCGCTCGCGGCCAAGCCGGTGATGGAAGGCAAGGCGGTACTGTTCAAGCAGTTCGCCGGGATCGATGTGTTCGATATCGAGGTGCATGCAAAAACCCCGCAGGAATTCATCAAGGTGGTCGAAGCCATCGCGCCGACTTTTGGCGGCATCAACCTCGAAGACATCGCCGCGCCGCATTGTTTCGAGATCGAAGCCGCGCTGAAGAAAAAACTCGACATCCCGGTATTCCACGACGACCAGCATGGCACGGCCGTCATCATCTGCGCCGGGCTGATCAATGCCTTGCATGTGCAGGGCAAGGCGCTGGATTCGGCAAAGATCGTCTGCCTCGGTGCCGGTGCGGCCGGCATTGCTTCGATGAAACTGCTGGTGGCAATGGGGGCGAAAAAGGCCAATATCCTCCTGGTCGATTCCAAAGGGGTGGTACACAAGGAGCGCACCGACCTCAACAGCTTCAAGAAGGGCTTTGCGCGCAAGACGAAGCTGCGTACCCTGGCCGAGGCGATGCAGGGCGCCGATGTGTTCGTCGGCGTGTCGGGCGCCAACCTGGTGATCCCGGCGATGGTCAAAAGCATGGCCGACAAGCCGGTGGTGTTCGCGCTGGCCAATCCCAATCCTGAAATCCTGCCGGAAAAAGCCATGGCTGCGCGCAGCGACCTCGTCATGGCGACCGGACGTTCCGACTTCCCGAACCAGGTCAACAATGTACTGGGCTTCCCGTTCATTTTCCGCGGCGCACTCGATGCGCGCGCCACGGAGATCACCGAGGCCATGCTGATTGCGGCGGTCCATGCGCTTGCCGGGCTTGCGCGCGAACCGGTCCCTGCATCGGTTCTGAAAGCGTACAAACTGAAGAAGCTGGTGTTCGGCCCGGACTACATCCTGCCGAAGCCGTTTGATCCGCGCCTGGCTGACCGGGTGCCGCAGGCGGTGGCCAAGGCGGTGCTCAAATCGTCCAGGCGCTGATGGCCTTGGCCATGCGAAGCAAGTGATGACCGGGTTTCTGGCAGGCTGAGGGGCACCATGTGAGCAACCCGCCACGCCCGGTCTATCTCGACCTTTTCCGCATCCATCTGCCGCTACCGGGCTGGGTGTCGATTCTGCATCGCCTGTCCGGCGCGGTGCTGTTTTTGAGTTTTCCGCTCGCGATCGCCTTGTTGGCGAAATCGCTCGGCAGCGAAGCCGGCTTTCACGAGGTGCGCGCGTGGCTGGCCTTGCCGCTGGCAAAGCTGGCCTTGCTAGGGCTGGTGGGGTTGTTTGCCCTGCACTTTTTCGCCGGATTGCGGCATCTGGCACTGGATGTCCATTGGGGCGCGTCGCTCACGGCGGCCCGCAGCAGCAGTCTGGGGGTGTTGCTGTTGGCAGCGGCAGCGACCCTCATAGCCGCCTGGAGCTTGTTCGCATGAAACCGGTACTCGGCGCGCGTGGCGGCACCGGAAGCTGGCTGCTGCAGCGCGGCACGGCATTGGCGATGGCACTGGCCGTGCCCTTGTTTGCTGGCGCATTCATGCTGCACGCACCGTTTGATTTTGCCAGTTGGCGCGCATTTGTTTTGCTCGCGCCGGTTCGCCTGGCTTTCCTGCTGACCGGAATGGCGCTGGCATTGCACGCCTGGGTGGGCATGCGCGACATTTTCATGGATTACGTGCATGCGGTGATGGTGCGACTGCTTTTGAGTGGCCTGGTCATTCTGGTTCTGGCGGCCTCTGTGCTGTGGCTTGCAACGATAGTCTGGGGAGCGGCTTGAACACGCGCCGGTTTGATGCGCTCATCATCGGTGGTGGCGGTGCCGGTCTGCGCGCAGCCCTGCAGCTGGCGCGCTCGGACTTTACGGTCGCCGTGGTTTCCAAGGTTTTTCCGACGCGTTCGCACACGGTGTCGGCGCAGGGCGGCATCACCGCCGCGCTCGCCAACGTCGATGAAGACCGTTGGGAATGGCACATGTACGACACGGTCAAAGGCGGCGACTGGCTCGGCGACCAGGACGCGATCGAGTTCATGTGCCGCGAGGCGGCTTCGGCCGTGTAT
>NCHD01000021.1 GCA_002257045.1 Hydrogenophilales bacterium 16-61-112 | reverse complement strand
GCGTTGCGGGTGGTCGCTTCGGCTATATCTTCAATCGTCATGCCGCGCAGTTGCGCCAACTCGGCTGCGATGCGCGACAGTTCTCCCGGTGCATTGCGGCCCTGGCCAATCCATATCGGCGGCATGTCGGGGCTGTCGGTTTCCAGCACGATCGCTTCGAGCGGCAGGCCAGCCGCCAGCCGGCGCAGATGATTGGCGCGTGGCCAGGTGAAGGCACCGCCGAATCCCAGTTTGAAGCCGAGCTTGATGAATTCCGCCGCCTGTTGCGCGCTGCCGTTGAAGGCGTGAGCGATGCCGCCACGGGGCTTGATCTGGCGCAGGTGCTTCAACAGCACATCGCTCGACCTGCGGCAGTGCAGCAGTACCGGCAAGTCGAATTCCCGGGCGAGTTTCAGTTGTTCGACGTAATAGAACACCTGCATCGCAGGATCGAGTCCGGGCACAAAAAAATCGAGGCCGATCTCACCGATTGCCACCGGGCGCTGCGCCACGATCTGTGCGCGCAGATCGGCCAGGTGTTCGGGCTGGTGAATGCCGATGTATATCGGGTGCATTCCCCATGCCGGCAAGCAGCCGGGATAGCGCGCACAAGTGGTGGCAACCGCGGCGAAGTTATCCCGGGTAATACTGGGAACGATCAGGTTGCCGACTCCGGCGGCGCACGCGCGCGCGTATTCGGCATCGCGGTCGGCGTCGAACTCAGCCGCGTCGAAATGGCTGTGTGTATCAATGAAAAACGGCGTCTTCACAGACGCCGTTTGGTTTGCTGACGACATGCAGACTTAGTCGCTGTTCGCAAAGCCCAGCAACTGCAGCAGGCTGGTGAACAGGTTGAAGATCGCCACGAACAGGGTGACGGTCGCCATGATGTAGTTGGTTTCGCCGCCATGGATGATTTCGCTGGTCTGGTACAGGATCAGACCCGACATCAGCAGCACGAACATGGCCGATACAGCCAGCGACAGGCCGGGCATCTCGAAGAAGAACGCGCCAATGCCAGCCAGGAACGCCACGAGGATGCCGACTGCGAGGAAACCGCCCATGTAGCTGAAGTCCTTGCGGGTGGTCATCACGTAGGCCGACAGGCCGAGGAAGATCGCAGCAGTGCCGCCCATCGCCATCATCACGGTTTGCGTGCCGTTAGGCAGTGCAAGGTAATGGCTGATCATGGGGCCGAGGGTGTAGCCCATGAAACCGGTGAGGGCGAATACAAAACCGATGCCCGCGCTGCTGTTGCGGAACTTGGTGGTGAGGAACAGCAAGCCAAAGTAGCCGACCAGGGTAATGATGAAGCCGGGCGAAGGCAGGTTAAGCGACATCGTCACGCCGGCGGTGAGCGCGGCAAATGCCAGCGTCATCGACAGCAGCATGTAGGTATTGCGGATGACCTTGTTGGTCGACATTGCCGCAGACTGGCTGCGGCCGAGGGTGGTAACGGGTGAGTTCATGTGACCTCCATAAAATTACGAGACAGCAGGACGCTGCATATTGAGCGATTCTAGCCCAGCAAGTTCCTTGGGGATAGCGCGTGGCGACGAACTGGCGTTTGCGCGATCAGATGTCGTCCGTGCCTTTGATGACGCGTCGGATAATCTCTGAGCTAAATCCCCTGCTCTGCATGAAACGAATATGCCGGGCTTTTTCGGCTGCATCGGCAGGGGCTGAAGCGAACTTTTTTTTCCAGACTATGCGTGCGCGATCGAGCTCGCTGTCACGGTTTGCGCCCAGCACGGCCTCGATAATGCCGTCGCTTACCCCACGCTGGCGCAGGTCGTAGGCGAGTTTGATGCTGCCTGTGCGCGCGCGGTGATCGGCCACGTAGCTTTCGGCAAAGCGCTGGTCCGACAACCATTTTTTTGCCTCGAAACCATCCAGCAACGTGCGGATGTCTGCCGCGTCGAATCCGGCCTGTTCAAGCTTGCGGGTCAATTCGACGCGGGTCAATTCGACGCGGCTGTGTTCGCGCCGCGCCAGCAAGCCTAGCGCGCGTTCGCGCAGCTTGCTGGCTTGCGGTTCGGCGCCGGCCTCAGGCATTGGCCTCGGTGGGCGCCATGGCCTGGCTGTTGACGCCCACGGCCGAGCGCACTTTGGCTTCGATCTCGGCAGCGATTGCCGGATGCTCTTTCAGGTATTCGCGCGCTTGTTCTTGACGACCTTGACCTTGGTTTCGTTGCCGACGATTTCGTCGCCTTTCTTGATCGCGCCGATGCGGCGGATGTCGAGGCGGACCGAGGCGTAAAACTTCAGCGCATTGCCGCCGGTGGTGGTTTCGGGGCTGCCGAACATGACGCCGATTTTCATCCGGATCTGGTTAATGAAAATGACCAGGGTGTTAGTGCGCTTGATGTTGGCGGTGAGTTTGCGCAGCGCCTGGCTCATCAGGCGGGCTTGCAGGCCCATGTGGGAGTCGCCCATCTCGCCTTCGATTTCGGCCTTGGGGGTGAGCGCGGCGACCGAGTCGATCACCACCACGTCAACGCTGCCCGAGCGCACCAGCATGTCGGCGATTTCCAGTGCCTGTTCGCCGGTGTCGGGCTGCGAAACCAGCAGGTTGTCGACGTCGACGCCGAGTTTTTGCGCATACGAGGGGTCGAGCGCGTGTTCGGCGTCGATGAAGGCCGCGGTGCCGCCGAGTTTCTGCATTTCGGCGATGACTTGCAGCGTGAGCGTCGTTTTGCCGCTCGACTCCGGGCCGTAGATTTCGACCACCCGGCCGCGCGGCAGGCCGCCAATGCCCAGCGCGATGTCGAGACCCAGCGAGCCAGTCGAGACGGACTGAATGTCCACGACTTCGTGGTCACCCAAGCGCATCACCGAACCTTTGCCGAACTGTTTTTCGATTTGCCCGAGTGCTGCGGCAAGTGCTTTCATTTTGTCTTCGGTCATTGCGGGGGTAGCCATGGTGTCTCTCCTGAGTCGGTTGCGATGGCGTGAATGTAGGCGATACTTTTATCGATGTCAATAAAAAATATTACCTAAGTAAAAAATACCAAGTTTGTTGTTTTATTTGGATGGTGCGCGCCTATAATTTGCCGTATCCAAGGCTTGTCCGGAGCAAGCGATATGATTTCAAAAGAAAAAATGTGGCTGGATGTAAAGTGGGCAACGCGTCAGCGTTTGCAGTACATCGAGATGATGGCCTGGTATGGCGGCGTGGTGACGCGGGGCGACGTGGCGAAAGCCTTTGGCATTTCGGACGCGGCGGCGACCAAAGACCTCAAGCTCTATACCGATCTGGCCCCCGGCAATCTGGTGTATCAGCACAACGTGTTTGGTTTTGTGCCCAACGAAAGTTTTACTGCGGCGTTTTCCGACCTGACCCCGGCCAAGGCCCTGCCCATCATTGCCGCCAATCTGGCGGTTGCGAATGGGCCGTATGGGGCAGAACTGATTTACGGCTTGGCGAGCGCGTCATTGCCATTACCGGTCCGCCTGCCCAGCCAGCAGATCCTGGCGCAGATCACGCGTGCCATTCGTGGCCGCCGCAAACTGCGGATCCGCTACCGCTCGCTGTCCGACCGCGACAATCGCGCGAGCGAGGAAAGCCCCGCGCAACGCATGCTCGAACCGCACACCCTGGTCAACACCGGCATCCGCTGGCATGTGCGCGCCTATCACGAGGAAAGCTGCGATTTTCGCGATTTCGTGCTGTCGCGCATCACCGATGCCGAATGTCTGGACACGCCCGCTGAATCGAGCGAGCAGTACGACGACGACTGGACCGAAACGGTGAGCCTCCAGCTTGCGCCGCACAGCGGGCTGGACGCGCTTAAACGCGAAAGCCTGTTGCTCGATTACGGCGTGGCGAGCGACGGCGTAATCGAGGTGGAGGTGCGGCGCGCCTTGCTCGGCTATGTGTTGCAGCGCCTGAATGTTGATACCACGCCGGATCATGCAATGAACCCGAATGCCTATCAGTTGATGCTGCTGAACCGCGACGAGGTCGAGCCGTTCGCGGCGTGGGCGTTTTATTCCGGACTGAGCTGATGTGCAGACGTTCAGACTTATTCTGACAGCATGTGTCAGATTCTTTGATCGGCAGTTTCAAATCGACCCAAAGCGGAAGCTGGTCGATTCTGAAAGCAGACGTTCAACGTGAAGTTAGAACGCGGTTGCGGGCAACTCACGAAGCGCCCTGCAAATGATATTGAAGGCGTTCAGATTTCCATTTCCAGTAGTCAGAAAGGCGGTGATTAGCTTTGATCAGCCGTTCAATAAGTTTCTCTAGGGACTCAACCGAGAACTGAACATACTCTTGAAGCATGCCGTTTGACGAAGTCTTAAGCCGCACAAATGTGTAGCCATCTTCATCGGTGCTGCTCCAATCCGCATGTACCACCAAATTTCTAAGCTTGCCCACCTCGATCAACTCGCCAATCAGCTCGTTGAATTCGACTGGCGTGAAATAAAAGCTCCCGTGAAAGTCGTCGCTGAATCGTTTGAACAAATCGACTTTGGCGACATACATCAACTTCTGAATGACAATGAGGCCAGGAGCATCTGTTCTGTCAGAAATGACTTCGCAGATTAGAGAGTCGAGTGACTTTTCAAGCGAGTTGAAATACATGACAATAAGCCCTATCAACGGCAAGGACTCGTCGAGATATTCCTCTGCTCTATCTTCATCCTCAATGTCATGTGACAAGTGTTGGATGAATTTCTTGGTTCTGCTTCTCATGCTCGCAAGGTCAAGCGTTAACGTAAAGTTGAGCGGCGCCGTGCTTTTTCGGCGTCCCGCTCGAACGCCGGGTTGGGCTGTTGAAGCGCGATTCCAGGAACAGACATCACCTGTTCTGCTCCCAACGATCTTGAGCATTTGCGACGACTTCGCAGTCACAGAAACCTCCATGTTCCTCAAGCCACTCAAGAATTGGGGTGCGTGGCTGCTTCTTTTCGGACAGCCATCTATCCGTGAAACGATGGGTGTGGTCGCAACCTTCTTTGTCTACTTGCGCTTCAACAAAAGCGAACAACGACTCTAGTAACTCGTTGGGGAGAGGGAATGCGATTTGAGCTTTTTGTCGTTCCTGTTCCTTCCAAGCTTTCTTTCGATCGCGATCTTCTGGATTCATGATCTCTCCCAGGCTGCCTAACAGTTATTCACCAGACCGGTGGTCTGAGTTATTGAAATTCGTAGAACATGCTGATGTGCCGTAACTGCTTGATTCATGGTCGGTTCGTCAGGCTGTCTGTCCGCACATGTCATGTAATGATAATCCGGACCGAATGTCTGCTGTGGGAGAAAGGTTCAGATGACCCTTTGTGGCCGGTTCCTGCCTGATAAGCACGACCTGAGCATGCACGCTCTGTCAGATCAAGTCTGAACTTCTACAGCTGATACCCGCTCAGGGCTTTCCGCCGATCAACTCAAGCAATCCGCGCAAGGCCGCGGCGACGGCGCGCGAGCGGATTTCCTCGCGGTCGCCATCAAGGCGGCAAGTGGACGACATGACGGTGCCGTCTTCCAGCGCCCAGCCGTAGCACACCAGGCCGACCGGTTTTTGCGGGGTGCCGCCGCCCGGCCCGGCGATGCCGGAAATGGCGAGCGCGGCTTGCGCGTGGCTGTGGGCGAGGGCGCCTGCGGCCATGGCGCTGGCGGCTTCTTCGGACACGGCGCCGTGGGTTTCGAGTATTTCGGCAGGCACGCCGAGCATTTCCTGCTTGGCGGCGTTGGCATAGGTAATGAAGCCGCGCTCGTACCAGGCCGAGCTGCCGGGAATGGCGGTAAGCAATTGCCCGACCCAGCCGCCGGTGCACGATTCAGCGGTGGCGACCATCCAGCCGCAGGCGAGCAGCGCGTCGCCCAGTTCACCGGCGAGTTGGTGGAGTTCTTCATCGTTTACACGAGCCATTGCAATCCTTTGATGACGGCGAGCGCATAGCCCGCTGCAAGTAGATCGTCGAACATGACACCGAAGCCATTTTTAAGCCGGCGATCGGCCAGCCGGATCGGCCAGGGTTTGATGATGTCAAAAAACCGGAATAGCAGGAAGGCAATGCCTGCCCAGATCCAGCCGGGCGGGGTAAACAGCAGGACCAGCGCGAAGGCGACGATTTCATCCCACACCATGCCGCCGTGGTCGGCGACGCCGAGCGCGCGGCCGGCGCGGCCGCATGCCCAGATGCCGAGCAGAAAACTGGCCATCAGCAAAACGAGCTGATTCGGCAGGTCGGGCGCGACGGCGATGATCAGCCAGACCAGCGGCCAGCCGAGCAGGGTGCCCACCGTACCCGGGGCTTTGGGCGCGAGTCCGCTGCCAAAGCCAAAGGCGATCAGATGGGCCGGATGCGCGAACAGGAATTTGAGATCAGGCCGCGAAGTGGTCATAGCCGGTTTTGTCGTAGGTGAGTGGCTGGCCATCGGTACCGATAACGGAAAGGCCGGACTCGGCAGTGATCTGACCAATGCGGCTTACCATCACGTTTGTGCTGGCAGCGGCAGCCTGGATCGCATCGCGCTGGCCGGCCGGTGCGGTGAAGCAGAGTTCATAGTCGTCGCCTCCCGCCAGCACGCAATTGCGCGCAACGGCTTCGTGCAAATAGGATTGAACCACCGGCAGCGTCGGCAACGCGCCGAACTCAAGCCGTGCACCCACGCCCGAGCGTTCAAGAATATGGCCGAGATCGGCCAGCAAGCCATCGGAAATATCAATTGCGCTGTGTGCAATTCCGCGCAGTGCGATGCCCAGCGCCACCCGTGGCGTTGGCAGATACAGCGCGGGCAGCACGCGGGCAGCGTCGACCTGTTCCATGAACAGCCGACCCTGCCGGTAGGCCAGCGCCAGCGCCGCCGAGCCTAGCACGCCGGAGACCCAGATATCGTCGCCCGCCTGGGCGCCGTCGCGCCGCAGCGCCTGCCCGGGTGGCACTTCGCCCATTACCGTGATGCTGAGCGTGAGTGCGCCACGGGTGGTATCGCCGCCGACCAGTTCAATGCCGTGCAGATCGGCCAGGCGAAAAAAACCGCGTGCGAACGCGGTCAGCCAGGCGTCGTTTTCTTCCGGCAGCGCGATGGCCAGAGTGGCCCAGCGTGGCGTCGCACCCATCGCGGCGAGGTCGGAAAGGTTTACCGCGAGCGACTTGTGGCCGATGCCGGCGGGGCTGTCCTGCGGCGAAAAATGGCGGCCTTCGAGCAGCATGTCGCTTGATACCGCCAGCTGCATGCCGGGCGTCGGCGCCAGCAGCGCGCAGTCGTCGCCCACGCCCAGCACTGCGCCAGGGGTGGCGCGGGTGAAGTGTTTGGCGATGAGGGAGAATTCCATGTTGGGGGGGCGGTGAGCGGGGAGCGGTAAACGGAAAGGATGCGGGCGGTAATCCCTCTGCTTACCGCTCACCGCTCACGGCTTACCACGACGCGGCTGCCCGGCTTCCACTGCGCGCATCTCCTGCGCCAGCTTGTCGAGCACGCCATTGATATATTTGTGGCCGTCGATGCCGCCGAATGATTTGGCCAGCTCGACGCTTTCGTTGATGACGACGCGCATCGGCACGTCGGGGCAGTTCAGCAGCTCGTAGGCGCCAATCAGCAGGATGCTGCGCTCGACGGGCGACAGTTCGGTGAGCTTGCGGTCGATGAAGCGGCCGATGTGGGTGCCGAGCAGGTCTTCTTCCTTGATCACGCCGTAGAGCAGGGTGCGGAAGTAGGCTTCGTCGGCGCGCTTGAACTGTTCGTCCTCGGCCAGGTTGGCGGCAATCAGGGTGACATCCGCGCCGCCTATCAGCCAGGCATACAGGCCTTGCAGGGCGAACGAGCGGGCGAGTTTGCGGGAACCAGCCATCTTAGATCCGCTTCAACAGGTTGGCCATTTCAACCGCCACGCGCGCGGCGTCGCGGCCTTTTTCGGCGATGCGCACATGCGCCTGCTCGATGGTGTCGACGGTTAGAATGACATTGGCAATCGGCACACCGGTTTCCAGCTGCACGTCGAGGATGCCGCGCGCGGATTCGTTGCAGACGATTTCAAAATGATAAGTGTCGCCACGCACCACGGCGCCAATGGCGATCAGCGCATCGAACTTGCCCGACTGCGCCATTTTTTGCAGCACCAGCGGATGCTCCAGCGCGCCGGGCACATCGACCAGCAGCACATCGTCTTTGGCGACGCCGAGTTTGGCCAGTTCGATTTCGCAAAATGACAACAAGCCTTCGCAGATGTCCTTGTTGAAACGGCTCATGACGATGCCGATTTTGAGTCCTGCACCCTGGTAAATCGGGTCGAGTTCGGAAATGTCGCTGCTGGTTCCCATGTTTTTGTCCTTTCAAGCTTTGTCGAGATAGCCGGTGACTTCGAGGCCGAAGCCGTCCATCGCCGGCATTTTGCGCGGGCTGGCCAGCAATTTCATTTTGCCGACGCCGAGGTCGCGCAGGATTTGCGCGCCGATGCCGTAGTCGCGCAGGTCGACCTTGCGATCCGAAACCGGCGCCGGATTGATGCGGCCGAGCAGCGCATCGGCCGTTTCAGGTCGATGCAATAAAACCAGCACGCCGGACTGCGATTCGGCGATGCGCTCCATCGCGCCCATGATCGGCCACGAGTGGCCACCGCCGGTGATGTCGAGAAAATCGATCACGCTTAGAGGCTCATGCACGCGCACCAAGGTTTCCTGGTCGGCGTGAATTTCGCCTTTGACCAGCGCAAGGTGAGTTTCGCCGGCGCATTTGTCACGATAGGCGATCAGGCGGAATGCGCCATACACCGTCTGGATCAGGCGGTCGGCGGCGCGCTCGACCAGGCTCTCGGTCTGGTTGCGGTAATGAATGAGGTCGGCGATGGCGCCGATTTTGAGGCCGTGTTCCTGCGCGAACGGCACCAGGTCGGGCAGCCGCGCCATGGTGCCGTCATCTTTCAGAATTTCGCAGATCACGGCTGCCGGCTCCAGTCCCGCAAGCCCCGCCAGATCGCAGCCGGCTTCGGTATGGCCCGCGCGCACCAGCACGCCGCCGGGCTGTGCGCGCAGCGGGAAGATGTGCCCAGGCTGGATGATGTCGGTGGCCAGGGCATCGCGCTTTACCGCCGCCTGGATGGTGACGGCGCGGTCGGCTGCCGAAATACCGGTGGTCACGCCTGTTGCGGCCTCGATCGACACGGTGAATGCGGTGCCATGCGGCGTCTGGTTGTCGCTCACCATTTGTTTAAGGCCGAGCTGGCGGCAGCGCGCGTCGGTCAGCGTCAGGCAGATCAGGCCGCGGCCGTACTTGGCCATGAAGTTGATCGCGTCCGGGGTGGCGAATTCGGCGGCCATCACCAGGTCGCCCTCGTTTTCGCGGTCTTCCTCGTCCACCAGCACGACCATGCGTCCGGCCTTGAGTTCTTCGACGATTTCCAGGGTGGAGGCGAGGCTCATCAGTCTTTGTCCGTTGTTTGGGTAAATAGAGAAAGGCGTTCGACGTAGCGCGCGATCAGGTCGACTTCCAGGTTGACCCGGCTGCCGGTTTTCAGATGCTTGAGCGTGGTCATCTGCAGCGTGTGCGGAATCAGGTTGAGTGCGAAACGGGCGCCAGCGACGGCATTCACCGTCAGCGACACGCCGTTCAGCGTGATCGAGCCCTTGCGGATGATGTAGCGCGCGAGTTCCGCTGGCACGTCGATTTCCAGCAGGTGCGATTCGCCCACCGGCACGAAGCGGTGCACCGTGCCGACGCCGTCGACATGGCCCGACACCAGATGGCCGCCGAGGCGGTCGGCCAGGCGCAACGCCTTTTCCAGATTGACCTCGGCGCCCGGCAGAAAACCTTCGGTACAGCGCAGTGTTTCGGCGGATACGTCCACCGTGAAGCTGTCGGCCGTCAACGCCACGGCCGTCAGGCACACGCCGTTGACCGCGATGCTGTCGCCCAGCGAAACGTCGGAAAAGTCCAGCCCGCCGCCACGAATCACCATGCGTGCATCTGCGCCGCGCGCGTCGTATTCGTGGATATGGCCGATGGATTGAATGATGCCGGTGAACATGCGGGAGGGAGGACTGCAGAAAGACCCGGCATTGTAGGCGTTTAGACGGGGTGGGTGAACCCCGGCGCGTCATCCGGCGATCATCGGATTACTTAAAGATGCACAAATCTTTAATTTGCTACAATGACCACTCTAAATTGTCTGAAGGACCGGCATGACAGCGCCCAGCTTCTTTGCTATCCGCAGCCGTAGCTTGCTGCCCATCGTGCAGGGCGGCATGGGGATCGGGATATCGGCTCACCGGCTGGCCGGCGCGGTGGCACGGGCGGGCGCAGTGGGCACGATTGCGAGCATCGACCTGCGCCATCACCATACTGATCTATCGGAACAGGCGAAGCATTGCCGCGACAAGGATGAACTCAACCGGCTGAATCTGATTGCGCTGGATCGTGAGATCAAGACCGCGCTCGATATGGCTTCAGATCGCGGGCTGGTCGCGGTCAATGTCATGAAAGCTGTGGATGAATATCCGGCCATCGTGCGCCAGGCGTGCGCCTCGGGCGCGCAGGCCATCGTGATGGGCGCGGGCTTGCCGCTGGACCTGCCAGAGCTGGCTGAGGGCTATCCCGACGTCGCGCTGATTCCGATTCTGTCGGACGCGCGCGGCGTCGCCATCGTGCTGAAAAAGTGGGCACGCCTGAAGAAATCGGGGGGCGGCAGAAGGCTGCCGGACGCCATCGTGATCGAGCATCCGCTGTATGCCGGCGGTCACCTTGGCGCGCCGAATCCGGCCGACCTTACCCTTGCGAAATTTGATTTTGCCGAAGTGCTGCCCGGGATATTCAAGCTGTTCGACGACATGGGCATCGCGCGCGGGCAGATTCCCGTCATTGTCGGGGGCGGCATCAACAGCCACGAAAAAATGTTGGGCGCACTGGCACTGGGCGCGAGCGCGGTGCAACTCGGCACGCCGTTTGCTGTCACCGAGGAGGGCGACGCTCACCCCAACTTCAAGCGGGTGCTGGCAGAAGCCAGGCCCGAAGACATCGTCACCTTCATGAGCGTGGCCGGCTTGCCCGCGCGCGCGGTGAACACGCCGTGGCTCGCCAATTACCTCAAGCGCGAACCCAAACTGCAGGCGGTAGCCAAGGCCGACCCCAAACGCTGCGCCATCGGCCTGCACTGCCTGACGCAATGCGGCCTGCGCGACGGACTCGAGAAAGCCGGGCAGTTCTGCATCGATTCGCAGCTGGTGGCGGCGCTGAAGGGCGACGTCAACAAGGGACTGTTCTTTCGCGGTTCGGAGCCGCTGCCATTCGGCAGCGATATCCGGCCGGTGCAGGACCTGATCGACTATCTGCTGACCGGTGTGAAAGCAGAGAGGGTGGTTCACGAGCCGGTGGCTGAGGCGACGTGAGCGTACTCACTGACTACATCCACACCTTTGGCCGCGCCATGCTGGAGCGGCATGGCGAGCGGGTGCACAAGATCGCGCTCGACGCCGGTTTTACTTGCCCCAACCGCGACGGCAGCAAAGGCATTGGTGGCTGTACCTTCTGCAACAACAAATCCTTCGCGCCGGGCGCACGCGATCAGGTTCCGCTAGCTGCCCAGTTCGAGCGCGCGCGTGGCCGCATTGCGCGCGGCACCGGCGCGCGCCGCTTCATCGCCTATTTCCAGGCCTACACCAACACCTATGCGCACGTGGACGAACTGCGCGCGCTCTACGACGCGGCGCTGGAAGCGCCCGACGTGATCGGGCTGTCGATCGGCACGCGGCCCGACTGCGTACCGCCGCCGGTGCTCGATCTGCTAGCGGAATATCGCGAACGCGGCCACGAAGTGTGGCTGGAACTCGGCCTGCAGTCGGCCTTTGACGCCACCCTGGCGCGGGTCAACCGCGGCCATGGTTTCGCCGAATATGAAGCGGCGACGCGGGCGGCGCGCGCGCGCGGCATTCCGGTGTGCTGCCACCTCATCGTCGGCCTGCCGGGCGAGGACGCATCGCACAACCACGCCAGCCTCGACCGGGTGCTCGAAGTCGGGGTGGATGGACTTAAATTGCATCCGCTGCACGTGGTGAAGCACACCCGGCTGGCGATCGAATGGAGGCGCGGCGAATATGCGCCGCTGGCCGAAGTGGACTATGTGCGCATCGCCGCCGACCTGATCGAGCGCACGCCATGGCAGGTGCTGTACCACCGCGTCACCGGAACCGCCTCGCCCGACATTCTGCTGGCGCCTGCGTGGTGCTCGAAGAAATGGGACATTTTGAACGGTATCGCCGACGAACTGGCACGGCGTGACAGCCGCCAGGGCGCATGTGCGATCCATGTCTGGAAGGAGGCATTGCATGCCGCTTGATCTGATCTGCCCGGCGGGCAGTCTGGTTTCACTCAAGGCTGCCATCGACCACGGCGCCGATGCGGTCTACATGGGCTTTCGCGACAATACCAACGCGCGCGCCTTTCCCGGCCTCAACTTCGACGAGGCGCAGGCGGCGGAAGGCCTGCGCTACGCACACGACCGCGGCCGCCGCGTGCTGCTCGCGCTCAACACCTATCCGCAATCCGACACCTGGAGCCGCTGGACCGGCGCGGTCGACCGCGCAGCGAAGCTCGGCATGGATGCGGTGATTTTAGCCGACGCCGGGCTGATGCGCTACGCGGTAAAAAATCATCCGCAACTGCGGCTGCATTTGTCGGTGCAGGGCTCGGCCACCAGCTACGAGGCGGTGAACTTCTACCGCGAACACTTCGGCATCCAGCGCGCCGTGCTGCCGCGCGTGTTGTCGCTGCCGCAGGTGGAAAACGTGGTGAAGCATACCGACGTTGAGATCGAACTGTTCGGCTTTGGCGGCCTGTGCGTGATGGTGGAAGGGCGCTGCCTGTTGTCGTCGTATTGCACCGGCGAATCGCCCAACTCGGCCGGTGTGTGCTCGCCGCCGAAAGCGGTGCAGTGGACGGACACACCCACCGGATTGGAGTCGCGTCTCAATGGCGTGCTGCTCGACCGTTACGGCAAGGACGAAAAGGCGGGTTATCCGACGCTGTGCAAAGGGCGTTTCGAAGTCGGCGGCGAAACCTATTACGCCATCGAGGAACCCACCAGCCTCAACACCCTCGACCTGTTGCCCGAGATGCTGAAGATCGGCATTGCCGCGATCAAGATCGAGGGCCGCCAGCGCAGCCCGGCCTACGTGACGCAGGTGACGAAAGTGTGGCGCGCCGCCATCGATGCGGTGAAGAAAGACGCCGACGCCTTCAAGCCCGCACCCGCCTGGCAGGCCGAACTCAACAAGCTGTCGGAAGGGCAGAGCCATACGCTTGGCGCCTACCATCGTCCGTGGAAGTGAGGCTGCCATGAATTTAAGTCTGGGTCCGTTGCTGTATTACTGGTCGCGCGACGACATGCTCACGTTTTACGCCGAGGCCGCGAACTGGCCGGTCGCCCGGGTCTATCTGGGTGAAACGGTGTGCTCGCGCCGCCACCTGCTGCGCCTGTCGGACTGGCTGGCACTTGCGGAGCAACTCGCCGCCGCCGGCAAGGAAGTGGTGCTCTGCAGCCAGACCCTGATCGAATCCGAATCCGACCTCAAAACGCTGCGCCGTATCGTCGGCGATGGCCGCTTTCAGGTCGAAGCCAACGAGTGGGGCGCGGTGCGGTTGCTGTCCGAAGCGGGCGTGCCTTTCGTCGCCGGGCACACGCTCAATGTCTACAATCCCGACACGCTCGACGTGCTCGCCGGGCTGGGCGCACAGCGCTGGCTGCCGCCAGTGGAAATGTCACGCGACACGCTGGCGTCGCTACTCGAACGGCTGCCTGCCGGGATGGAAACCGAGTTTTTCGCCTATGGCCGGTTGCCGCTGGCGTATTCCGCACGCTGCTTCACCGCGCGCCACTACAACCTGCCCAAGGACGATTGCCAGTTCCGCTGTCTCGATCACCCGGACGGCTTGCTGTTGTCCACCCGCGAGGGCGCGCCGTTTCTGACGCTCAACGGCATCCAGACGCAATCCGCCGGCGTCTACAATCTCATCGGTGAGCTGAATGCCCTGCGTGAACTTGACATCGCCAGCCTGCGTTTGTCGCCGCAGTCGCGCCACATGGGACGCGTAGTCGACGCTTTCCAGGCAGCGCTGGCGGGCGAACCCGAGGCCGTCAGCGCCCTGGCGCGCGTCATGCCCGGCCCGGCGGTCGACGGCTACTGGCATGGCCGCGCAGGTCTTGAAAACAGCATGGAGCAATACGCCTGAAATGTCCGGATCCATGAAATGTTGATCACGCGCAGACTGGAATTCGATGCCGGCCACCGCATTCCCCACCACGCCAGCCAATGCCGGCATCTGCACGGGCATCGCTACGCCATTGAAATCACCCTGTCGGGCGAGATCATCCGCACCGAAGGCGCAGCCGAGCAGGGCATGGTGATGGATTTTTCAGACGTGAAAAACATTGCCAACAGCGTGCTCGTCAACGCTTGGGATCACGCCTTTCTGGTGTACCAGGGTGATCATGCCGTGGTCGATTTTCTGGCCACGCTTCCCGAACACAAGACAGTCGTCCTGCCGGTTGTGCCTACTGCAGAAAACCTGGCTGCCGAAGCCTTCCGCATCCTCGATGCAGCCTATCTCGACACCTACGGCAACCAGCTGCGGCTGGAACGGGTGCGCTTGTACGAAACCCCCAACAACTGGGCTGACGCCGCGCGTTAAGGCAGCGGCCCGCTTTTCAGGAATGAAGCCATGTTGAATCTTGCCTTCCCCGCATCCTTGGCCAAGCTGGTCAGCCGGCTTCCGGTTGCGCCCCCCAGCCGGGTTTTTTCAACGCTGGCCAACCGCCTGCTGTGGCCTGCACTCAAAACGCTCGACTGGCAGCCGCTGGTTGGCCGCCGCTACGCCATTCGCGTCAAGGATCTCGGGCTCAGCTTGCGCTTCACCGTCACCCAGCGCGGGTTTGCGCCGGATAGCGGCGCGCCCGATCTCACCATCAGCGCAACCTCCCGCGATTTCCTGCTGCTGCTCAGCCGTCGCGAAGACCCCGACAGTCTGTTCTTCAGCCGCCGTCTGGTGAGCGAAGGCGACACCGAACTCGGCCTCACCGTCAAAAACCTGCTCGATGCACTCGACCCCGGGTTGGTGATGCGCCGCCTGCCCGCGCCGCTGGCGCGTGCGGCACAGCGTTTGATGGGGACTTAAGCGCTACGGGTTGTCGTTTGCACGATCCGGATTGGCTCAGCCTTAAGGGGCAAGGCAACGCCTGTCCGCCTTATCCGGCGCGCCTCTCTGCTTAACTTGGCCTCGTATTTGCCGCTATCAAACGTGCCGCGTTAAGAACGCGCACTGGCAAGAGGTCTTCTTTGAACCCGTTTATCGCAAAACTTGTGCATGGAGTCTCCCGGCTGGCCTTTTGGCGCAAGCCGGCAGCCTCGACCCCGGAAGAAGCCGAGTCTCCCGCCGCCCCGGAACCTGCAACAGCCCCTCAATCGAGGCAAACCGAAGCGGAATCAAGCGCGGCCGAGGACGTTCCCGTGCTGCAAACGGGCTGGCTGGTACGCCTGAAAAGCAAATTCCGTCGGCCGCCTGAGCACATACAGTCCGAAGCAGAGGAGGACACGCCCCGATCCCGCGAGGTCGAGCCTGCCATTGATGAGGAAGCGGTGCACGTCAGCCGAATTCAACACCTGCGTGCTGTCCTGACAAACAAATGGGTATGGGTGCCGGGCATCAGCGTCATGCTCATCACAATCATTGCCACCATGATGTGGATGCTTGTGCAGTCCGGGCATGACAACAAACAATTACAGCTTGAACTGGGCGCGACGCAAAAAAAGCTCAAGCTGGCAAGCGCAGCCAAAGCCGTTGCGATCAAGCCTGTCGTCGCTCCCCCAGTCGTGCATGAACAAGCCGGCGAGCCGGCGGTGGTGGCCGCCGGTTCCGGGTCGGGCGTTGACGCTGGAAGCTGCAATGTTTCCAACAAGGACAATGTCACCCACAACCTCAAGAACTGCATCGATAACTTCAATGCCATGGCCGAGTGATCCGACAAACAGCATGTCCGTTGACCCGCGAGCGTTGGCTGGCTACTTTAGAAGGCCCGCCACCTGCCATGGCTGCTGAACTGGATCGCCAGTGGCAGCGGCTTCCCGGAGAAAATAGTCAATTTCACAACGGCCGGGTAATGACAACCGCACCACGCAATTCACCCATGCTGTACCCGGTGGCCTGGACCAGTGGATACTCGGTGCGCAAGCGTGCTTTCACCTCTTCTGGAATCGAATCGGCCGTGCCATGGACACAGTGGCTGAATCACGATGGCTTTGGCGTAGCGCAGGTGTTTTCCAGACGAGTCGGTGACCACTTGGGAAAACTCCACAAGTCGGCTCTTTCACCCTGCTTCATGCGTTCGGTAAACGATGCCAAATCTTGGGCTTGCCATGCCTTTGGGGTGCTCATTTTAGCATTACCTGCACGGGTTCCCACGTGCCTGATTTGCCATCCGGTCTGCCAGTTGATGCAGCGCTTTTGCCGCGACCGCCTGCCTGCGGCCACGAACGATTCATGCACTATGCCCCGGATTTAGTCGCCGAATTGCGTGGTTTCGCACTCGACCGGCAGATTGGCCTGGGTCCAGGCGTCGAATCCGCCATGGATCGAACGCACGCCGAGATAGCCCATGCGCTGCAGGTTATACGCAGCCAGTGCTGCGCGGCCACTGGTTTTGCAGTAGATCAGGATGTCGCGATCGCGCTGCGACAACTGCGGGTGGTCGCCGATCTTGAATTCCAGCAGGCCGCGTGGAATGTTGATCGCGCCGGGCATGTGGCCGGCATCAAACTCGGCAGGCTCACGCACATCCAGCAGCAGAGCGTGCGGCATCGCGGCTTGTGCCGTAGTCAGATCGATTTCGGTAATTTTGGATTTAGCTTCGGCAACCAGATCAAGTGCAGTCATCGTCATAAAAAACTCCTGGGTAAATAAAAAAGGGCAGCAGATGGCAGCTGGTTATTTGGCGGGCAGCCTGCCGCACGCCAGATTGGCCGGGATGGCGATATCCATCAGCTTGGGGTTGGACAGCACCAGGCCGTTCATCAGCTCGATATAGGCCTCGCGTGTGGTGTTGGCCAGGCGCGGGTTGTGGCGCTTTTCTTCGCCGATGCTCGACGCGGTCCAGCCCTTGTAGTCGTGCGCCGGGTAGACCAGCGTGTCGTCGGGCAGCGTAAACAGCTTGTCGACGATGGAATCCCAGGATTTGCCCGCATCGCCCGCCTGAAAGTCGGTGCGTCCGGTGCCGCGGATCAGCAGCACGTCGCCGGTGAACACGGCCTGCGGCTGGTCGGGGTTCAACAGAAAGCTGAAGGACTCGTTGGTGTGGCCGGGCGTGTAGATCGCACGCAGCTTGACGCCGTCGACGTCGATCAGGTCGCCCTCACGCACGTGTTCGGAGACGCATTCAGCCTGGGTGAATTCGCCCATCACGGTGACGCAGCCGGTCTCGTTGCGCAGGTCGCCGAGGCCGGTAACGTGGTCCGCATGGGTATGGGTGTCGATGGCGCGAACCAGCTTCAGATCCAGATCGGCAATGGCTTTGAGGTAATGCGGCACCATTTCCTTGACCGGGTCGATGATGAGGGCCTCGCGGCCGACACCCGATGCGATCAGGTAGGTATAGGTACTTGATTCCGATTCGAAGAATTGGCGAAACAACATGATTTTTTCCTTTTTCGAGGCTCGAACTGAAGCCTTGGCAGTTGATTTAAAGGGTCATGGAACGGTTTTGTCAGTGTGCCCTGAAATTTGGCACGATCAGGATCGACTAGATGAAACGCATTGCGCAGCGACGCTTGGCCAGACTAAACCGTTACAAGGTGCAATCGATATGGGGTTGATTTTCTTAATTCAAATGGCCGTGCAGTGAAAGTATCAAGCGCAACGTCGCTCCGCCCAGAGCTGGCTGGAATCAGCGAGCACACCCCTTATCGCAAACTGGCTGTTTAAACGCAGTCGGGCAACGCGATTTTCTGGTCGGTGCTGAATTGATAATCATGAAATACCTGCTCAGCAGTCAGCAACTGGTAGCTGCCATCTGGCAGGCAGCGGGTGGTGTCCTTGAGGCGCCAGGTGGTTTGGCCGCAGGTCCAGATGTCGAAATTGCGCATGTGGGTGCACAGGCAGGTCTTGTCCTTGACCGAGATTTTTTTGACGTCCGGATGCAGCGCCACTTCGCGGTTCCAGGCATCGATGTAGGCGCAGTTGCCTTTGGCGTCGAGCAGGTAGCCGTAGGCTTCGCAGTTGGGGCGGATGCCATCGCCGATGCCGGGACTGCCTTTCAGCATGCGCATCGGGTAGCCGGTCGGCGAGATCGTATTGACCTCGATGTCGTCCTCGCTGGCCTTGAAATACTCCTGCTTGATCTTGTCCGGCAGGCCGCATTCCTGGGTGACGGTGAAGCGCGTTGCCACCTGTACCGCCGCCGCGCCCTGTTCGAGAAAGGCCGTCGCATCGCTGCCGGTGAAAATACCGCCCGCAGCGATCACTGGGATGTCGAGATGCTCGGCCTTGAGGTAGGCCAGCACTTCGCCCACCAGGGTACGCAGGTCGTATTTCCACCAGTCTTCGATGCCGAAACCCAGATGGCCGCCGGCAAGCGGCCCCTCCACCACGATGTAGTCCGGCAGGCGTTGCAGCCGCGCGTTCTTGCGCAGGAACATCGCCAGCGCGCGCGACGACGACACGATAATGCCGAGCTTGGCGTCGCGAAAGCGGGGATGGTCTTCGATCAGCGCGAACGAGCCGAGATGCAGGCCGGCCGACAGCGTAATGCCGTCGATGCCGGCGTCGAGCGCCGCCGACAGCCGCATGCGCAGGGTTTCGCGCGGCGCGTTCATGGTGAGCTTTTCCATGCAGTTGATGAAGATCAGCCCGTCGCCGTGCTTGGCATCCATGGTGCGGCCCACATGGCTGCGCGTGGCTTCTTCAAGTACCGCGAGGTTGAAGTGCACGTCGGATTTGTCGCTGCTGGCAACGTTGGCCTTGTATTGCTTGAGCTTGGCACTGACAAACTTGGTGTCGAAGCGGGTATCGGACACGGTCTGCACCATGGCGTCGGAGATATGTCCGATGCCGCCGAGGCGCGCCACTTCGAGCGCCAGTTCGGCGCTCGAAATGTCCACGCCCATACCGCCGATGATGATCGGAACCAGCTCCTGTTTGCCGAAGCGCAGGCGGAAATCATCCACACGTTTCATTTTGATCCTTATGTTTGTTGTTGGCAGGCTTGTCTGATTGGCAGGCTTTGCTCTCCACTTGAAGAGTCAAATTGTATCCACAACCACACGGATCACACTGGAAAAATTCAGGACTGCGCTATCGCGTGACGCTGCATAGGGCTCAATCCAGCGCGTATCAGCCTTATTAGCCGAACTGCCCGCCGTGATGCACATAGCGACGCGTGGCCGACAACAGATTCCACTCCAGCAGTAGAGCAGATAGCGCCAGCACGCCCCCAGCCAGCCAGGCCTGCTGCGGCCACCCTGTGGCGGCAACGAGCAGCGCACAGGCAGCGAGGTGAAGGCGATACTGCATGCGTGCCCAGCGCCCCGCGATCATGTCTCTCATGGTGGGAATGCTGCCGGCGCGTGCCTGCAGTTGCGCTTGCAGATGAAACCAGGCGAGAAAAGGCACGATCTTGTAGAGCATGCCGCTCACCACGCTGACCGCGAAGCCGCCGATGAACAGCACGCCCAGCAGCAGTGGATAGCGATTGCTGTCTGCCCATGCCGGGCTGAATTGAGCCGTGAGCCAGACGGCCACGCAAGCAATCAGGCTGAGCATGCCGACGCGCCAGAAATCCAGGGTGACATCCGGCAGTTTCCTGCGGCGGCGTGACTGGAGCCGCAGGGTGACAAGGGCAAACGTCAGGATCATCGCCGCAAGCCCGATTCCGGTGAGCAGGGTGGCGGCTGTGCGTGCGGGTTCGGGCAACAGCGGCACGGCTGCGCGAAGGAGCAATAGCACGAACGCTGTGCCAATCAGCCAGCGACTCAGCCGGGGCGGGTAGGGCGGGGTGATCTGGAACATCGGCACCACCTGGTAGGCGACGCCGATCACCAGCAGCAGCACCCAGCCGAGCAGGCCGAAGCTGACGTGCGCAGCCAGCATCGCATCGACAGCGGGCAGCGCCCGTCCCCCGGTCCGCTGCAGGGCAAGCGCCACCCCGAGTAGCAGCGTGATGCCCAGGCTGATGGCCGCGAGCCGCATGCCGTTGACGGTGGCGCTGGTCACGGCACGCATGAGGCTGATTGCCGCAGCGGCGAGAAAAACCGCCAAACCGCTGCCCAGCAGGACGATACCAACACCGAATGCGACTGGCGCGGCCGTCAGAAATCCAGTCATCAGGGCAAGGCTGCCCGCCGTAAGTGCAATGTGGCTGAGCCAGGCAACCCGGCGCGGCGCGCGCAGGGGCGTGCCCGCCACTACTGGCAGCAGCTGCAACAGCGCGCCCAGCATGGTCATGGAGAGAAAGCCCAGCGTGAGCGCGTGAGTGAGGGCAAGCGCCTGCGGCGTCCAGCGCGAGGCCAGCGTCTCGGGCGAGAACGCGATCAAGCCGGCAGCGGCGAGCAGAAACAGCGGCGCAGTCAGAAAAAACCGCAGCGGCAGCGCGAACGGTGGCGCTTGCTCAAAGGAAAGTCCCGCTTGTGGATTCATTGCGCTGGCGTGGTGTCGGGTGACGCGTTGGCCTGGCGGATCAGGATGACGTAGCTGCCATCGGCTTGCATTTGTGTCACATGGCCATAGCCGCGTGCGGCAAGGATGGGATAAAGCGCAAATGGTTCGCGCAGCAGCAGCAGCCGGATCGACTGACCGGTGCGCAGCAGCGGCAGCGCCTGCATGACCTTTTCCAGCGGCTCTGGCGGTTCCAGATCGCGCGCGTCGATGTGGATTTCAGCAGCGGGCAGCATGCGGATCCTTATGATACCAAGGTATCCATGGGTACAGCCTCCATGGAACGGATCAGGCTGCCGCACTCGTCGCCCAGCACCCGATCGGACATGGGGTAGAGCATATTCTCTTCCTTCAGGTTGTGCTGCTGCATCAGCATGTTGAGCGTTTCCGACAGGCCGAGATAGTCGTCTTGATTCGTCGTGGTCATGGCGTGCGCCATCGCTTGCAGCAGTTCACGCATCTGTTCGTGCTCCATGCGCATGACCTGGGTCGGTCCCATGATGTTGCCGGTGCGGGTTTCGAACGCAGGAAACAGCACGGTTTCCTCCATCGTTAGATGATGGGCCATGGCAGTTTGAAAGCGATTGAACAGCGTGCGTGCGCTGTCCCAGTTCTTTTGCGCCACAGCTTCTTCGGCGGATGCGAACAACTCGTCGCAGGCGTGATGATCGCTGCCCAGAAATTCCACAATCGTGCTCATTGTTTTCTCCTTTGTTTACTGAGACCTGAGTGTATCAGGACAAGTTAACCCTAAAATCATCTTGATATTTTGTCTACATGTTGTATGGTTGATTGGCAGTCAACACAAAATGTAGATAATCGAGGGGATGGCGATGACGGACGTGGGGATGGGTACGGTGGTGTCGATGGCGCCGCGCGAGGTGATCAAGCGCGACGGCCAGCGGGCTGACTTCGATGCGGGGAAAATCCGCTCGGCGCTGTTGCGTGCGGGGCAGGCCACAGGTGAATTTGGCGAGGCCGAAGCGGATTTGCTGACCGCCCAGGTGGCGAAGGTACTGATCCACAGCTTCCGCAATGCGCCACCCGACATCGAGCGCATCCAGGATGTGGTCGAGCAGAGCCTGATCGCGGCCAACCACCTCGCCACCGCGCGGGCCTATATCGTCTATCGCGAAACCCACAAAAAGCTGCGCCAGGACCGCAAGACCGTGGTCGATGTGGAATCGTCGATCAACGAATACCTGTCGCGCCAGGACTGGCGGGTCAACGCCAACGCCAACCAGGGTTACAGCCTGGGCGGGCTGATCCTCAACGTGTCCGGCAAGGTGGTGGCCAACTACTGGCTCAACCACGTCTATTCGCCCGAACTCGGCGAAGCGCACCGCGACGGTTCGCTGCACGTCCACGATCTCGACATGCTGGCGGGCTACTGCGCCGGATGGTCGCTGCGCACCCTGTTGCACGAAGGCTTGAACGGCGTTCCCGGCAAGGTCGAGGCGGGGCCGCCCAAGCATATGTCCTCCGCGGTCGGCCAGATCGTCAACTTCTTAGGCACGCTGCAGAACGAGTGGGCTGGCGCGCAGGCCTTCTCGTCGTTCGACACCTACATGGCGCCGTTCATCTGATCTACAACCTCAACGTGCCGTCGCGCTGGGGCACGCAAACGCCGTTCACCAACCTGACTTTCGACTGGACCTGCCCCGAGGATTTGCGCGAGCAGGTGCCGGTGATCGGCGGCAAGGAAATGCCGTTCACCTATGGTGAGCTGCAGGTCGAGATGGACCTGATCAACCGCGCCTACATTGAGGTGATGACCACCGGCGACGCCAAGGGACGCGTGTTCACCTTCCCCATTCCCACCTACAACATGACGCCGGATTTCCCGTGGGAATCGGAAAACGCCGACCGGCTGTTTGCCATGACCGCGCGCTACGGCCTGCCGTATTTCCAGAATTTCATCAACTCGGAAATGAAGCCGAATCACATCCGCTCGATGTGCTGCCGCCTGCAGCTCGACCTGCGCGAACTCTTGAAGCGCGGCAACGGCCTATTCGGTTCGGCCGAACAAACTGGAAGTGTGGGCGTGGTGACGGTCAACTGCGCGCGTCTCGGCCATGAATACCAGGGCGACGAGGCCGGGCTGCTGCGCCGTCTCGATGCGCTACTCGGCATGGCGAAGAACGGCCTCGAAATCAAGCGCAAGGAAATCCAGCGCCTGATGGACAACGGCCTGTTCCCCTACACCAAGCGCTATCTCGGCACGCTGCGCAACCACTTCTCGACCCTTGGCGTGAACGGCGTCAACGAGATGATCCGCAACTTCACCAACGACGAGCACGACATCACCAGCGAATGGGGTCACGACTTCGCGGTGCGCCTGCTCGACCATATCCGCGGCCGCATCACCGGATTCCAGGAAGAAACCGGCCACATGTACAACCTCGAGGCCACCCCGGCTGAAGGCACCACCTACCGCTTTGCCAAGGAAGACGCCAAGCGCTATCCGGCCATCCTGCAGGCGGGCACCGAGGACGCGCCGTACTACACCAACTCGTCGCAGCTGCCGGTGGGCTTCACCGACGATGCCTTCGAGGCGCTGGAGCGGCAGGACGACCTGCAGCGCAAGTACACCGGCGGCACCGTGCTGCACCTCTACATGTCGGAAAACATTTCGTCAGCGGAGGCCTGCAAGAACCTGGTGCGCCGCGCGCTGACGCGCTTCCGTCTGCCCTACATCACCATCACGCCCACTTTTTCCATTTGCCCGAAACATGGCTACCTCGCCGGCGAACACGAGTTCTGCCCCACGTGCGACGAAGAAGCCCTGTCCCGCAAACGCGCTGTTGCCGCATAACCCAAGGAGATTGAAATGAACGATATGACTGTTATGACCCAAGCCGCCCCCACCGTTTTGAAGGACGAGGAGCGCACCCGCTGCGAAGTGTGGACCCGCGTGATGGGCTACCACCGCCCGGTAACCAGCTTCAACAAAGGCAAAAAGAGCGAGCACCGCGAGCGGCAGTTCTTCGTCGAAAGCCGCTGCAGTCTGGGCTGACCTGAAGCGCCTGCGATCGTGACGCTTCGCCAACTTTCATGACGCTGCGCCAACCTTTATGACGCTACGCGTGGGCGGCATGACGCCGCTGTCCACTACCGACTGGCCAGGCATGCTGGCCGCCGTGGTGTTTTGCCAGGGCTGCCCGTGGCGTTGCGGCTATTGTCACAATCCCGGCCTGATCCCCGCGCGCAGCGACAGCGAAATCCCCTGGGAAGAGGTGCTGGCGTTTCTGCATCGCCGCCAGGGCCTGCTCGACGGCGTGGTGTTTTCCGGCGGCGAGCCGACGCTGCAGGCAAGCCTGGTCGATGCCATGCGCGAAGTGCGCGCGCTCGGATTCAAGGTCGGCCTGCACACCGGCGGCGCCTACCCGCAGCATCTGGCAACGGTACTGCCGCTGGTCGATTGGGTGGGGCTGGACGTGAAAGCGCCGTTTGCGGATTACGCCCGCATCACCGGTGTGCCCGGCAGCGGCGAGCGTGCGCTGGCCGGTTTGCAGCAGGTACTGGAGTCCGGCGTTGCGTATGAAATCCGTACCACCGTGCATCCCACGTTGCTGAATGATGGGGCCGTTACCGACCTTGCCCGCGACCTGGCCGCGCGCGGCGTGAAGCATTATGCGATTCAGGCTTTTCGCAGTCAGGGATGCCAGGACGATTTTCTGAACCAGCATGCGACCCGCACGCAACCCTTACAGTCGGTCGGCGCGGCGGTCGCGGATCTGTTCGAAGACTTTACGGTGCGCGGGTAGATTCAGCGCCGGCCGACCTGCAGGACAGCGGCCACTGCAGCTTCCACGCAGAAGTGGGATGTTCCAGTGCACTGCGTGCCTTCATTGCATCAGTCCATTTCCAGGAACGTGTTTTTTCAGAAGATGGACGAAATCGTCGGGTGGGACTGGACGGCTGATCAGATAGCCCTGGATCACATCGCAGTGCATGGCAGCCAAAAGATCCATCTGGACAGCCTCTTCCACGCCCTCGGCCACGACGCAAAAATTCAATACTTTTGCCAGCGCGATGATGCGTTCAACGATGGCTTGCTGGCGGGCATCCGAGGCCAGGTTGATGATGAAGGCGCGGTCGAGTTTGAGGATGTTGGCCGGAACCTGAGTCAGATAAACCAGCGATGAATAGCCGGTACCGAAGTCGTCGAGTGCAATATTGACGTTCATCTCGCGCAACCCGCCCAACGTGTCGCGTACTTCGGACGAATGGTCGACTGCGGTGGTTTCCAGAATTTCAATTTCCAGACGTTGGGGCGCCAGGCCGTTGACGTCGAGCGTGCTGCGAACTTTTTCCAGCAGGTTGCCGAACTGGAATTGGGCCGGAGAAATATTGACGGAAACGCTCAAGGGGGGAAGCCCCAGCCTGTCCCATGCTGCCATCTGCGCGCAGGCGGTCTTCAGTACCCAGTCGCTCAGCCAGTCGGTCAACCCCATCTCGTCAAGCAGGTGGATGAATAGTCCAGGGGCAACCAGACCGCGCTTGGGCGAATTCCAGCGTGCCAGCGCTTCTGCGCCGACAATGCGCCGGCCAGCCAGTTCGAATTTTGGCTGGTAGTAGAGGAGAAATTCCTGGCGGCTGATCGCTTCGCGTAAATCCTGTATCAATTCGAACCGCGCCTGTGCTTTCTCGTTGATGTTTGCGGAATAGAAACGGAAACCACCGGGCTGCTGGCGTTTGGCCTCGTACATGGCGGCATCCGCCAT
>NCHD01000169.1:1666-3029 GCA_002257045.1 Hydrogenophilales bacterium 16-61-112 | reverse complement strand
AGCCAGCACATCGAAAAATGCCGTCATCACGGCGGCCCGGATTTCAGCCCGCTTGGCATCGAAGTCAGCTGAGGCGGCATCGCGTCCACGCTCGGCGGCATCGATGCGAGCGGCACGTTTGCCGCCGAGTTCGATAGGCTGGTTCAGTTGAAGTGTGGTGGTACGCGTCGACCTCCGCGTGTCTTCAATCAAGGTCGAGATTTGCGGATTAGGCCGGACACCTGCCTGAGTGATACGTTTCGTAAGCGCCATTACGTCCGGCATCGACAGTTTGTGCAAAAGATGGGTTGAAAAACAGCGCCGCCAACCCAAGCGGCAATAGACGTCTTCGCATCGAATTCTCCAAAATGACAAGGATGAATCCGGCGAAACGGAACCGCGCAGGCTAAAAAGTGCGTGCTAGCTTGATGAGTGGCATCCGTCCCGCCGTATTAGGCGAGAGCGGGCCACTTGGGACGTTCGGGTCTGTCCAGTGCGAGGGAAGGATAAGCCGCTTCGTTGCATCGCAACGAGGGCTGTGTGGGTGGAGCAGGGGAGTGGAAAGCGGACTCGTATATGGCAGTGATCGTGCCCGAGGTTGAATTTCTCGGGCTGCTTGTCTGGGTCGGGTTTTGCGGAAGACGCTTTGTGCTCATCATCGTGATGGCCGAAGTGCTGTGCGGCTTTGTCCTGTTCGTGCCCGCAATACTCAGCCACCGCAGCCCAGGATATCTGGAGCGGTAGCAGGCACAGCATTAGGGTCACGAAAAACCGTCGCATGGCGGACACTATAATTACGGCGGACTTATCCTGTCAATGATTAAGTTGGTTTTTGACTCCGCCGATATCTATGGATGTCATGGCCGTCCTGCAACCGGAATTGCCTGGATGATGTCGCTCACATAAATCCACCCCGCCTCGGCTTGGCCGGTGCGGGCGGCGCGCCCGATGATGTCCACCAACTCGTCCACTTGGTCATCCTCGCAGATCAACTCCAACTTGGATTCGTTGATGACCGCCTCGGCCAAATCGATGGAATAGTGTTGTTCCTTGGCGTCCACCGCCTTCAGCAGGCTTTGCACCGGGATGACACTGAGGTTGCGGCAGCCAGTGCCTGCATTCGCATTGCACTGCCCCGACTCCTTCAGGGCGTGAATCACGTCGGCGATGCGGTGGTTGTGGATATAAGCCTTGATTTCTTTCATGCGGGTTCTCCTGTTTAGTGATTGCGTGCGGCCCGGTCAGGCCGCACGCTGTTGGTTTATTTAGCTTGTTTGCGTTCGCGGCGGTTTTCCACCCATTCGTACATCAGCGGCAACAGCAGTAAGGTCAACGCCGTCGAGGTGAACAGTCCCCCCACCACCACCGTTGCCAGCGGACGCTG
>NCHD01000169.1:0-1661 GCA_002257045.1 Hydrogenophilales bacterium 16-61-112 | reverse complement strand
GCCTCCCTGACCGACAGCCCCTGCCGCCGCTGATCGTTGAGGAAGGACACCAGTACGATGCCGTTCAGCATCGCCACCCCAAACACGGCGATGAAACCAATAGCCGAGGGCACCGACAGATACTGCCCAGTGATGAACAAACCGATCACGCCACCGATGATGGCGAACGGCACGTTGGCGATGATCAGCGTGGCGTAGGTGAGGGAGTTGAACGCCGTATACAGCAGAATGAAGATCAGTCCGATGGTAAGCGGCACGATCAGCGCCAGCTTGGCCATGGCACGTTGCTGGTTCTCGAACGCGCCACCCCACTCGATCCAGTAGCCGGCCGGCATCTTCACTTCGCTTTTGATTTTGGCCGCTGCCTCCTTCACGAAGCTGTCCACGTCACGCCCTTTCACGTCCATCTGGATCACCGCATAGCGTTGCAGTTGCTCGCGTCGCACGAAGGAATAACCTTCGTCCAGTTCTATCGTGGCCACACTGGACAACGGCACCAGCGCGCCACTGCGGGTACGGATCGGAATGTTGTTGATGGCTTCAACGCTGTCGCGGAATTCAGGCGCGAGCCACACCTGGATGTCGAAGCGCTTCACGCCGTCGATCAGTGTGGAAACGGCCTTGCCGCCGATGCCGGCCTGCACTATCTCCAGGATATCGTCGGCGTTGAGTCCCAAGCGCGCCGCCGCTTCGCGGTTTACCTTCACCACCATTTGCGGCTTGCCCTTGTTGGCTTCCAGGGAAAGGTCGGCCACGCCAGGCACTTTATCCAGTACGGACTTGATCTCGGTGGACAAGCGATCCAGCGTGGCCAGATCCTCGCCGTAGAGCTTCAAGGCCAGGGTGGCGCGCACGCCGGAAATCAATTCCTCAACGCGCATCTGGATCGGTTGCGTGGCGGCGATGACGGAGGTTGGCACCTGTTTCTCCAGCGCCTCCTGCATTTCCCGTGTCAGTTCCGGAAAGGAAATCGGCTTCGGCCATTGCTCATGAGGCTTGAGGTCCACCAGGATTTCCATGTAGTTGACGTCCGCCGTCTCGCCTTTCTCCGCGCGGCCGATCATGGCAATGGCGGATTTCACCTGAGGGAAATGCTTGAGTTCGGTTTCGATGCCCTCGGAGATGCGGATCGATTCATCCAGCGAGGTGGAGGGAATGCTGGTGACGCGGAACATGATGCCGCCCTCCTGCAAGGTCGGCATGAACTCCTTGCCGAGGAAAGGAAACAGGGCGAGGGTTCCGATCAACAGGATCAATGCCCCGCCGACCATCTTGCGCTTGTTCTCCAGGGCCCAGTCCAGCAGCGGCAGGTAAAGCTTTTTCGCCCAGCGCACCACGAAGGTGTCTTTCTCCTCCTTGGGTTTGAGAATCAGCGAACTGAGCACCGGCACCAAGGTCAAGGTCAGCAGCAGAGAACCGATCATGGCGAAGGTGATGGTGAGCGCCATGGGCTTGAAAAGCTTGCCCTCGAGCCCGGTCAGAGAAAACAGCGGCAGAAACACCACGATGATGATCAGGATCGCGAACACGGTCGGATTGATCACTTCCCGCGCTGCTTCCAGGATCACATGGCTCTTGTTGACCGATTGTCCGACCTTGTGGCTGAGCAGGCGGAAGCCGTTCTCAACCATTACCACGGCGCCGTCCACCATCATGCCGAT
>NCHD01000168.1 GCA_002257045.1 Hydrogenophilales bacterium 16-61-112 | reverse complement strand
TCCTGAAACCAGTTAAAAGCCAGCACCAGCACCACGATGGCTGCGCCGACCACCAACAAGCTGATTTGCAAATCACTCATGCGTATTCCCAGACTGAACGGAAGAGGCCGGCACCACGCGGATGAACCACTCATCCGGCGCGATCATGCCCAACTCATTGCGCGCGCGCTCTTCGATGGCGTCACGCCCTTGTTTAAGGTCACCAAGCTCAGCCAGAAAACCCTCGTTGCGTGCCTGCAAACGCTGGTTCAATGCCTGTTGGATGTCGATTTCCCGAGCGCGCTCGCGCACGCTCAACCAACTACCCGCCCCCAGCCACAAGGGGTATTGCAGCAACACGATCGCGGCAGCCAGCATCCAGGTCAAACCCTGGCTGCGCGCGCGCGCGGAAAAGCTACCGGCGCTGAAATTAACCGCGCTGACGGAACGCATCGCGTCCGGGGTAGCTAGCCGTATCGCCAAGCTCTTCTTCGATGCGCAGCAGCTGGTTGTACTTGGCCATGCGGTCGGAACGTGACAGCGAACCGGTCTTGATCTGGCGCGCGTTGGTGGCGACAGCCAGGTCGGCAATGGTCGTGTCTTCAGTTTCGCCCGAACGGTGCGAGATGACCGAGGTATAACCGGCCTGCTTGGCCATCTCGATGGCCTGGAAGGTTTCCGACAAGGTGCCAATCTGGTTGACCTTGATCAGGATCGAGTTGGCGACGCCCTTCTCGATGCCTTCCTTGAGAATCTTGGCGTTGGTGACGAAAAGATCGTCGCCCACCAGCTGCACGCGCGCGCCGAGCTTGTCGGTGAGGATTTTCCAGCCATCCCAGTCGCCTTCGGCCATGCCGTCCTCGATGCTGATGATGGGGTATTTGTCGCACCAGGCCGCCAGGTAATCGGTGAGTTGGGCGGAGGTCAGTTTCAACCCTTCGGATTCGAGTTGGTAGAGGCCGTCCTTGTAGAACTCGGACGCGGCGCAATCGACGCCGATGGCGACATCGATTCCGGGTTGCAGGCCGGCTTTTTCAATCGCACCGTAACGCAAGGCTTCGCGGAAGCTCGGCGCGCCAACCGGAATGATCATGAATTCCTGCATGTCGATATTATTGTTGGCGTGCGCGCCGCCATTGATGATGTTCATCATCGGCACCGGCAAGGCCATCGGGGCGGCACCGCCCAGATAGCGGTAGAGCGGCAGCCCGGCCTGCTCGGCAGCAGCACGCGCACACGCCATCGACACTGCCAGCATCGCATTGGCGCCCAGGCGCGACTTATTCTCGGTGCCGTCGAGATCGATCATGGTCTGGTCGATGAAGGCCTGGTCTTCCACATCGAGGCCGATGATGGCTTCGCAGATTTCGGTGTTGACGTGCTCGACGGCGTTCAGCACACCCTTGCCGAGATAGCGCGACTTGTCACCATCGCGCAGCTCGATGGCTTCGCGGCTGCCAGTCGACGCGCCGGACGGCACGGCGGCACGCCCCAGCACGCCAGACTCCAGCAGCACATCGGCCTCGACAGTGGGATTGCCGCGGGAATCGAGAATTTCCCGGGCGATGACATCAATAATTGCGCTCAATTGCTTTTCCTTCATTCAATATTTGTCCGCGAAGACGCGCAGAACCCCTCTGCGCGCGCTTTCCCGATTCAGGTTTTCATCAATTTGTGTTCAATAAAACCGCGCTGTTTCACCAGCACGTCGATTTCTTTCAAGGTCTCCAGCAGCTCTTTCATCATCTCGAGCGGCCAAGCATTGGGTCCGTCGGACAGTGCGCAAGCGGGGTTTGGATGCGTTTCCGCGAACACCCCGGCCACGCCCACCGCCACCGCCGCACGCGCCAGCACCGGTACGAACTCACGTTGTCCGCCGCTGGTGGTGCCCTGCCCACCCGGCTGCTGCACCGAATGCGTGGCATCGAATACCACCGGACATTGCGTCGCGCGCATGATCGCCAGCCCGCGCATGTCGGACACCAGCGTGTTGTAGCCAAAGCTCACGCCGCGTTCGCACACCATGATCTGATCGTTTCCCACCTCGCGCGCCTTGTCGACGACATTCTGCATGTCCCACGGCGCAAGAAACTGGCCTTTTTTGATGTTGACCGGCAGCCCGGTACGCGCGACGTTCTGGATGAAGTTGGTCTGGCGGCACAAAAACGCCGGGGTCTGCAGCACGTCCACCACGGCCGCGACTTCATTCAACGGTGTGTCTTCGTGTACGTCGGTCAGCACCGGCACGCCGATTTTCGCCTTCACTTCGGACAGGATGCGCAGGCCTTCTTCAACCCCCAGGCCGCGGAACGACTGGGTCGACGAACGATTGGCCTTGTCGAACGAGGACTTGTAAATGAAGGGAATATCCAGCGCCACACACATTTCTTTCAGCGCACCCGCCGTATCCATCGCCAGTTGCTCGGATTCGATCACGCAGGGTCCTGCAATCAGGAACAAAGGGTGATCAAGGCCGGCTTCAAAATGACAGAGTTTCATGTTTGCTCCTGCTGCTTGCAAGCCAATGCGGCCTGGACGAAGGCAATGAATAGCGGATGGCCGGTGCGCGGGTTGCTGGTGAATTCCGGGTGGAATTGACAACCGACGAACCAGGGGTGCACCGCGCGGGGCAACTCGACCATTTCGCACAAATCGGTACCCGGCGCGCGGCCTGCCACAACCAGGCCCTTTGCCTCCAACTC
>NCHD01000020.1 GCA_002257045.1 Hydrogenophilales bacterium 16-61-112 | reverse complement strand
GTTTCGGTGGCGATGCGGCGGTGCTTTTCAACCGGCATCGAATCCATGGTGTGCATGTTGTGCAGGCGGTCGGCCAGCTTGACCAGGATGACCCGCACATCCTGTGCCATCGCCAGCAGCATTTTGCGGAAGTTCTCGGCCTGCGCGTGTTGCTCGGAGGCAAATGCCAGCTTGTCGAGCTTCGATACGCCGTCGACCAGCAAGGCGACTGCCTTGCCAAACCGCGTTTCGATTTCTCCCGCTGTAGCCGGCGTGTCTTCCACTACGTCGTGCAGCAGGGCCGCGGCCAGGGTTTGTGCATCCAGATGCCATTCGGCCAGGATGCCGGCTACCGCCAGCGGATGGGAAATGTAGGGTTCGCCGCTTTTGCGGAACTGGCCTTCGTGGGCACTACGGCTGAATTCGTAGGCAACTTCCAGGGTGCTGATTTCGTCCGGCGTGAGATACGCCAGCTTGGGACGCAGCGAGTCGAACTCGTGCGTCAACGTCGGCGCACGGTGCGGGTGCGCCGGTTGAGGGACGGGCTGATTCTCAGGCACGGCCTCGATTGAGAATTTCAGGACCGACTTTGCCGGCGGCGATTTCGCGCAGGGCGGTCACCACGGCCTTGTCGGTCGAGTCGACCATAGATTGCGAGCCTTGCACCAGTTGACGGGCGCGGTAGGTCGCGGCGAGCGTCAGCTCGAAGCGGTTGGGAAACATCGGAATGCAGTCATCAACGGTAATACGGGCCATAGGGCTACTCCTGCTCTGCTGGCGCGGGTGCGCCAGGGGGTGTGGGTTCAATCAAATAAAGGGGCAAATCGAGCCGAAAAAATTGATTGTGGATCAATCAGATACGCCTGAATTCCTCGAAAAGGGCGGTATGCCGAACCAGCTGGCGCGCCGTTTCGAGGCGAATGCTGCGGGTGATGGCGAGCAGATCTTGTGAGGCGTGCTCGAAATCATCGTTGACGATTATATAGTCGAACGCATCGGCGTGAGCGACATCGTGGGCCGCGGCGGCGAGGCGGCGCTCGATCACTTCGTCGCTGTCCTGCCCGCGTCCGGCCAGCCGGGTACGCAGCACGTTGAACGAGGGCGGCAGGATATAGATCGACGCGGAGTGCGGGAAATGCTGCTTGATTTGTCCGGCGCCCTGCCAGTCGATTTCCAGCAACACGTCGTGGCCAGCGTTGAGGTCGTGCGTGATGCTGCCTTTCGCGGTGCCGTAGAAGTTGCCGTACACCTCGGCGTGTTCCAGAAATTCGCCTTCAGCCAGCATGATCTGGAACTGTTCGCGGCTGACAAAATGGTAGTCTCGCCCGTTGGTTTCGCCGGGTCGCGGCGCGCGGGTGGTATGGGAGACCGACAGGCGAATGGCCGGGTCGACCTTGAGCAGCGCTTTGACCAGACTGGTTTTGCCTGCACCGGACGGGGCGCTGACGACGTAGAGCACGCCGGATGGGGAGTGGGAATTCATGGCTGTTTCAGGGTCTCTCGGTTTCTGCTTATTCGATATTTTGCACTTGTTCACGCATTTGCTCGATCAGGACCTTGAGTTCGAGCGAGGCGCGCGACGTTTCAACGGCCACCGACTTGGAGCCCAGCGTGTTGGCTTCGCGATGCAGTTCCTGCATCAGGAAATCGAGTCGTTTGCCGACTGCGCCGGGTTGGTCCAGGACCCGGCGAACTTCTGCAAAGTGGGTGCTCAGGCGCGAAAGCTCTTCGTCGATATCGGCCTTTTGCGCCGCCAGCACGATTTCCTGCGCCAGACGCTCATGCCCGGCCTCGCCCAGCGCTTCGTGCAGGCGCTCGGTCAGCTTGTCGCGCTGGGCGGCGATTAGGGCCGGCAGCAAGGGGCGCAGGGTTTTCACCTCGGATTCGGCGGCGGCAAGACGGTCCAGAATGTGCTGCTTGAGCTTGGCGCCTTCGCGCTGGCGGCTTTCTACCATCTCGTCAAGCGTGACCCGCATTCCGCCCAGCACGGTTTCGTTCAGCGTATCTTGCGGCTGGCTGACGGCGGGTACCGCGCCAGGCCAGTGCAGAATGTCGTTGACGCTGAGCGGCGCGCTACCGGGCAGACGCTGTTGCACGTCGGCCTGCCACCGCGCCAGACATTCAAGAATCGCCGGGTTTAAGCCGTTATGGGGCGTGGTGGTGGAACCCGGATTGAGACTGATGCGGCATTCCACTTTGCCCCGCGTCAGCCGCTGCTGGATCAATTCGCGCAACTGCGGTTCCAGGTTGCGTGCTTCGTCGGCCAGGCGAAAATGCAATTCGAGGTAACGCTGGTTGACGCTGCGCAGGTCGATATTGACGCTGGCATGCTCGAGGTTGATGCTGTGGGCGGCGAACCCGGTCATGCTGGTGGTCATAATGGGTGTGCGAGTGATTAAAGCGATGGCTGGCGACCCGCCGGGTGTAATTTGATGGCAGGCCAACCCGTAAACTGAAAAAGATGATAGACGTTCGACTATGGCGACTCAACCCAACCAGGCACTTCCAAACGGATACCGGCTGAACGAATACACCATTGTCCGCAAAATTGGCGGCGGTGGCTTCAGCCTGGTCTATCTGGCGCGCGATGATGCCAACCAGCCGGTGGCCATCAAGGAATACCTGCCGGGTGCGTTGGTGCTGCGCACCGAAGGCTCGGTCATCGTGCAGGCCAATTCGACCGAAAACAACAATATTTTCCGTCACGGCATGAAGTGCTTCTTCGAAGAAGGCCGGGCGCTCGCGTGCATCAATCATCCCAACGTCATCCGCGTGGTCAATTTCTTCCGCGCCAACGACACGGTTTACATGGTGATGCGCTTCGAGCGCGGCAAGACCCTGCAGCAGCATATCCAGGCCAACCGCGGCAGCATACGTGAAAGCTTCATTCGCCGCGTGTTCGCGCAACTGCTGAACGGCCTGCGCGAAGTGCATACGCACAAGCTGCTGCATCTCGATATCAAGCCGTCCAACATCTACATCCGCCTGGACGGTTCTCCGGTGCTGATCGACTTTGGTGCGGCGCGACAAACGCTGACCCAGGAAGAAAGCAAGTTGCAACCCATGTACACCCCGGGTTTTGCCGCGCCCGAGCAATACCACAACCGCGAACGGCTTGGCCCCTGGAGCGATATATACAGCGTGGGCGCCAGCCTGTATGCCTGCCTGGCGGGTTACCCGCCGCAGGCGGCCGACGCGCGCCTGCTCAACGATAAAATGGTGCCGGCAGGGGTGAACTGGCGCGGTACGTATTCTGCGCAGTTGCTGGAAACCATCGACCACTGCCTCAAGCTGAACTATATGGAACGTCCGCAAAGTGTGTTTAGTTTACAAAAGGTGTTGATGGATAGCAGTTCGATGACGCTGCCACGGCCCTCGTTTTTGAGTAGCATCAAGCATTCACTGACCAAAGACCTGTTCTGAAGCTATCGCGATGAAATTCACCATTTACCAGGCGTCACGTCAGGGTGGCCGTAAAAACAACCAGGATCGGGTCGCCTACTCCTACAGTCGCGATGCCTTGTTGATGGTGGTAGCCGATGGCATGGGCGGCCACCTGTATGGCGAAATCGCCGCACAGATCGCGGTGCAGACCCTGACCGACCTGTTCCAGAAACTGGCCAAGCCGCGTTTGTCCGATCCGATGGCCTTTCTGGCCGATGCGACGGCGCTTGCGCATAGCGCGATCAACGACTACGCCATCGCGCAGGATTTGCTTGAAATTCCGCACACCACGCTGGTGGCGTCGGTGGTGCAGGATGGCACCGCGTACTGGGCGCATGTGGGCGATTCGCGCCTGTATCTGTTCAGCGACGGCGCGCTGATCGCCCGCACCGAAGACCATACCGCCGTGGCGCAACTGGTGCGCGACGGCATCATCAGCGAGGAGGAGGCCGGTCACCATCCGGAGCGCAACAAGGTCTCCAACTGCCTGGGGGGCTACGCCATTCCGCAGGTCGAATGCAATGCGCCGCTCCCGCTGACCGACGGCGACACCATGCTGCTTTGCACCGACGGCATCTGGGGCATGATCAACGCCCAGGAACTGTCCGCGCTGCTGCATGCCTACACGCTGGAAGACGCGGTGCGCCATTTGATGGACCATGCCGAGTTTCGCGGCGGCGAGCACGGCGACAACCTCAGCCTGATCGCCATGACTTGGGGCGAGGCGCGCATGCCGAGCAAGGACTCCATTTCCACCTTGGCGCTGCCAGATGGCGGCGTCACCACGCAGATTAACGCGCACCGTTCGGTGCCAGGCGCGGCCGCGGTGTCGGACGACGAAATCGAGCGCGCCATCGCTGAAATCCAGCAGGCAATCCAGAATATCTCGGTCAAGTAGCGCAGGATGCACGGCGCGTGAGCGGGACGCCCGGGGCGCGGTAAACTCGCGCTTTCCATTTTTGTCCGCTGCCATGACTGCCATGACTGCCATTTCCCGCCCCAGCGGCCGCGCGCCCGATGCGCTGCGCGCCCTGACCTTCACCCGTGGTTACACCAAACATGCCGAAGGTTCGGTGCTGGTCAGCATGGGCGACACCCGCGTGCTGTGTACCGCCAGCGTGCTGGAGAAAATCCCGCCGCACAAAAAAGGCAGCGGCGAAGGCTGGGTCACCGCCGAATACGGCATGCTGCCGCGCTCCACCCACACCCGCAGCGACCGCGAAGCCGCGCGCGGCAAGCAGTCCGGCCGCACACAGGAAATCCAGCGCCTGATCGGCCGCAGCCTGCGCGCCGTGGTCGACCTGAAAAAGCTCGGCGAACGCACGCTGCAAATTGATTGCGACGTGCTGCAGGCCGACGGCGGCACGCGTTGCGCGAGCATTTGCGGCGCCTACGTCGCAGTGGCCGATGCGGTCGCCGGTCTGCTGCGCGACGGCAAGCTCGCTGAAACCCCGCTGAACGACAGCATCGCCGCCGTCTCGGTCGGCCTCTATCAAGGCGCGGCCGTGCTCGATCTCGATTACCTGGAAGATTCCGGCTGCGACACCGACATGAATGTGGTGATTACCGGCAGTGGCGGCATCGTCGAAGTGCAGGGCACGGCAGAAGGCGCCCCGTTCTCGCGTGCCGACATGGACGCGTTGATCGACCTGGCGAGCGCGGGCATCACGGAAATCACCGCCGCCCAGCTCGCGGCGCTGTACGCATGAGCAAGCTCGTCATCGCCTCAGGCAACGCCGGCAAGCTGCGTGAAATCGCCCGCATCCTCGCGCCGCTCGACATTCAGGCGGTGCCGCAATCTGATTTCAACGTGCCCGAATGCCCCGAGCCGTACATCACCTTTGTCGAGAACTGTCTGGCCAAGGCGCGCCACGCCAGCGCGCACAGCGGCCTGCCGGCGCTGGCCGACGATTCCGGCATTTGCGTCGAGGCGCTCGGCGGCGCGCCCGGGGTGTTTTCCGCACGCTATGCCGGCGAACCCAAATCCGATCAGCGCAACAACGAAAAACTCATCGCCGAGCTGGCCGGTGAGGCCAACCGCCGCGCCCACTACACCTGCGTCATGGTCTACGTGCGCCACCCCGACGACCCCGAGCCGATCATCTCGGAAGGCCGCTGGCACGGCGAGATCATCGATACCCCGCGCGGCGAAAATGGTTTTGGCTACGATCCGTATTTCCTCGTCCCGCCATTCGGCAAAACCGGTGCCGAGCTGGATGAAGACACCAAGAACGGCATCAGCCATCGCGGCCAGGCGCTGCGCGATCTGGTGGGCAAGCTGAAACAGCTTGGCTGAGTCCGTCATTCGCTTTGCCGGCGGTGGGTTGACCGTATCGCCGCCGCTGTCGTTCTATATCCACCTGCCGTGGTGCGTGAAGAAATGCCCGTATTGCGACTTCAATTCGCATGCGGCGCAAGCGATTCCGGAAGCCGCGTATATCGATGCGCTGCTGGCCGATCTGGAACAGGCGCTGCCCGATATCTGGGGTCGCACGGTTCATACGGTTTTTTTCGGCGGCGGCACGCCGAGCCTGTTTTCGGCAGATGGGATCGACCGCATCCTGACCGGCGTTCGGACCCTGACGCGGCTGTTGCCCGGCGCGGAAATCACGCTCGAAGCCAACCCCGGAACGGTGGAGGCCACCAAGTTTGCCGGCTTCCGCGCGGCTGGCGTTACGCGCGTGTCGCTCGGTATCCAGAGTTTCAATCCGCGCCACCTTCAGGCATTGGGGCGGATTCACGACGACGTGGAGGCACGCCGCGCGGCTGAACTTGCCGCGACCCATTTCGATACCTTCAATCTCGACCTGATGGTTGCGCTGCCCGGGCAAACGCTGGCCGAGGCGCTGGCCGATATCGACACCGCGCTCAGCTTTGAGCCGCCGCATCTGTCGGCCTACCACCTCACGCTCGAGCCCAATACGCCGTTCGGCCACACCGCGCCGGCCAATCTGCCGGACGACGATGCGGCGGCAGACATGCAACTGGCGGTCGAAGCGCGGCTGATCGGGGCCGGTATGCAGCACTACGAAACCTCGACCTATGCACGGCCGCACCACGCCAGCCGCCACAACCTCAACTACTGGCAGTTTGGCGATTATCTCGGCATCGGCGCGGGCGCGCATTCCAAGCTCAGTTTCCACGACCGCATCCTTCGCCAGATGCGCACCAAGCATCCGCAGCAATACATGGATGCGGTGGCGCAGGGCGCGCACCTTGCCGACACCCGTATCCTGACGCGCACCGACCTGCCGTTCGAGTTCATGATGAACGCGCTGCGCTTGAACGAGGGCGTGCCTGCGGCGCTGTTCGAAGAACGCACCGGCCTGCCCCTGATCGTGTGCGCCGCCGCGCTTGATAAAGCGCGCGCGCGGGGCCTGTTGTTGCCCGGCGCCACCCGCTTGCAGCCGAGCGTGCACGGGCAGCATTTTTTAAACGACCTGCTGGAATTGTTTCTGGCCTAAACGCTGGCTGTTCGAAAGCCCGCAAACGCATCGCGCCGCTGTGGCAAATAGAAGTTGCGAAAGCCTGCGCGTTTGAGCCGCGCATCGGTCAGCGGCCCGCCGCCGCGCAATTCCCGATGGGTGTGGAACCAGGGTTGCGAATAGTCGCGGTACGGATCGGGCTCAAATCCGGGGTAGGGTGCGAAGGCATCGCGCGTCCATTCCCAGCCCGCCCCCCAGACACAATCAGCCGACCCGGTCGCGTGCTGCCATTCGGCTGCGCTGGGCAGGCGGCGTCCCAGCCAGGTGGCACAGGCCTCGGCTTCAAAACCATTCACATGCAGCATGGGTGCGCCCGCATGCAGCGGCGTCCATTGCGTGAAGCGGCGCACCTGCCAGCCGTCATCCGTCTTGCGCCAGTACACCGGGTGGTTTGCGCCGCTGGCCGTGCGCCAGGCCCAGCCTGCCTCCGACCACGCTGCGCGGTGCTGGTAGCCGCCGGCGTCGACGAAGGCCGCAAAGGCGGCTTCGCTCACCGGGGTCGCGTCGATGTCGAATGCCGGGACGTGGAGGGTATGCCGCCATTTTTCGTTGTCGAAAATGAAACCTTCACGGGTGCCGCTGCCCAGCCACACCTTGGCTTCGGCAAATGGCAGCCGTGTGGCAAGCAAGGGCAGGTTGTCCGGCAGCGTCAGTGCAGCGGGCGGTGCATAACCCAGGTACTGAAAAGCCATCCACCAGGCCTCGATGTGCATCAGTTCGTGATACAGGCACAGCTCGGCCATATAGGCCAGCGCAGGACTGAACGCGCTGCGCAGTCGGGCCGTCACCGCTGCGGTCACCTGGTCGGCATACGCATCGAGCGCGGCGGGTGGCAGCAGGGGCAGATCCCAGCGCGTGTCGTGCGACACGGCAGACGAGTCGTACAGCGCATCGGCGCCCGGCAGCAGGCTGTCGGCAAGGCTGCCATCCGCCCGCGCGCGCAGACACCAGCGTTCCTGGAACCATACGATGTGGCCGAGCTCCCACAGGGGCGGATTCAGGAACGGGTCACGCGGCCCCAGCCAGCCGTCTGCCGGGAGGCAGGCAACGAGCGCTTGCAGTTGTTCGCGCGCCTGCATCAGGCTGGCGATGAGCTGTTCCGGCGTGTGGCCGCTGACGGGGCGATCGAGGTTCATGCTATATAGATACCGTAAATTCAAGCGCCACTTTCAATTTAAACCACAGGTGAATTCTGAACATGAGCGACGTCACTTCAAATCCCCCCATCCGCCTGACCCAGTTTTCGCATGGCGGCGGCTGCGGCTGCAAAATTGCGCCGGCCGTGCTGCGCGAAATTCTCGCCGGCACGCCTTTTACATCGAATCTGGCGGCAGCCTATCCTGATTTGCTGGTGGGCATCGAGCATGGCGACGACGCCGCGGTCTATCGCCTGAACGACGAACAGGCCATTGTCGCCACCACCGATTTTTTCATGCCGATCGTGGACGACCCCTATGAGTTCGGCCGCATCGCCGCTACCAATGCGCTGTCCGATGTGTATTCCATGGGCGGCCGGCCGTTGTTCGCGCTGGCCATCGTCGGCATGCCGATCGGCAAGCTGTCCAACGACGTCATCCGCCAGATTCTCGCGGGCGGCGAAGCGGTGTGCAAGGCGGCCGGCATTCCTATCGCCGGGCCGCGTCAAGAAAAATTCGGGCGGCCAGGACGGCGACGTGCTGATTCTCGGCAAGCCGCTCGGCGTCGGCATCTACAGCGCCGCGCTGAAAAAAGAACTGCTGAGCGCCGACCAGTACGCTGCGATGATCGCCGCCACCACCCAGCTCAACACCGCCGGCACCGATCTCGCCGGGCTCGATGGCGTCCACGCGCTCACCGACATAACCGGCTTTGGCCTCGCCGGACACCTGCTCGAAATCACCCGCGCCTCGAAGCTCGCCGCGCGCGTTGAACTCGCACGCCTGCCGCTGTTGCCGGGTGTCGCCGAGCTTGCGCAGGCGGGCCATGTCACCGGCGCCAGCCAGCGTAACTGGGCGGGCTACGGCGCTGAAGTCAGCCTGTTTGAGGGCATCGCCGACTGGCAGCAGGCGATTCTGAGCGACCCGCAAACCAGCGGCGGCCTGCTGGTGAGTTGCGCGCCTGAATTCCGTCAGGCCGTGCTCGACGTGTTCCATCGGCACGGCTTTGCTGGCGCGGTAGAAATCGGCAGCCTGCACGCCGGAACCAACGTGACGGTCGTTGCCTGAATGGCGCTGCAGTTCTTTGACTTTCCCGCTGCCCGCGACGACCTGCGCGCCGACGTGCTGGCGGGACTGGCCGCGCAGCCCAGGGCCATTCCGCCCAAATATTTTTACGACGCAGCCGGGTGCCACCTGTTCGAGGCTATTTGCGCACAACCCGAATACGTCCTCTGCCGCACCGAACAGGCGCTCATGGCGGCGCATCTACCCGAGATTGCAGCCGCGATCGGCACGGTCGATTGCATCATCGAGCCGGGCGCGGGCGACTGCATCAAAGTCCGCACCTTGCTCGATGCCTTGCGGCCCAGCCAACTGGTGGTGCTGGACATTGCCGGGGCGCCGCTCGCCGCCGCCGCCGGCCTGCTTGCCGCCGACTCCCCCGGGGTGGCGGTGACCGCACTGGGGATGGACTTCATTCACAATCTGGAAGCCGCCGCGCCCTACCTCACGGCAGACCGGCGGCTGATCTACTATCCCGGCTCCAGCATCGGCAACTTCGCGCCGACCGACGCCGTCGCCTTGTTGGCGCGGTTTCGCCGCCTGGCGGGCGAACCGGGCCAGTTGCTCATCGGCTTCGATCTGAAGAAAGACCCGGTCCAACTGCACCGCGCCTACAACGATGCCGCGGGCGTCACCGCCGCATTCAACCTCAACCTGCTGGCGCGTTTGAATCGCGAACTCGACGCCGACTTCAACCTCAGCCAGTTCCGCCACTACGCGTTCTATAATCCGACCGCCGGGCGTATCGAAATGCATCTGGTCAGTCTGATCGAGCAAAGCGTCAGCGTGGCGGGCCAGCGCTTTCATTTCAATCTGGGTGAAGCGCTGCACACCGAAAACTCCTACAAGTTTCGCGGCGACGAATTCAGCGCCATCGCCGCAAGCGCTGGCTGGAAACTGATTCGCGACTGGGAGCGGGATGGATTCGCCGTTCAGTTGTATGGGTAAGGAGGCAGGGTTTTGGCTACGTGGAGGGCGGAAATCGGCCAGAAACGGCCGGTGGGTGTGATCACTGTAAAGGTCGGCTCTGGCGTCTCTAAGCGGACAGTCAACGTGTAGTTGGAGGGGCGCTCCAAGCCGGTTAGCCACCAGCGCGAGGGGGCACTTTCCCACATGCCTGAATTCATAGAATCTATACAAATTTTCGGCGTCTGACGACGTAACCGAGTAAGCCAACCCCTGCCAGCATCAGCAAGCTGGGTTCAGGCTCGGGAACTGAGGACACTGCCACCATGTGGTACTGGAACAAGTCATTCACGTAGCTGTAGTCAATCGCAAGTTCGGGATCGGGCTCTGTGCCATAGGGCAACACGATGCCATAACTACTGGGGCCCCAGAAATTTTGATCATCCGAGATTGCACCTTCGAGCACCATCACTCCGCTTATAAGCGTACCTTCGTCTACTCGGCTGATCCCCCTTTGCCCACCCGAGCAGGACCAGTATTCGCCTGGCGGGGCGTAAAAGCCCGTGTCAAAACAGGGGTGACTCGAGTAACTCACGCTCTCACCCGACACAGAGAAGAAGTCCGGCAAATAGAAAGATGCATACTCCGGCGCGTCAGTCACGACCTCGTTCTGAACTAGATAGAGCCGATTCCATTCCGGGCTCGACCCAGAAGGAATCGTCTCCACCGTAAATGAGCCAGTTAATTGGAAGGTCGAAAGCGTCCAGTCAACTCGCCAGGACACACCAGAGTTGTCCCATGTATCGCCATCATTTACCCAGCCCTTGAAAACGTACGCTTTGACATAGCTGTGAGCGGGATCGATGACGAACTTGGTGGCCTCCGCGGCTAAAGGCTCGGTTTGATGGATAAGAGCAAGGCCGCCAAGGGCAGCGAGAAGCATCACACTTTTCATTAAGTTTCCCTTAATACATTTAATATTGTTTTGTGGCCTGACTGGCTCTGTATCACATTCTTAAAATGTGCGTGAACTTACAAGCAAGAACAACGCCAACACAAGTATGATGCTGATTATTATGTCTTTTAATTAAGCAGAGAGCGCGAAGGGCAAGTGGTGCGTAAAGAATGCCGACACATGAGTTAAACGTCCGCGAAAGCTGAATTAAAGGACGTTCGGAGAGCAAGGCACGACCGTCTCCTCAGGGTCGATACCTGCCAAGGCATCTGGCTGTTCGGCCTTTTACCAAAGCCTTTCCGGCCAGCATAAAACCCTCTTGTCCATGCAGCCAGTCACCTGTCGCGCAGGCCACGGGTTGCTGGTTGTCTGAATGTTTATTCCAAGCTATCCAACGGCAGCGGTTCGCCGATGAAATACCCCTGCACGCAATCGACTCCCATTTCGACCAGTGTGGCGAGGAAATCGGGGTCTTCGATGAAGCCCGCCACGGTCTTGATGCCGAGGAAGCTGCCGGTTTCGAGGATGGAACGCACCAGGGCTTCGTCGATCATGCTGGTGCCGATTTCGCGCACCAGGTTGCGGTCGATTTTCAGGTAATCGAGCTTCATGCTCTTCAGGCTGGTATAGGAGCTGCTGCCGATGCCGAAGTCGTCGAGGGTGAAGCGGCAGCCGTGGCGCTGGAGTTGGCGCATGAACAGCTGGGTCTGGGCGTGGCCCTCGACGGCATCGGCTTCGCTGATTTCGAAAATGAGCTTGTTCCCGGGGAGATCGCCGCGCGCCAGTTCCGCCAGCAAAAACTTCAGAAACAGCGGATTGGTGACCGATTGGCCGGACAGGTTGATCGACAGGCCGCCAATCGATCCCACGGTGTCAGCGTGCTCGCGCATCCAGTGCAGGACGGTTTTCACCACCCAGCGATCGATTTCGGTGATGCGTTGCAGGCGCGCGGCGACGTCGATCAGGTCGCCGGTGGAGATGGCGCGTGCGTCATGCGCGGTGGGATGCAGCAGCACTTCGTAATACAGCGGGGTGCGCGCGACATCAGCCGCGGCCACCACCGGCTGGCAGTTGAGGCTGAGCTGGTTGTGGGCGAGGATGGAGGTCAGTTCGTGCGCCCATTGCGCCAAGGCCAGCACGCCGCTGTCGTTGACTTCGCTGCTGTATTGCACAACCGCTTGCCCGGATTCACGCGCGCGGGCGCTGGCAGCGTTGGCGTTGTCGAAATAGGTTTCCGGGCTGAGGCAGTCGCTTGCCCACATCAGGCCGGCCGCCATCTGCACGCGATAGCGTATGCCATGGACTTCCTGCGGGTGGGCGGTCAGTGTGCCGAGCAGCGCCTCGGCCTGCGCCTGGGCGGCGTCGCCATCGGCGGCCTCGATCCAGAATGCGAGACCGGACTCGCCGGCGCGCGCCAACTGGGCGCTGGCCGGCAATAGCGTGGGCAGCAGCTGGGCGAGTTCGCGCAGGATGGGGGTGCGGATGTCGCTCCCCGCAGCCTCGCCGGCCGGATTGCTGATGTCGAACTGGATGACGCCGACGGCATAGCCGCCTGCGGTGGCCTGGCTGCGCAGCCAGGCGCGGCGGATCGCGCGGAAGAAGCTCTTGCGGTTGGCCAGGCCAGTGGCGGAGTCGTGCGAGGCCTGCCACAGCAGGTCGCGCTGCATTTTCTGGATCATCGCGCTGTAGGAGCGATCCATCAGCGGCAACTCGAGGTCTTCGGTCCATTGCGCTTCGCCGGCTTCCAGTGCTTGCAGCAGCTCCGGTCGCTTGAGGTCGAGTTTTTTGATGCCGCGATAGTTGGCGAACACGTACACGTGCGGCTGGTCGCCGATCCAGATCAGATTGAGCGGGGTGTCCTGCGATTTGAATTGCAGCCAGTCTCCGACGCGCAGGCGTTCGGCCAGGTTGTCCTGCTCTTCGGTGAGTGGTTCGCTGCCGGCGTCGATCAGGCGGGCGGCAATCGCGGTGCGCGGGTGCTGGGTTTTGTTGGTTTCGAACAGGGTGGTGGCGAGCTGGTCGACGATGCGGTCCTGCGCGAACTTGTCGGCGCACACCTGGGTGAGGTCATGGTCGATGCGTTGCAGCAAGGCCTGAACATCGCTGGCCGATGGTGGCTCGGCGAGCTCCGGGTCGAGCCAGCCGCACAGTTGCCGCAGCACTTGCCAGGCTTCGCGCGCGTCGTCGCTTTCGGCGCCATGGCGCATTTCGGTGGTGAACAGCACATTGCGCCAGCCGCCGTTGAGCAACTCGATCACGGCGTTGGGCACCGGCTGGGTCTCAAGCTGAGCCAGCAGTTCGCGCAGGATGCGCTGCTTAATGATCTCGGCGTTCTGGCGGCCTTCGCACATTTCCTGCAGGCGGAATACCCGCGCGGCCCGCTCGGAGAGTAGTGGCTTGACCACGCGTTCGAGCTGGGTGCGCGCTTCTTCGAACACCCCCGGGTTCTTGTCGGCTTCGAGGTTGATGCGGTCGGTCCAGCGGCTCATCAGCCGCATCAGCCGCGCGTCGCCTATCTTGCCGTCGTCGCCCGCCACCATGCTGATGCGGTCGAGCGTGTTCAGCACCTTGTGCGCCGGGTGACTGGGCGAATTGAGGAACTGCGGATCGGACATCGCCAGCTTGATGAGGTTGGTTTCGAGCTGCTGGAAAAACGGCCGCATGCTTTCGCTGACCGTTTTTTCGGCGTGCATGGTGTCGAACAGCGCGCCGAACATGTCGACCGAGCGCTGCATCTCGTGTGTGACGGCGGGCGGCAAGGCGCCGGCTGCCGCCAGCCGCTGCAACACCGGCGAATGCGCCACACCCGGCCCCGCCGCGCCGGCAGGCTGCTGGGAGTAGCCTGCCGGGCCGGATTGCGGCGCCGCAGCGCCCGAAGGCATCGGCGCGCCTGCGGCGTTGGCCGGGTTGCGCGGGCCGCCCTGATTGCCCTGGAAAAAATCCATCAGGGAACTGGTCAGGCGGCTGAGCGTGCTTTGGGGAGGCGAGGTGCCGGCCGGGTCGGGCTCGGGCCGGTCGGGTGCGACCTGGTTGGCGTCGGCAGGCGACGGCGGCGCAGCCGAGGGCGTTGGCTGCGACTGGGTTTCTGCCTGCGAAACCGGCAGCATCGCCAGCAACTCCGAATACAGCGGCGCCAGCTGGTCGGACAGGGCTTCGCGCAGGGTGGTGTAGGCCACCTGCCGTGCGCGCGCCGACACTGGAACATCCTGCAGTGCGCTGCGGAAAGCATGGCCGATGACGCCGGGACCGAACGGGTTGGTGCTGTGGTCGCAGGCAAAGCCGAACAACTGGCCGATGCGCGGCTCGATGTCGGCCAGCTGTTCGCGAAACTGTTCTTCCAGCCTGTGCACTTCGGTCGAGGTGGCGAGCCAATCTTCAAAATCCAGTTCGTCTACCAGCGCCAGGCCGCCGTCGCTGGTGCCTGACTTGACCTGGCGCCGCACCGCGTTGTCTTGCTTCAGCGCGTCAATCACCTGCTGCACGAAGCGGGTTTGCACCGCGGCGGACTGCTGGCTGATTTCATGCATCGCGCTCAGCAAGCCGCTATGTTCGGCGATGCCGGACGCCTGTGTCGCTGCCGCGCCGAGCTTGTCGCCCAGCACCTGCATCATCTGGCCGTGCGCATGCAGCAGAGTTTCATTCAGCAGCGTGGTGCTGGCCTGGCGCAGATGGGGGAAAGCCTTCGAGGTCGGCAGCGCGGCAAGTTTTTGCCGGTGGCCCGCCATGCGCAGCTTTTGCAGCGCGCGCAGCGCATCGAGCGGCGGGCGAATGAACGAGACGCCGACGCCCAGCGGACTCAGCCGCTTGAGCAGCGCAGGCACCTGAAAGTTGAGCGTGCTGCTGCTGGAGGCCGAGGTGAAGACGATTTCCACTTCGGCGTTGACGCGTTTGGCCAGGGCGGTGATGGCTGCTTCCGGGGCGGTGAATTTGAGGAAAAGACCGCCTACGCAGAAATCCCGAATCTCGCAGGCGATTTCGGGATACCCGGCTTGCGAGATGATGGCTGCCTGGGAGACCTGAAAACGCTTGTCGCGCCGCAATTCCTGTCCGGCGTGCTGGTTGTCGATGTTGTTGTCCATCATTCCCTCTGTCCGCTTGAGTTTGCCCGATTATAGGGTGGGGCGCCCGGGTTAGAAGGGGGGAAGCGGCGTGGTCTGATGTGCCTGCGGTTGTCTGAGGCCGACGGGTTTTGATAGACTGGCAAGCATGACCCCGGCCACGCTGTCCTTTTTTAGCTGCTGTTATCCCTCGCCCCAGGCGGTCGGGAGGCGCTGAATTGCTCAGGACGCTTGACGAAACCGCCAGCCCGCTGGCGGTTTTTTGTTTAAGCCGCCGCGGCACAACCTCAGGAGCCACAAGATGACGACCACCCGCACCGACGACACCCGCATCGAGCAAAGCGGCGAACTGCTCGCCCCGATGCAGATCATGCGGGAACTCCGCGCCAACGAAACCGTGCTGTCGCATGTCGCGCACGCGCGCAGCGCCATTCACGACGTGCTGCGCGGCGCCGATGACCGGCTGTTCATCGTCGTCGGCCCCTGTTCGATTCACGACCCGGTTGCCGCCATCGATTATGCGAAACGGCTGAAACCGCTGGCCGACGAACTGGCGCACGAAATCGTCGTCGTCATGCGCGTGTATTTCGAAAAACCGCGCACTACCGTGGGCTGGAAAGGCCTCATCAACGACCCGCATCTGGACGAAAGCTTCGATATCAACGAAGGCCTGCGGCTGGCGCGCAAGCTGCTGCTCGAAATCAACGAAATCGGCCTGCCCTGTGCCACCGAGTTTCTTGACCTGATCTCGCCGCAATACATCGCCGACCTGGTGAGCTGGGGCGCCATTGGCGCGCGCACCACCGAGTCGCAGTCGCACCGCCAACTGGCGTCCGGCCTGTCGTGCCCGGTCGGCTTCAAGAACGGCACCGACGGCAGCCTGCGCATCGCCGCCGATGCGATCAAGGCTGCCGCGGCCCGCCATCACTTCATCTCGATCACTAAATCGGGCCACGTTGGCGTGTTCAGCACCTCCGGCAACGAGGATACCCACGTGATCCTGCGCGGCGGCAAAACACCCAATTACGATGCCGCCAGTGTCGATGCCGCATGCAAGGAACTCGCCGCCGCCGGTTTGCGTCAGCAGGTGATGATCGACTTCTCCCACGCCAATTCCAGCAAGCAGTACCAGCGCCAGATTGATGTCGGCGCCGATGTGGCCGCGCAGGTGGCAGGTGGCGACACCCGCATCATTGGCATGATGATCGAAAGCCATCTGACTGCCGGGCGCCAGGACCTCGTTCCCGGCCAGCCGCTGGCCTACGCGCAGTCCATCACCGACGCCTGCATCAGCTGGGACGACACCGTGCCGTTGCTGCGAATGCTGGCGGATGCGGTGAAGAAGCGGCGGCTGACGCTGCCGGCGGACGAGGAGTAAAGCGTCGATCCAGCGCGTGTGCCCCTGTTTTTCTATAGGGCGCGCCGCGCATCTGCGTTAAAATGCACGCGGCGGGTCTCCCCGCATGGCTAGTTCGTGAATCGGGTCAGGTCCGGAAGGAAGCAGCCCCAGCGAGTGACGCCAGTGCCGGGGTCAGGCTCGCCATTCCAGGCGGCTTTCAAACGAATACTGCGTTGTTGAGCCTTGCCGTACTTACGGTACTGTCTGCGGCTCGCCGCCTTGTCTTCGCTTGAAAGCCGCCTGGAATGGTTCCCGCCTTCTTACATAACCCATGACTGATCTCTTCGGCGAATCCGCTTCTCCCGCACTGGCGCTGGCGCGCAAGTGGCGGCCGCGTGCGTTTGCCGATCTCAAGGGGCAGGAACATGTGGTGCGCGCGCTCTCCAACGCGCTGACGCAGGGCCGGCTGCATCACGCCTATCTGCTGACTGGCACGCGCGGGGTGGGCAAGACCACGCTGGCGCGGATTCTGGCCAAGTGTCTCAACTGCGAAACCGGCGTCACCGCTACGCCATGCGGCGTGTGCTCGTCCTGCACCCAGATCGATGCCGGGCGCTTTGTCGATCTGCTGGAACTCGACGCGGCGTCGAATACCGGCGTCGACAACATGCGCGAAGTGCTCGATAACGCGCAATACGCGCCGACGGTCGGGCGCTACAAGGTCTACATCATCGACGAAGTGCACATGCTGTCGAAGCCGGCGTTCAACTCGATGCTGAAGACGCTGGAAGAGCCGCCCGCGCACGTCAAATTCATCCTCGCCACCACCGACCCGCAAAAAATTCCGGTGACGGTGTTGAGCCGCTGTCTGCAATTCAACCTGAAGCCGATGCCGCCCGTGCTGGTGGCGCAGCATCTGGCCGAAGTGCTGGCCGAAGAAAACGTTCACGCTGAAACCGCAGCATTGAACCTGCTGGCGCGCGCTGCCGCAGGCTCGATGCGTGATGCGCTCTCGCTTACCGATCAGGCGATCGCCTACGGCGGCGGCGCCATCGAAGCGGTCGGCGTCGAGGCGATGCTCGGCACGGTGCGCCGCGATTATTTGTTCGATCTGCTCGACGCGCTGGCGGCAAACGACGCCGACAGCCTGATGCAGCAAGCGCAGCAGCTTGCCGAGGGCGGCATGGCATTCGATGCCGCGCTGCAGGACATGGGCAGCCTGCTGACGCAACTGGCCTTGATGCTGCATGCGCCCGCGTTACATAAAAGCGGTACAGGGGAAGCCGGTGGTGAAGGTGAGCGGATGCAGGCGGCGGCAAGCCGTCTCGATGCCGAAACCGTGCAGCTGTACTACCAGATTGCTTTGAATGGCCGGCGTGATCTGCCGTATGCGCCGGACGAGGTGTCGGGCTTTTGCATGACGCTATTGCGGATGCTGGCGTTTGCGCCGGGTTCGGGCGGGCGCGTGGCACAAGCCCCGCCGGCGCCCGCCCGGGCCATCCCGCAGGCAGAGCCGGCGCCGCGTGCAACGATGCCGCCGCCCAAGCCGGTCGCCGCAATGGAAACGGCCCCACCCGCAGCAGTGCCGGCCCCGGTTGCCGTGCCCGATACACCGCCTGAGCCCCCACCTGATAGCGCCCGTTTTCCGGCCGCTTCATCTGCCCCCGCCATGGTCGCCAGCGAGTCGACGCCGCAGGGCGCCTGGGACTGGCTCGCCGTGGTCGCCTCGCTGCGGCTCGGCGGCATGGCCAAGATGCTGGCCGACCATTGCGAGCTGGTGGCACAGACCGACGACGCAGTGACGCTGCGCCTCGCCGAAGCAGACAAGCACTTGCTCGACCGCGCCTATCAGGACAAGCTGATTGCGGCCCTGCACGACAAGTACGGCGCAAGCCTCAAGGTCACGGTCGAACTGGGCGCGGCCGTCGCAAAAACACCGCAGCAGGTGCGCACCCGCATCAAGGATGAACGCCAGGCCGAGGCCGTTGCGGCCATCGAGTCCGACCCATTTGTGCGTGAGCTGGTCGAGCAGTTTGGCGGCCAGGTCGACGCCTCAACCATACAACCTCTAGGAGAATCGACATGATGAAGGGCGGCATTGGCAACATGATGAAGCAGGTTCAGCAAGTGCAGGAAAACATGGCCAAAATGCAGGCCAAGCTGGCTGAAATCGAAATCGAGGGCCAAAGCGGTGCCGGCATGGTCAAGGTCACGATGACCTGCAAATACGACGTGCGCCGCATCACAATCGACCCCAGCCTGATGGGCGACGACAAGGAAATGCTCGAAGACCTGGTGGCCGCTGCCGTCAACGACGCGGTGCGCAAGGTCGAGTGCCGGCCTGCCGATTCCGCCCGGGATGAAGCTGCCTTTCTAAGGCGCAACCGCAATGCAACCGGCCGCGCTGGAAAACCTGATCAGTGCGCTGCGCGTGCTGCCCGGCGTCGGCCCCAAGTCTGCCGCGCGCATGGCCTACCATCTGCTGCAACGCGACCGACGCGGCGCCGAATCGCTGGCTGGAGCGCTCAATCACGCGTTGACGCATCTGCATCATTGCCGTCTGTGCAACAATTTTTCCGAGGCCGAAGTGTGCGAAGTCTGCACCAGCCCGCGCCGCGACAAGCGGCAACTGGCGGTGGTCGAAATGCCTGCCGACTTCAACATGATGGAGGCCACACAAAGCTACAACGGCCTGTATTTCGTGCTGATGGGGCGGCTGAGCCCGCTCGACGGCATCGGCCCGCGCGAGATCCATCTCGACCGGCTGATTAGCCGTGCGCTCGATGGCGTGGTCGAGGAAGTGCTGCTCGCCACCAACTTCACCCCGGAGGGCGAAGCTACCGCGCACACCATCGGCGAGCTGCTCAAGGCGCGCGGCCTCAAAGTCAGCCGCCTCGCGCGCGGCGTGCCGGTGGGCGGCGAACTCGAATACGTGGACAGCGGTACGCTGGCGCAGGCCGTGCGTGATCGGCGTACGGTTTAACCAATCCAATAACTCATACCGGAAAACTCGATGGAACTCACCGCACTCACCGCCCTGTCGCCGCTGGATGGCCGCTACGGCAGCAAAACCGCCAGTCTGCGCGACTTTTTCAGCGAATACGCGCTGATCAAATATCGCGTCATCGTCGAGATCGAATGGCTGAAAGCCCTGGCGACAGAAGCTTCCATCGCCGAAGTGCCGGCGTTTTCGGCCGTCGCCATCGGCCTGCTCGACGGCATCGCCGACACCTTTTCGGTGGCGGACGCGGAACGCGTGAAGGCCATCGAGGCGACGACCAACCACGACGTAAAAGCGGTCGAGTACTTCCTCAAGGAAAAGACCCAGGACAACGCCGAAATCGCAGCGGTGTCCGAGTTCATTCACTTTGCCTGCACCTCGGAAGACATCAACAACCTGTCGCACGGCCTGATGCTCAAAGGCGCGCGCGACGGCGTGCTGCTGCCGGCGCTGGAAAAGCTCATTGCACGCCTGACCGATCTGGCACATGAGTTCGCCGACCTGCCGATGCTGTCACGCACCCACGGCCAGCCCGCCTCGCCGACCACCGTCGGCAAGGAAATCGCCAACGTGGTGTACCGCCTGCGCCGCGCCTGGGATGTCTTGAGCTCGATCGAGCTGCTGGGCAAGATCAACGGTGCGGTCGGCAACTACAACGCGCATCTGGCGGCTTATCCCGACTTCGACTGGGAAGGCTTTGCGCAGGGATTCGTGCGCGACCTGGGGCTCGGTTTCAATCCCTACACCATCCAGATCGAGCCGCACGACGGCATGGCCGAACTGTTCGATGCCATCGCGCGCGCCAACACCATCCTTATCGACCTCAACCGCGACGTCTGGGGCTATATCTCGGTCGGCTACTTCAAGCAGAAGGTCAAAGCCGGAGAAGTCGGCTCCAGCACCATGCCGCACAAGGTCAATCCGATCGATTTCGAAAACAGCGAAGGTAACCTTGGCCTGGCCAACGCGATGCTGCGGCATCTGGCTGAAAAGCTGCCGATCTCGCGCTGGCAGCGCGATCTCACCGATTCCACCGTTCTGCGCAACATGGGGGTCGGTTTCGGCTACAGCCTGCTGGCCTACGAATCCTGCCTGCGCGGTCTGGGCAAGCTCGAAGCCAACCCGGCTGCGCTCGCCGCCGACCTCGATGCCAGCTGGGACGTGCTCGCCGAGCCGGTGCAGACCGTGATGCGCCGTTACGGCATCGCCAATCCTTACGAGCAGCTGAAGGAACTGACGCGCGGCAAGGGCGGCATCACGCCGCAAGCGCTGCATGGGTTCATCGACGGGCTGGCGATTCCGGCCGCCGAGAAAACGCGCCTCAAGGCCATGACGCCCGCCACCTACATTGGCGTGGCGGCGGAGCTGGCGCGACAGATTTGAGGAGAAACCGGCATGTCTGATTTTGATCTCGACGTTAACCTTCCCGACTTCCAGGCGGCCGTCCTCGACGAATCCCGCAGCCGCCCGGTCGTGGTCGATTTCTGGGCACCGTGGTGCGGGCCGTGCAAGTCGCTCAAGCCCATCCTGGAAAAACTCGCAGCCGAATACAGCGGCAAGTTCCGCCTCGTCAAGGTCAACGCCGACGACAACCAGGCGCTGTCGCAGCAGTACGGCGTGCGCGGTATTCCCGCAGTCAAGGCCTTCGTCGACGGTGAAATGGTCGACGAATTTTCCGGCGCGCTGCCCGAGGCCGACGTGCGCGCATTTCTCGACCGCCTGATTCCCGGCCCGGCCGAGGAACTGCGCGCGCAGGCTGCAGCCGCGCGCGCGGCTGGCGACCCTAGCGCAGCCTTGCAGTTGCTGGCCGATGCCTCGAAGCTCGACCCGCAGCACGTCGGCATCCGGCTCGATGCGGCCGAAATCATGCTCGACCTGAAAGAAGCCGACGAGGCGCAGCGCCTGCTCGGCAGCGTGGCCGACGACGCCGATCCGCGCGTGGCGCAACTCAAGGCGCGGCTGCAGTTTCTGGGCGCGGCGGATGCCGACGAAGCAGCGCTGCAGGCGCGTATCGCCGCAGACAGCAATGACCTCGAAGCACGGCTTGCGCTGGCCAACCTGGCAATCGCCGGGCAGCGCTACGAGGACGGCATGGAGCAGTTGCTGGAAATCGTGCGTCGCGACCGCGGTTTTCAGGATGACATCGGGCGCGTGACGCTGTTGTCCGTGTTCAACCTGCTGGGGGGCGGCGAACTGGTGAGCCGCTACCGGCGGTTGCTGGCCACTACGCTGAATTGAAAGCAGGGGTCAGGGGCCAGAATTCAGGGGGGCGAAGCCGCGCTGTTTTGAATGCGCTGGGCCACCCCAATCCCTGACCCCTAATCCAGCGCGACGTAGCGCACCGCGACGATTTCCACTTCGCGCCGCCCGTCCGGCGTCTGCACGCTGACAGTGTCGCCTTCGCGCGCTTTCAGCAGCGCGCGTGCCATCGGTGAAATCCAGGCGATGTGGCCGCGCCCGGGGTCGGTTTCGTCAGTGCCGACGATGGCATAGGTGGATTCGCTGCCGTCCTGATCGGCAACCGTAACGGTGGCACCGAAAAAAACCTGGTCGGTGTCCTCGCGGGTGGCGGGGTCGACCACCACGGCGTGTTCCAGGCGCTGGGACAGAAAGCGGATGCGGCGGTCGATTTCACGCAGGCGTTTTTTGCCGTAGATGTAGTCGCCGTTTTCCGAGCGGTCGCCATTGCTGGCGGCCCAGTAGATCGTTTCCACCAGCTTGGGGCGCTCGACCTTCCACAGCGCATTGAATTCGGCATCGAGTCGCGCGTAGCCTGCGGGCGTCATGTAATTCTTTGAACCGGCCGGCAGGGCGGGGATGGCAAAGTCCTCGTCCTCGTCGTCCGCCGCGTCGGATTCTTTAACAAAGGCTTTGTTCATCGGCCCAACAGGTAAGCAAGCAGGGAAAGCAGCAGCGACGTGAGAATGACGCTGGTGAAGGGGAAGTAAAATACGCCGCGCTTGTGTTTGACCCGCACGTCGCCGGGCAAACGGCCCAGCCCCAGACGACTGAGCCACGGCGTGAGCAAGCCCAGAACCAACAATGCCGCAAGCAGCGTCAACAGCCATTTAATCATGAAGGAATTTTAGCCGATGGACGCTTCCCAGCCGCCGCAATTTGAACGCACCCGGATATTGCTGGACGTCAGCGAACTGGCGCGCCTGGCGCATGCGCATGTACTGGTGGCCGGGCTGGGCGGCGTCGGCTCCTACTGCGCCGAAGCGCTGGCGCGCGCGGGCGTGGGGCGGCTCACGTTGATCGACCACGACGTCGTCGGCATTTCCAACATCAACCGCCAGTTGCCCGCGCTGCTGTCTACGGTGGGGCAGCCCAAGGCCGAGTTGATGGCGGCGCGCATCCGCGACATCAACCCTGCCTGCGAGTTGACCGTCATCCGCGAATTTCTGGTGCCCGAAACCGTGGCCGACATCGTTCCCGCCGATGTCGATTACGTCATCGACTGCATTGACTCACTCAACTGCAAGGTCGCACTGGTGGCCAGCAGCGTCGAGCGCGGCCTGCGCGTGGCGTCGAGCATGGGCGCGGGCAACAAGCTCGACCCCGGCCGCATCCAGCTTGCCGACATTTCGAAAACCAGCATGTGCCCGCTCGCCTCCGTGATGCGCAAGCGCCTGCGCAAACGCGGCATTCCCAAGGGCGTGCTGACGGTGTTTTCGGATGAGCCCGGCCGGGCGCCGTTGCCGCCGGAGCCGGTCGAAGGCCGCGGCCGCGCGCGCGCCGTCAACGGCACCATCAGCTATATGCCGCCCCTGTTTGGCTTGATGCTCGCGGGCGCGGTGGTGCAGCAGTTGCTGGAAGCGCCGAAAGCGGTGGCGGTTGCCGGGTAGCACTAGGCGTTAAGTAATCGTGTTGCGATTTGGCGCCTCCGGAGCAATTCGGGGGCGTTTTTTCGTGGCCAGACGTTTGATATTTAAGCCAAAGCCAGGGGGCTGAAATCGACCCTGAGAAGATGGTCGAGGCATGTTTGCCGAAGGTCTGTTTAGCAGCGAATAGCGGCCATATATAAACGGACGCTATCTGGTTTCAGGCTCTAGAATGTTGGGATTCGTCGACAATTTATTCCGAGCCTTCTTTGATTTTCCTCAGGGAGGAGCCATGATTTGTATGCGCCACAAGACGCCTGCTCAGCATCTGTCCGCAGTGCTGGTTTCGGCGCTTACCGCGCTGCTGGTCATGCCGGCCGGCGCCGCCGAATCGGTTGATTCCGCGGTAAGCGTCGACGTCGGCGTGCCGGTTTTGAGTCCGCTGGTCGTGACCGGCAGCCGCGTCGAGCATTCGAGCTTTGATCTGCCGGCAGCGATCGATGTGGTGGATCGGGCCCGCATCACCGAGGGCCAGGCGCGCGTCAATCTCTCCGAGGCGCTGGTGGCGGTGCCGGGCATCACGATCCAGAATCGCCAGAACTATGCGCAGGATCTGCAGATCTCGTCGCGTGGTTTCGGTGCCCGCTCCGCCTTCGGGGTGCGCGGGATCAAGCTGATCGCCGACGGCATCCCGGCCAGCATGCCGGATGGGCAGGGGCAGGCGGCGACCTTCAATCTCGATCAGGCCGAGCGCATCGAGGTGCTGCGCGGGCCGTTTTCGGCCATCTACGGCAACCACGCCGGCGGCGTGATCCAGCTCTTTACGCGTGAGGGCGAGGGCGCGCCGTCGCTTGAAACCACGCTGTCCGGCGGCAGCTACGGCAGTTGGAAAGCCGATGCCGCTGCCCAGGGGAAAGCCGGCGGCGTCGGTTACGTGCTCGACGCCTCGCGTTTTTCCACCGACGGCTACCGCGATCACAGCGCGGCGACGCGCGATCAGGCGATGGTCAAGCTCTCCGCCGATCTCGACCCGGACAGCCGCCTGACGCTGTTGGCCAATGGCCTGCGGCAACACGACACACAGGATCCGCTGGGGCTGACCTGGGCCGCTTTCCAGTCCAGCCCACGCTCGGTGGCGGCGGTGGCCGAGAGTTTCAATACGCGCAAGCGCATCGACCACGTTCAGGGCGGCGCCACGTACCAGCGACGCTTCGGCGAGGACCGGCTGCAAATTTCCGCCTACACCGGCACGCGCCAGGTGATCCAGTACCAGTCGATTTCCTCCGTCGCCTTGCCGGTCAACTCGCGGACTTCCGGCGGGGTGGTGGCGTTCGACCGGGCGTTCAGCGGCGTCGGCGCGCGCTGGATTGCGGTGCGGCAGCTTGGGAGCGGCAGCCTGACCAGCACCGCCGGTTTCGATTACGAGCGTTCGGTGGATGACCGCCTGGGTTACGACAACGTCAACGGCGTCAAGGGCAGACTGCGACGTGACGAGCGGGATACGGTGTCTAGCTTCGATCCTTATGTCCAGACGGAATGGCAGTCGGGCCGCTGGGGACTCAGCGCCGGGCTGCGCCACAGCCGGTTGGATTTCCGGGTGGCCGACCATTTCAACGTCGGTTCAGCCAACGGCGACGATAGCGGCCGGGTCAGCTACCGCCGCACGACGCCGGTGCTGGGCGTGCTGTACAAGGCCGCGCCGGAGCTCAACCTTTACCTCAGCGCGGCGCACGGCTTCGAGGCGCCGACCTTCAACGAGATGTTCTATTCGGCTGCTGGCGGCGGTTTCAACTTCAGGTTGCAGCCGGCGCGCAGCGTCCACCTTGAGGCCGGCGCCAAGGCGATCATCGGCAATGACAGCCGCGCCAATCTCGCGGTGTTCCAGGTGCGCACGCAGGACGAACTGGTGGTCAATGACTCGACCAACGGCCGTACCAGTTACAAGAACGCCGGCCGGACGCTGCGTCAGGGCGTCGAGCTGGCGCTCGATACGGCGTGGCATCACGACCTCACCGCCCGCCTTGCACTGAGCCACCTGCGCGCCGTTTACGATGAAACCTTCAGCAGCGGCACCCCCGGCGTGAGCGTGGCGGCCGGCAACAATATACCGGGCGTGGCGGCGACCACGCTGTTCGGCGAGCTGGCGTGGAAGCATCCGGCTTCCGGTTTCAGCGCGGCGGTGGAGGGTATCTACCGCAGCCAGATCTATGTCGAGGACAGCAATCGGCAGCAGGCGGCGCCGGCCTACACGCTTGCCAACCTGCGCTTTGGCTTTGAACAACACCGCGCGGGCTGGAAACTGAAGGAGTTCGTGCGCGTCGATAACCTCTTCGACCGCAGCTACGTCGGTTCAGTGATCGTCGGCGACGGCAACCAGCGCTATTACGAATCGGCTCCCGGCCGCAACTGGCTGGCTGGAGTGGGCGCCCGCTACGGGTTTTAAACCGCCGCCACCCCAACACCCACCAACAAATTTCGGTAATCCCCCTTCCCCCGGGAAAACCCCACAATCAAACTGGCTGCAACCCAAGCATTCTGACGCTTGAAACTTGAGCCCCCATTTAAGGATGACCGCTATCTGCCGGTGAACAGACTTTAGACGAACATGCCTCCACCGGTTGAATCTGCCGCCGATTGCCGCCACAAACGCAAGCTCACTGCGGGCCTGTTGCTGGAACGGGGCTGCGGGGGAAGGCGGGGTTGATCCGGTAACTGAACGCCTGCGATTTTGCAGGTGTTTTTTATTGGGGTTCAGCAACCCGCGCGCTCTCACCGCTCCCCCACTCACACGCAAATCCAGGCTGCATCACGATGCTGAATCCGCCTGACCCTTTTCGCGAACAGACCCCTAGCTGCGCGCGCCGTAGGTGTAGCGCTCGGTAGCGTGTGCTGCGGATTTTTTCTCTGCCGGCGCGGCTTCGCGCAGCGGGGTTGCGGGCTGCGCCGACAGCAGGCCGAACTTGTCGCGCAGGGTCATCGCCAGCAGGACCAGGGATTCGTCTGGCAGGTTTTCAACCGCGCTGAGGACGGCGTCGGCGTAGTCGGCATCGGCTGCCAGCTTGACCAGGTCGATGACCATTCCGTCGGCTTTGCGCGCGGCGAATTTCAATTTCACCATCTCGTTCAGGGTTTCCCGGTCCATGCGTTTCTCCGCTGTATAAGAATTTAATTGAATACTGATTGATACGGTTGCGTGTTACCAAACTTGAGCCTGTATGCCCTGAAATTTCAGTTCTGGATGGGTCAGGCCTGGGCGGCTTCCTGCAGCGCGCGGAGCGATTCTTCTGCGCCGGCGGCCTGGGTCAGTTCGGCGACGTTGTCCTTGGTGAAAAAGCCCTCGAAGCCGCCGAAGCGCTGCACGTATTCGATGATCAGCGAGGAGTATTCCGAGGCGCTGGAGAAGATCTGCTTGAGTCCCGCTTCCTTCGATCCGATGACATCGAGCAGGAAGCTCTGCCCGCAATCGCGCAGCGCGTTGACGACATGGTCGATGTTGGCGAGCGCGGCGGTTTCGCCGTCTTTCACCGCGACGGCAATGTGATGCAGGCGCGGGCCGAAGTTGCGCACGAAGGCTTCGGTCGGCGATTCGGTCAGCAGGTGGTTCATGAAGTAGGGGTGGTTGGCAGCGGTGAACACCTTGGCCGGCGATTCGAGTTCGTTGGCGTAGTGCACGCTCTTGGTGACGTTGGTCGACGAGTTCTGGTCTTCGATGTCGTAGGCGCCCCAGAAGTAGTAGCTCGTCAGCGTCAGGTATTCGAGGATGGCGGATTCGCGGTTCTGGCTGTAGAGGCGGGTGGCCAGGTGGTCGATCGGCAGCAGCAGGTCGTCGATGCCGAGCCGCTTTTGCGTCGTCTTGGCGGCTTCGTACGCGGCCTGCAGGTCGTCGCGGATGCTGCTCCAGCCAAGGGCGTAGACGCGGATGTCTGACTCGGGGCGCTCCCAGTAGGCGACGATGTTGTGGGTGTAGGGGCTGGGCTTGACCACGGCCAGGTTGCCGGGCAGCTCGAGCTTGCGTATCTGTTCCTGGTTGAAGAAGCGGATGTCGCGCGCCTTCTGCATGTCGACCACGGCGTGGGCATCGGTCACGCGCAGCACTTCGCCCATGTAGCGCGAGTTGGGCTTGACCGCGCCGATCGGGTAGACCTCGTTCAGGCTGCGGAAGATACCGCGCACGTTGGGGTCTTTCACCTCGCGCACCAGGAGATCGGGCGCGTGCATGTCGATGCGCAGGATGTGGGTGAAATGGGTTTCGGTTTCCAGCGTGACCAGGTAGTGATACGGCGTCATCACGCACAGTTCGGCAACGTAGGCGACTGCGTGGCTGGGCTCGACGGTGATCATCAGGGCGTCGATCTGGCGGATCGCGTCGGTCAGCCCGATGCGGTCGCGCTCGTCGAGCAGGCGGCCCAGATAGTCTTCAAATTGCAACGAGTTCTGCTTGTCGCCGACGCGGGGAAAACTGAGTGATGCGGTCATCTCGTCAAACCAGGCTGAACTGCGATTGGGTCATGTTGTGCGAATGCGCCGCGCGAAAAAAGGTCTGGGCGATGACGGCGTTGAGCTCGGCCAGCCGCGCCTGGATGTCGTCGCAGAAGGCGTGCAGCCCGCTGTTGGCCAGCGCGCGGTAATTGGCGTGGTCGACCTGGTCGAGCATGCCCTGCAGGTGGCGCATCGGTTCGACGCCCGGCAGTTCGCCCAGGGCAAACTGGATTTCATGCAGGCAGTGCCGCACGCTGCGCGGAAACAGCGGGTCGTTGAGCAAGAACGCAAGCACCTTGTGGCCGCGCGCGTGCACGCTGACGTGGCGGCGGTACATCTGGTGTGCCGACAGTGCATGCAGCACGCTCATCCAGATCAGGTCGGGCAGGTTGAGCTGCAGGGCCGCCTCGCTACTCTGGTAGGGCACGTTGATCGCATGGCTGACGTCGAGCACGCGCGTGGTCATGTCGGCGCGTTCGAGGTTGCGCCCCAGCCGCATGAACTGAAAACCTTCGTCGCGGCTCATGGTGCCGGCAAGCAGGCCGACCACGGCCTGGCGGCGGCGGATGATTTCGTTCAGCACGTCGAAGCGCTTGCGGCGGTCGAGCGCGCTGGTCAGGTGGGTGCTGGTGTAGAGATAGAGCTCGTTGACCCATTCCCACGATTCGCGCGGCAACACCTCGCGGAAGGTGCGGGTGTTCTCGCGCGCCAGGCGCACGCAGGCAAAGATCGACGACGGATTGCGCTCGTCCTGGATCAGAAAACTCATCACGGCGGTTTCGCTCGCCTCGTCGTGATACTGGTGGAACGCCTTGTCCAGCCCCACCACGCGCAGCAGGTCGTCCCAGCCGAAGCTGGCGCCGCGCGGCATGTCCATCAGCAGCATGGTGGTGGCGTTGATCAGGCGGGCGGTGTCTTCGGCGCGTTCCAGATAACGCGCCATCCAGTAGAGGTTTTCAGCTACGCGCGCCAGCATCAGCCTCTCCCTGCACAACCCAGGTGTCCTTGCTGCCGCCGCCCTGTGATGAGTTCACCACCAGCGAGCCGCGCCGCAAGGCCACGCGGGTGAGGCCGCCGCGGGTGACGTAGGTGTCCTTCGACTGCAGGATGAACGGCCGCAAGTCGACGTGGCGCGGCTCGATCAGGCCGTCGCACAGCGTTGGTACGGTGGACAGCGACAGCGTGGGTTGCGCCATGTAGTTACGCGGGTTTTCCCTGATCAGTTCGGCGAAGACCGCCTGTTCCTCAGGCGTCGATTTGGGGCCGATCAGCATGCCGTAGCCGCCGGATTCGTTGGCCGGCTTCACCACCAGCTTGTCCAGGTTCGCCAGCACGTAGTCGCAGTCTTCCTTGTGCATGCACAGGTAGCTTGGCACGTTGGGCAGGATGGCTGCTTCGCCCAGGTAGTACTCGATCATCTGCGGCACGTAGGCGTACACCACCTTGTCGTCGGCGACGCCTGATCCGGGCGCGTTGGCGATGCCGACCTTGCCGGCTTTCCAGGCGCGCATCAGGCCGCGCACGCCGAGCGCGGAGTCGGCACGGAATACTTCGGGGTCGATGAAGTCGTCGTCGACGCGGCGGTAGATGACATCGAGCCGGGTCAGACCTTCGATCGTTTTCATGTAGACGCAGTCGTTGTCGAGCACCACCAGATCGGAGCCTTCGACCAGATGCGCGCCCATTTGCTGCGCCAGATACGAATGCTCGAAATACGCCGAGTTGTAGACGCCGGGGGTGAGCACGGCAATTTCCGGGCGCTCGCCCGCGCGTGGCGACAGCGCGGCCAGCATGTCGTACAGCTGCGCGGTGTAGTCGTCGACCGGCAGTACGTCATAGCGCGTGAACAGCTCGGGGAACAGCTTTTTCATCAGCTGGCGGTTTTCCAGCATGTAGGACACGCCGGACGGCACGCGCAGGTTGTCTTCCAGCACGTAGACCGTGCCGTCGCCGTCGCGCACGAGGTCGGTGCCGCAGATGTGCGCCCACACGCCGAACGGCGGATTGGCGCCGACGCAGGCCGCGCGGAAGTTCTTCGAGTCGGCCAGTACCGCGGCGGGAAACACGCCGTCCTTGACGATGGCCTGATCGTGGTAGATGTCGTCGATGAAGCGGTTGAGCGCCTGCAGGCGCTGTTTCAGCCCGGCCTCGATGCGGTCCCATTCGGCTTTTTCGATAATGCGCGGTACCACGTCGAACGGCCACGCGCGGTCAATGTTGCCGGCTTCTGAATACACCGTGAAGGTGATGCCTGCCGCCATGATCGCGGCGTCCACGGCGCGGTGGCGCGCTTCGAGTTCGTCGGTCGGCAGCTCGGCAAAGTAGTCGCACAGGCCGCCGGCGCCCGCGCGCGGCTTGCCTGGTGCTTCCAGCAATTCGTCGTATCCGCCCAGCAGCGGATAACTGTCGCAGTCAATCTTCATCATCCGGTCTCCGATCTTCGCGCACCTTTATTATTTGCAGTGGTCGCGGTTGTGTTTGGGCCTGCCGGGTTACTGAGCAGCCTCTATGCCAGGTTGAAAAATCCCGGTAAAACAATACTGGATGAGGGTTGGTGGCGTGCGCTCCACGCCCCGTGCACCAGCATGGGGCGAATGCGGCCTCTTTTTGTTGCGGGTGGGCCAACACGTTGCCCGATTGAAAAAGCCCCGCACGCTTGCGCATGCGGGGCCTGGTTTTTTATCCGCTGACCGTCCGGGCTACGTTGAGCCGGCCAGCTGGATCAGCCCGGATTCAGTCCTTGTCGTGACCTTTGTCGTAACCGTAATGATGGCCATTGTCGCCCTGGGTTTTCTGGCAAGGCGTGGTGAACATGATGGTGCGATCGACCTTGCTGCTGGGGTGCTGCACGTTGATGTAGGCGGTATTCGACTTGAACTTGTCGAAGTACAGGCCGGTGCTTTCCGCACCGACGGTGGTCAGGCTGGCCCACTTGCCGACGGCTTCTGCGACGCCATCGTTGTTGTCGTCTTTGGCGAACCAGGTGTCCTGCTTGCCGCCCGGCTGGTCTTCGACGATGTACAGGTTGCCGTCAGCGTCGATCGCCAGATTGTCGGGGTTGGTGAACTGCTCGCCGACGGGGGCGCCGGTCGCCATGTCTTTCGTGTCGCGGCTGGCGAACAGCTTGACCGTGTCGGTGGCGAGGTCGATGGAGAACACCTTGTGGTTGGTGGTGGTGGCCACGAACAGCATTTGCTTGTGGTTCTTCAGCGTCTTGATTTCCAGATCTTCGGGACGGTCGAAGTTGGTGCCGAGGAAGGCAGGCAGGTTCGGCGTGGCGCGGCCGTCGATGGCGGTCAGGCCGTTGGGGTCGGTGACGACCACGGCGCCGGGCAGGGCAACACCGTTCATGTCGGTCAGCGGAATCCAGGTGGCGGCGCCGGTGGCTTCTTCAGTCTTGCCGTCGCCTACGCGCAGCACGAAAGTCTGGCCGGCAGCAAAAAAGTCGTCGCCGTTGTCAGCCTGCGGGTTGGCCGAGGTGAACTTGAAGATATGGCTGTCGTTGCGCTCGTCGATGAAGTACAGGTTGTTTTGCTTGTCGAACGCCAGACCTTCGTGCGAGACGCGCGGCAGGATGTCGCGGTGCTTGATCACGATGTCGGCGGGGGCGGCCAGCGGGTTGGTCACTTCAAACAGGCGGCCGTAATGGCTGGTGGGGACGGCGTACGGGTCGCTCCATGACTCTTCGGCGGTGAGGAATGTGCCCCACGGGGTCCAGCGCGAAGCGTCAAACGATTTATGGCTGTCCAGTGCGGGGGAAACAGCCGGGCTGTTCCAGATGGTGGTGGTCTGCATGGTGCGCAGGTCGGTGCGCTGGATGCCGGCCTGGCTGGTTTCGTACACAGTGAAAAGATAACGGCCGGCGTCGGGGCCGGTTTCGTTCGCGGTGTGCATGTCGTAGTTGCCGCTGTCGAAACGGCTGGTCTGGGCCGTGTCACGCGCCACGATGGTCATCTGGCTGAAGTGTGGCGAGGACAGTTTGTAGGGTGCGGACTCGGGCAGCGAGCCGGCAACGGTATCGCCCACCATCGGCGTGAAGTCTTCAAAAGATGTGCCGGAGGCGAAGGCCGAAGAGCCGGCCAAAAGCAGGCCGATTGCGAGTGAAAGCTTGTTGAGTGTCATGGCAGACGTTCCTTAAGTGAGTTGCAGGGGGCAAGACGTACGCAATCGACGAGACCGCGCGGCGGACCCGGAGCGATCCGGCTGTCCGGCGAAGCGGAAGCCAGGATTCCTGCGCGTGCGCCCGGTATCGATCCGGTACGCGGTGCATCCTATCGGGCCAACATGTCAGCTTCGTTTCAAGCGGCCGGAAATGAATGATCTCGCGCGGTAGGGCGGCTGGCTGTCAGGCTTGCCCTGTGCTGCCAAGAGGCAGGACGAGATTCGCCTGTAGTCCGCCTTCGTCGCGATTGGACAAGCTGATGCGCCAGCTATGGGCGCGGCAGATTTCCCACACGATGGCCAGCCCGAGTCCGCTGCCCGGCGGTTGGCGCGCGGGGTCGATGCGAAAGAACGGGTCGAACACTTGCGCCAGTAGCGCGGGGGGAATGCCAGGGCCACGATCCAGGATGGCGATGCTGATTTCGTGCTTGCTGGCATTGCAGCGAATCTGTGGCGGGCTGACAGGTGCGTGGCGGAGGGCGTTTTCCAGCAGGTTGCCGAGCACGCGTTCGAGTGCTGTCGGGTCGGTGAGCAGGGTGACTTTGTGACAGGGACCCAGATCAGCCTGGTGTTCGTTTGCCAGTTGGGCAAGCCATGGCGCCAGCGCCAGCGATTGCAGCTCACGCTGGCTGCTGGCGCGGCCATAGTCAATAAAGTCGCCGATCAGACTGTCCATCTGTTCCAGATAGCGTTCCATGCTGTCGAACAGCAGCGGGGCGGGCTGATCGCGCGCCAGCTCCAGCGCCATGCGCAGGCGCGCGATCGGGCTGCGCAGATCGTGCGATACCCCTGCCAGCAGGGTGGTGCGGGTGTGCGCTTGCGCCTGCACCTGGCGCGCCATGTCGTTGAATTCGCGGGAGAGCCCGTTCAGCTCGCGCACCCCGGTTTCGACGGGCAGGGCGGGGGTTTCACCGCGCCCCATCGCCTGCACCGCGTGTTCGAGGCGGATGAGTGGGCGGGTCAGGCGGCGCGAGACCAGGTGGGCAACCAGCAGGGCGAGACTGAGGCTGGCGAACAGGATGGCGAGGATCGCCAGCGGCGGATTGGTGCCGATGCGCTGGCGTGCGAAGGCAAAGCGCAGTTGCGTGTTGCCGAGCCGGAGGTCGGCCAGATAGCGATGTCCGGTTTCATCCCACACCACCTGGGCAGGTTGTCCGGATAGCTCGGTGAGCCGTTTCTGCAGCAGATGGACGAAAGGCAGGTAGCTGGTTTGATCCGGCAGCGGCGCGGTGGCCGCGACCAGTTGCAGACCGTGATCGGCCGACAGCGCAACCTGCAATGCGTCACGCCGTCCGGGCGGCAGCTCCACCCAGGTTTGCGCCGACAGCACGATGAGCGCGGCGAAGTCGTTCGAGGCGGCGCGCAGCAGCGGCCACGCCACCCACCAGGCCGACAGGCAGAACACCACCAGCTGAAACAGCGCGATCCAGGCGACAAAGGTACGCGCCACGCTGCGCTTGAGCGAGGGCGTCTTCATTCTTCATGGCCGACAAAAACGTAGCCCGCGCCCCACACCGTGCGGATATAGCGCGGCGCGTCTGGATCGTCGCCGAGCTTTTTGCGCAGGCGCGCTACGCGGGCGTCGATCGAGCGGTCGAACGGCAGGCGGTCGGGACCGCTGCTGGCGGCAGTCACCAGATCATCGCGCGTGAACACGCGACCGGGGTGGCGGGTGAGTATTTTGAGCAGAGCGAACTCGGCGCTGGTGAGTGCGACCGGCGTGCCGTTTTGGTGCAGGCTGCGGCGTTCGAGGTCGAGCAGATAGTCGCCAAAGCGGAGTGTGCTGTTGCCTGCGTGCTTGTGGCTGCGGCGTAGCAGGGCCTTGACGCGCGCCAGCAGTTCGCGCGGGTTGAAGGGCTTGGCGAGGTAATCGTCGGCGCCGAATTCGAGCCCGAGGATGCGGTCGATGTCCTCGCCCTTGGCCGACAGCATCAGGATCGGCAGTGTGCCGGCGAGGCGGCGGGCAATCGACAGGCCGTCTTCGCCCGGCAGCATCACGTCGAGGATCAGCAAGTCGGGCGCAGCCTGCGCCAGCGCCGCGTCTACCCCACCGCCATGGTTCAGCACGGTGACCAACAGGCCATGCCCGCTCAGATAAGTCGCCAGCATGGACGACAACTCGATGTCATCGTCGACGATCAAAATGCGCGCGTTTTCCATGGGGTGAGCCTATCACCGTGCCGCCAGGGGCGCGAAGCCCTGTCACAGATTGTCACACCTCGTCATCAACGATCACGCCCCAGACATGAGCAGGTCACGGTTCGCCGGGATACTGCGCTCCATCGGCCGGTCGCTGCCGCCGATCAAATTTTGGAGCACACCATGAAAGTCACCCCGATCCCATTGTTGCTGATTGCCGTCCTGTTCTCCACGCAGGCCGGCGCCGTCACCCTGACGTTTATCGAGAACAACGATCTGCACGCGCACCTGACGCCCCATCTGGACAAGGTGGTGAAGAACGGCCAGGTGGTCTACGAATCGCGGGGCGGCCTGGCGCGCGTCGCCACGCTGGTGAAACAGATCCGTGCGCAAAATCCGAATACGGTCTTGATGAACGTGGGCGACACCTATCACGGCGGCGTCGAGGCGCTGTATACCCTGGGCAATGCGGTGGTCGATCCGCTTAACGCGCTGGGCGTGGATGTGGGCGTGCCGGGCAACTGGGATTTTGCCTACGGCCCCAATGTACTGCGCCTGCGCTACGTCAATACCTTGACGAATGTGCAAAGGAATCTGCTCCAGAGCACGGTGAGCCTCATGATCAAACGCCCGGCGTTCCCCAACATCGCGGCCAATATGCAATCCACGGCAGGCGCCAATTCGGGCAGCCTGTTGCTGCCAGGCACGTTTACCAAAACCGTGGGCGGCGTGAAGGTCGGCTTCATCGGCCTGACCTCCGATATCGTTGCACAGATGGACACTGTGCTGGCAGCCGGGTTGTCGTTCACCCAGGGCGAGACGGCCTATCGCGACCTGGTCAACGCGCAGGCGCAAACCCTGCGCAGCCAGGGCGCGCAACTGGTGATGGTGATGAGCGAACTGGGCCTGCAAAAGGATTACCGCCTGGCGGATGTGATCAACGCGGGCGCCGTCGATGTGTTTTTCTCGGCGCATACTCATGACACGATTTTCGCTCCGCTCAAGACCAAGAGCGGCGCGCTGGTGGTCGAAGCGGGTCATGACGGCTGGCTGGGGCGGATGGATGTCGATATCGTCAGCGGTCAGGCGCCGGTATTCAACTGGACGCTGCTGCCGGTGGATTCGAGCATTCCTGACGATCCTGCGATGAAGTCCCTGGTCGATGCGGCGCGCGCGCCCTTCCTCGTCGCCAACCCCAACATGACGGTTCCCATGTCGGGCATGACGCTCAAGCTGACGCAGCCCATCAATACCGTGCTCGGTCACGTGTATGCGCCGCTGGACCGTGAAGACGCGCTGGAATCGACTTTCAATCATGCCTGGACCGACACCTTGCGCCAGCAAACCGGAACGGCCATCGCGCTGACGCCCGGCCTGCGCATGGATGGCCCGACGCCTGCTGCGGGCACGCTCTACGAAGACAATCACATTGCGGACGGCGCGCTGACCATTGAGGACGTGTACCGCTACATTCCCGTGCCCTATACCCTCGGGACGGGGACGGTCCAGGCCTCAACCATCAAATCCATCATCGAAAGCGATTTGACGGCCGTGTATTCGCTCAACAGTTTTTCGCAGGCTGGGGGCTGGCTCAATGGCTGGTCTGGCTTGAACATCAAGGTTGACCTGTCGCAACCGGATGGACACAGGGTGCAGTCCATCAGCTATCTCGATGGCACGCCGATGGCGGATGCCGACACCCTGAGCGCGACGGGCTGCCTGCGTCCCACCGACACGGCGGATGGCAGCGGGACGGTATTGTGTAGTTTCGCGGGCTTCAGCAACGTCACGTCACTGCTCAATCCGGCGACCGGCAATCCCTGGTACCCGCAGGAGTTGTTCAGTACCGCCTTGTCGCAAGGCTGGCTGGCGGATAGCACGCAGCGCAATATTGCGGATGCCGCAGCGACCCCGGCCTGGCCCGAGCAGCCCTTTGTCCAGCCGCTTGCCGTGCGCGTGACCGCAGGCGCGAAACTGTCCAAATCCGGTTTGGTCTTCAACGCCGGGACGCAAATCTACACCGCGCAAATCACGCTCACCAACACCGGCGCCGTGCCGCTGCAGGCGCCGCTCAAGGTGGTGCTGGAAGGCTTGCCTGCGGGCGTCACGGTGGTCAACGCAGCGGGCAGCTATTACAGCCAGCCCTATCTGAAACTGAGCGGCAGTCTTGCGCCCGGGAGCAGTCAGAGCGTGCTGGTGCAGTTCAGGAAGACGTCCGGCACGATCATCTACTCGCCGGCAGCCTACACCGGCGGCGTGTAAGTCTTTCGGGTCACCTGTTGCGCAAGTAGCGGGTCGCCCGTTTTTATCTTCAAAAAGGAATGCACCGTGATCAGAAAAATTCTCGCCGCCAGCCTGCTGGCACTGTTGGGCAACCACGCGGCCCTGGCTGATACCTGGTACGTCAACGTCGATACCAGCGCGCTTTCCGGTCAAAGCGGCTGGCTGGATTTCCAGTTCAATCCTGCCGATGCCTTCGCGCCGGCGGCTTCCGCCACCATCATGTCTTTTAGCTCCACCGGCTTGTTGCAGCCGATGCCAACCTTTTCAGGCGATGTGAGCGGCAGTCTGGATGGCACGCTCACGCTGGGCAACAGCCAGGATTTCAACGACTGGCTGCAGGGCGTCACGTTTGGAACAGCCATCAGTTTCCGGGTCGACATCAACGAGCCGATACCGAACGCATCCGGTTCGGGCACGGCATTCAGCCTGTCGTTGTATGACAGCAGCTATAACAGCCTGCTGGCCGACCCCAACTGGGGCGCGTCGCTGGTCATCAACGCCAGCGACACCGGCATGATGAACGTGCTGGCGCAAGCGCCGTCGGTCAGCCTGTCCGCCAGTCCGGTTCCCGAGCCGGACGTTGCGGCCAGTTTGCTGGCGGGGTTGGGGCTGGTTGGCTTCGCGGTGCGGCGACGCGCAGCTTGATTGCCGCACGCTGGTTTTGCCAGACAAAAACAAGGCCGCAACTCGCGGCCTGAACCCGGCCCCTGCCTTCGTTACGGAGGCAGGGGTTTTTTCATCGCATCAACAGCGTTCGCACGCCTCCACCGGCAGGCCGCGCGCGATCCAACCCGGCCCTGCGCCGCTGCCGGCCATGCCTTCCTTGATGTTGTAAATCTGGGTGAAGCCCGCGTCCGTCAACACGCGCTGCATCTGCGTGGTGCGGTTGCCGGTGCGGCAGATCAGGCCAATCGGCGCGTTCTTGTCACCGCCGGTCTCGGCTGTCACCTGCGACACAAAGCCCGCATCGCCCTGAGGATGCGCCATGTTGATTTGCAGCGCGCCCTTTGCCACCCCGGTCTGTTTCCATTCGTCCGGACGGCGAATGTCGATCAGCGTCAGCTTGCCCGCTTGCGCCTGCGCAAAGGCATCGGGTGCGGTGAGTGTGGGGCCGCTGTCCTGCGAACAGGCATTGATCGACAGCAGCAGGAATGCGGCCGCTGTCGCGAGGGAAAGGCGTTGCGTCAACATGAATACTCCTGAAATAAAAACCAATCTTGACAGTTCATCGTTGCGTCATCTCCCCCTCATGCGGAAGGCACGCATCAGCAATCCGCGCAGGGCTGCATGGGCAATCCGCGCGCAATCCAGCCCGGCCCGGCACTGCTTCCGTCCATGCCTTCCTTGACGTTATAAACTTGGGTGAAACCCGCTTCGCGCAACACTTTTTGGGCATTGGCAGCGCGGTTGCCGCCGAGGCTGAGCAGGCCGATCGGTGCGTTTTTCCCATCCCCCATTTTGGTCGCCACCCGCTGGACAAAGCCAGCCTCGCCCTGCGTGTCTGTCATGTCGATGCGGAGCGCGCCTTTGGCCACGCCGGTCTGCCGCCATTCGTCAGGGTGGCGAATGTCGATCAGCGTGAGGGTGCCGGCTTGGGCCCTGGCATAGGCATCGGGTGCCGTGAGCGTGGGGCCGCTGTCCTGGGAACAGGCAGTGAGCGTGACCAGCATGAACGCGGCAAGGGTGACAAGCGGCAAGCGGTGGGCAGACATGGTGATTCCGAAGAAAAACAGGATGGCTTGAAGTGTATCTGCTGGGATGGAACCCCGATAGCTGCTGCATAGCCAGCATCGGCAAGTTGCGCGAAAATGCCGCATGGATATTTTCCGCATCTTTCACCTGCAATGCGCGCGGCGCCTGCCCGCACTGCCTCCCTCGCATCCGTGTTCGCGCCTGCACGGCCATTCCTTCCAGGTCGAACTCACCCTCAGCGGCGAGATTGATCCCCAACTGGGCTGGGTGCTCGACTTCGCCGACATTGAAGCGGCCTGGCAACCCATCCACACTGCGCTCGATCACCGCAATCTCAACGACATCGCCGGGCTGGAAAATCCCACCAGTGAAAATCTGGCTGTGTGGTTGTGGCAGCAGCTCCAGCCCGTGTTGCCCGGCCTGTCTCAAATAAAAGTAATGGAGACGCACGATTCGGGGTGTGTGTATCGAGGCAAACCCGGAAAAATGGGGTAGGTCAGGCTTTTATATTCGAGCCTTCCGCTTCGCTTAAACTTTCAACGATGGGCGTAAGCGACCGCCTCCTTGCTTTTACGCTGACACAATCACCCGGCTGATTGCCCAGGCGACTTGAGGCACGTAAACGAAACCGTGAGCGTCACCGCCGCTGGGGTCGACGATGAACGCGCTGCTTTCCAAATTGTGGAACTTGCCCGGTTGCCACGCGTATGCCTGGCCGGATGGGAGCAACGCATTGATTGCGCCCACGACCTCGCCGTCCTCCATTCGCTGCGCGCCATTGCTGCCGATTCCGCCGAAGACGTCGTTGGCATCGCCCAAGCTCGCCGCGTTGACGCCACTGATCCGCGAGGCGAGCGGGTACGCGCGACCCACAGCCGTATCGTTTCGGGTATGGGTGACGACAATAGGTCCCTTGATGCGCTGGTTGTCGACCATGCTGCGAAAAAAGCCGTTTTGGGTTTTTGAGAAACCGTTGTGTGAGAAAGCGGCCTGCAGCAGAACCAGGCTATAAATCTTGTCAGTCATCGCATTGGCGGCGGCAGCCGTGACCAGTCGTCCGCCAAAACTGTGCCCGATCAGGTGGATCCGGTTCAGCTTTCCCAGTTGTCCGTCCAGCCCATCGATGAGCGGCGCGACACCGTTTTTCCCTACGGTGCCGGCGCGCTTTTTCATTTCGTAATAGGTGGTGAGATTGAGCAGCGACGTCACTGCGCGAGTCGCGCCGGAAAACAGATCGCCTATCAGGCCGGCTGCCGCGCCCTCGTCGTGGGCGGCATCGCTATCTTCGGTAGATGGAACCGCGACCGGCTCTTGCGCGGCACGCTCGAACACGACGTCGGCAGAGTCCTCGAAAAAAATCACCGAGCCGTCGTTGCTGCTGTGCTCAGCCGTC
>NCHD01000019.1 GCA_002257045.1 Hydrogenophilales bacterium 16-61-112 | reverse complement strand
GATGGCGCATGCGCAGGAGGTCTATCAGCGCCTGCGCGAAGACGTCGCGACCGAAACCGACCGCCGTGCCGCCTTTCAGGCCATCGCGCCCGCCGTCGAAAACGGCTTGTACCTCGTGCCCAGGGTCATCGACTAAGCCATGTCCGACACCACGCTTTCCGCCCTGGCCGCGCAGCTCAAGACCCGCCAGATTTCCAGCCGCGAACTCGCCCAGCAGTATCTCGACCGCATTGCCGCGCTGAACCCGTCGATCAACGCCTTCATCACGCTGGATGCCGAAAAAACGCTGATGGAGGCCGCCGCCGCTGACGCGCGCATTGCCGCCGGCCAGGCCGGCCCGCTCACCGGCGTGCCGATCGCGCACAAGGATATTTTCTGCACCGACGGCTGGCTCACCACCTGCGGCTCGAAAATGCTGCACAACTTTGTCGCGCCCTACGACGCTCACGTGATCCAGCAGTTCAAGGCCGCCGGCATGCCGAGCCTGGGCAAGACCAACATGGACGAGTTCGCCATGGGCTCAAGCAACGAAACGTCTTATTTCGGCGCGGTGAAAAACCCCTGGAACCCCGCCTACGTGCCCGGCGGCTCGTCCGGCGGCGCAGCGGCGTGCGTCGCTGCCCGCATGGCGCCGGCCGCCACCGGCACCGACACCGGCGGCTCGATCCGCCAGCCCGCCGCGCTGTGCGGCATCACCGGCTTGAAACCCACCTACGGCCTGGTGTCACGCTACGGCATGATCGCGTTTGCCTCCAGCCTCGACCAGGCCGGGCCGATGGCGCCGTCGGCCGAGGATTGCGCGCTGTTGTTGAACGTGATGACCGGCTTCGACCCCAAGGACTCGACCTGTCTTGAACGCGACAAGGAAGACTACACGCGCGACCTGGACAAACCCCTGAGCGGCCTGCGCGTCGGCCTGCCGAAGGAGTTTTTTGCCGAAGGCCTGGGCAATGAAGTCGCTACTGCGGTGGAAGCAGCCGTGGCCGAACTGAAGAAGCTCGGCGCGACCACCGTCGAGATCTCGCTCGCCAATTCCAAACTTGCCATTCCCGTGTACTACGTGCTCGCGCCCGCCGAAGCCTCGTCCAACCTGTCGCGCTTCGACGGCGTGCGCTACGGCTACCGCGCGCCGGAATACGGCAACCTCGACGACATGTATTGCAAGACCCGCGCGCAGGGCTTCGGCGCCGAGGTCAAACGCCGCATCCTGATCGGCGCGTATGTGCTCTCACATGGCTACTACGATGCCTATTACCTGCAGGCGCAGAAGATCCGCCGCCTGATCGCCGAGGACTTCAGCGCCGCCTTCAAGACCTGCGATGTCATTCTCGGCCCCACTGCGCCCGGCACCGCGTTCAAGCTGGGCGAAAAATCCGACGACCCGGTGGAAATGTATCTGAACGACCTCTACACCATCCCTGCCAACCTCGCCGGCCTGCCCGGCATGTCCCTGCCGTGCGGCTTCGACAGCAAAGGCCTGCCGATCGGCCTGCAACTCGTCGGCGATTATTTCAGCGAGGCGAAAATGCTCAATGTCGCCCACCAGTATCAGCGCGCCACCTACTGGCATCAGCGGCAACCAACCATAGAGGGGGGATCATGATCGAAGTATTGCCTGTGCGCCACAGCGAAAAACAGCTGCAACGAATCACGGACGAGGCGATGATTTATATGTGCGCCTGCCCCGCCCAGGTTGCGAACCAGCTCCTGTCGTTACGCGAGCTCTACAGCTACCAGCAGACGTGCATAAACGACGGCCCACTGAACATTCAGGTTCATGCGCGTATTGCCGAGGCGACCCGCAAGGCCCATGCCGTGCTGGAGCAGTGTCTGGACAAGATACTGGACTTGGAAGGATGGGACAGGACAACCCTGACCATGCCGGAAAGCTTGCGCCAACTACGCGATCAAGTGATCGACAACGAATCGAATTGAGCCGGCACGGCATCAATAAAGCGTCATACGGGGTAATCAACATGCAATGGGAAACCATCATCGGGCTGGAAGTCCACACCCAGCTCGCCACCCAGTCGAAGATCTTCTCCGGCAGTAGCACCGCCTTCGGCGCGGCGCCCAACACCCAGGCGAGCGCGGTCGACATTGCGTTGCCCGGCGTGCTGCCGGTGTTGAACCGGGGCGCGGTGGAATGCGCGATCAAATTCGCACTGGCCATCGATGCGACCCTCAACCGCATCAACGTATTCGACCGCAAGAACTACTTCTACCCCGATCTGCCCAAGGGCTATCAGATCAGCCAGCTGGCCAAGCCCATCGTCGAAGGCGGCGCGCTCACCATCCAGGTCGGCGACACCGAGCGCGTGATCAATCTCACCCGCGCACACATGGAAGAGGACGCCGGCAAGTCGCTGCACGAAGACTTTCATGGTATGAGCGGCATCGACCTCAACCGCGCCGGCACGCCGCTGCTTGAAATCGTCTCCGAGCCGGAGATGCGTTCCAGCGCCGAGGCGGTCGCCTACGCCCGCGCGCTGCACACGCTGGTGACCTGGATCGGCATCTGCGACGGCAACATGCAGGAAGGCAGCTTCCGCGTCGACGCCAACGTGTCGGTGCGCCCGGTCGGCCAGGCCGAATTCGGCACCCGCCGCGAAATCAAGAACCTCAACTCGTTCAAGTTCCTGCAGCAAGCGATCGATTACGAAGTGCGCTGGCAGATCGAGACACTGGAAGACGGCGGCCGCATCGAGCAGGCCACCGTGCTGTTCGACCCCGACACCGGCGAGACGCGCATGATGCGCAGCAAGGAAGACGCGCACGACTACCGCTACTTCCCCGACCCAGACCTGCTGCCGGTGAAACTCGACGAAGACTGGATCGAGCAGGTACGCGCCACACTGCCCGAATTGCCCGCCGCGATGCAGGCGCGCTTTCAAAGCGAATACGGCGTCTCGCCCTACGACGCCGCCGTGCTGACCGGCTCGCGCGCGCTGGCCGATTACTTCGAAGTTGCGGCGAAAGCCTGCGGCCAGGGCAAGCTCGCCGCCAACTGGGTGATGGGCGAACTCTCCGCCGCGCTGAACAAGGCCGATTTGAGCATCGAGCGCAGCCCGGTCTCCGCCGCCCGGCTCGGTGCGCTGGTCGCCCGCATCCAGGACGGCACGCTGTCCGGCAAGCTGGCCAAGCAGGTGTTCGAAGGCTTGTGGGAAGGCGCGGGCGAAGTCGACGCCATCATCGAGGCGCGCGGCCTCAAGCAGATGTCCGACTCCGGCGAACTGGAAAAAATCATCGACGACGTCATGGCCGCCAACGCCAAGTCGGTCGAGGAATTCCGCGCAGGCAAGGAAAAAGCCTTCAACGCGCTGGTGGGGCAAGTCATGAAAGCCAGCAAGGGCAAGGCCAATCCGGCGCAGGTCAACGACCTGCTGAAGCTCAAGCTTCAGGGATGAAAAAAAGCGTTGGCCGGGGTGACCCTGCCAACGCTTTTTCGTTCATCCCCCCCCCGGCCCGGCTGCCTGTTGGCAGCGCAATCAAGGCTTGGCCGTCAACTCCCGAAAGCGCATCTTATCGGCCGCATACTTGTCACGCACTTGCTGCATGGCTTCCTCGTTGTTGAGGATGACGCGCTTCAGTTCCAGGCTCTCTCGGCTGGCCTGTTCGACCTGCGCAGTCAGCCCCGCCCCCACCTTGCCCCTGGCTTTTTCGATAGACGCAATGCGGGTGCGCAGGTCGGCCAGATTGGCTTCCACGGCCTTGCTGCGGGTTTCAGCTCCCTTGATCGCCAGCTTGTGATGTTCCAGCGCACGGTCGCGCGCCAGGTCAATTTCCGCTTCGGTGGTGTAGGTCTGGGTCAGCGCGCGATCCAGTTGTGCCTGTTTTTGCTGCTCCAGCTGAAGCTGCTTCTGCTTGGCTGCGCGTGCGGCTTCTGCGCGGCGTTCCGCTTCGGACTGGGTACGCTTGATCACGTTGCCCTGCTTGCCCAGTTCAGCGCCGCCGCTTTGCCGGTAGGTCATCGGCGCGGTATCGCTGTAATGCACCCGGCCGTTGCCGTCCACCCAGCGATACATCTGCGCCTGCGCGCTCCCAGCGACCAGCATCAAAGCCAGTGCCAATGCACTAAACGCCATAGGTTGCGCGGTAACCCGCCACGGCTTGCAATTCTGCTTGTCTGCTTGCATCACGTTCCAGAAACTCCACCAGATTATTCAGCGTGACCACGGCCACCACCGGAATGCCCACTTGTTCTTGTACTTCCTGCACGGCGGATCGTTCGCCTGTTCCGCGCTCCATCCGGTCCAGCGCGATCACCACCCCCGCCGGCGCGGCCCCCGCGCCGCGGATCAGCTGCACCGATTCGCGCACCGAGGTGCCGGCCGAAATCACATCGTCGACGATCAGCACGCGGCCTTTCAGCTCCGCGCCGACCAGCGTGCCGCCCTCGCCGTGGTCCTTGGCCTCCTTGCGGTTGAACGCAAACGGCACGTTTCTGCCCATGCCGGCCAGCGCGATCGCAATGCTCGCCGCCAGCGGAATCCCCTTGTAGGCCGGCCCGAACAGCACGTCGAACGCGATCCCCGAATCCACAATCGCCTTGGCGTAAAATTCGCCGAGCCGTTTCAGCTTGTCGCCGTCGTTAAACAGTCCTGCATTGAAGAAGTAGGGGCTCATGCGCCCTGCCTTGGTCTTGAATTCACCAAAACACAGCACCTGCGACGCAATCGCGAACTCCACAAACTCGGCTTTGTAATCGGACATTTCCTGACTTTTCTTGAGTAGATAAACGCAATGCGAATTATATCGGCCAACCTCAACGGCATCCGCTCCGCCGCCACCAAAGGCTTTTTCGACTGGCTGCCCACGCAACACGCCGACGTCGTCTGCGTGCAGGAACTCAAGGCCCAGGCCGCCGACCTCAAGCCCGAATTCATCCAGTGCGACGGTCTCACCGGCGCCTTTCATTACGCCGAGAAAAAAGGCTACAGCGGCGTGGGGGTCTACACCCGCACGCAACCGCAGCGCATCGTCGAAGGCCTGAACGTCCCCGAGTTCGATGCCGAAGGCCGCTACATCGAAGCCGACTACGGAAATCTGGCCGTCATTTCGCTCTACCAGCCCTCTGGCTCCTCTAGCGACGAGCGCCAGCAGGCCAAATTCCGCTTCATGGACGTGTTCTTTCCCCACCTCGAAGCGCTGATCAAAAGCGGCCGCGAAATCGTCATCTGCGGCGACTGGAACATCGCCCACAAAGAGGTCGACCTGAAGAACTGGAAATCCAACCAGAAGAACTCCGGCTTCCTGCCCGAAGAGCGCGCCTGGATGACGCGCCTGTTCATTGAGCTCGGCTGGGTCGACGTCTACCGCAGCCTCTATCCCGAGCACACCGGCGAGGCCTACACCTGGTGGAGCAACCGCGGCCAGGCGTATGCCAAGAACGTCGGCTGGCGCATCGACTACCAGATCGCCACCCCCGGCATCGCCGCCAAGGCAAAAGCGGCCAGCGTCTACAAGGACCAGCGCTTTTCCGACCACGCGCCGCTGATTGTCGATTACGATTATCGGGCTTGAGTTATCCATCGAGATCACGATGAACAAACAGAACGCTCTGCACCTGCTGCAGGAACACAAGGAAACGATTTACCAACGCTTCGGCGTTCGGCATCTGTCGCTCTTCGGCTCCACCGTACGCGATGAAGCGCGGGAAAAAAGCGACGTTGACGTCTTGGTCGAATTTGACGGACCAGCCACCTCCGACCGCTATTTCGGTTTGCAGTTTTATCTGGAAGACCTGTTCGGCTGCCCGGTAGACCTCGTCACCGACAAGGCCCTGCGCCCGGAACTCCGCCCCTATATCGAGAAAGAGGCTATTCGTGTCGCGTGAATGGCACTTTTACGTGAGTGACATGATCGACTTCGCTGAAAAGGTACTGGCCTATACCCATGAAATGGAACAAAGCCGTTTCGAGCAAAGCGGCCTTAACTACGACGCCACCGTGCGCAATCTCGAACTCATTGGCGAAGCCGCCACACACATTCCCGAGCATGCGCGGCAATTCGCCAGTCACATTGACTGGCGCCGCATCGTAGCCACGCGTAGCCGGTTGATTCATGGCTATCTCGGCATCGACAACGACACGCTCGGGAGCATCATTCAGACTGACATCCCCGCCCTGCTGCACAACCTGCATGCTCTCAAGGCCGCGGCGAATGCGGGTCAAATCATCGACCCGGCTGCATGACCCCGCAAGCCTTCATCGCCAAATGGCGCGCCAACCCGCTGACCGAACGCGCGGGCGCGCAGGCGCATTTCGAAGACCTGTGCGCGCTGCTGGAAGTGGAGCCGCCGCGCGTCGAAGGCGAATACCAGTACGAACGCGGGCTGATCAAGAAAAGCAGCGCCAGCCAGGGCTGGGCGGATGTGTGGAAACGCGGCTGCTTCGCCTGTGAATACAAGGCGCCCGACAAGGATCTCGGCGCGGCGCTCAAGCAGTTGATGGTGTACGCGCTGGCGCTCGACAACCCACCGCTGCTGGTGGTGAGCGACCGCAAACGGATTGAAATCCACACCCACTTCACCGGCACGCCGAGCGAAGTGCATGAGATTCTGCTGGAAGACATTGGCCAGCCGGAAAACCTGCAAAAGCTGCGCTGGCTATTTAATGCGCCTGATCGATACAAACCCCGCACGACCACCTACGCCGTCACCGAAGAAGCCGCGCGCAAGATGGGCAAGCTGGCCGAGCGCCTCAATGCGCAAGGCAACACACCGCTGCAAACCGCGCACTTTCTGATCCAGTGCGTGTTCTGCATGTTTGCCGAAGACGCGAAATTGTTGCCCGAGAAGCTATTTGAAAGGGTGCTCGATAAATCCAACCCGGACGGTACCAAAGCCCAGTCCCGGCTAACTGCCTTGTTTGCCGCCATGCAGAAAGGCGGCGACTTTTCGCTGGAAACCATCCCCTATTTCAACGGCGGCCTGTTCGAGCTGATCGAGGTGCCGCCGCTCACCACCGAAGATGTGGTGCACCTGCTCGATTGCGCGCGCATGGGCTGGGGCGAGATCGAGCCGGCGATACTGGGCACCCTGTTCGAGCGCGGCCTCAACCCCGACATGCGCAGCCAGCTCGGCGCGCACTACCCCGACCCCGCCACCATTCTCAAACTGATCCGCCCGGTGATCGAAGCGCCGCTGCTGGCCGAATGGCAGCCGGTCAAGGCACGCATCGCCGGGTTGATGGAAAGCTATGTCCAGGGCGGCAAAGGCTCGCAAACCGCGCACCGCGACGCCCAGGCCGCGTTGGCGGGTTTCATCCAGCGGCTCAAGGCCTACCGCGTGCTCGACCCCGCCTGCGGCAGCGGCAATTTCCTCTACCTGGCGCTGAAAACCCTCAAAGACCTGGAGCACCGCGCCAACCTCGAAGCCGAATCTCTCGGCCTGCACTGCGAACTGGTGATCGAAACCAGCCCCGCCAACGTCCTCGGCATCGAACTCAACCCGTATGCCGCCGAACTCGCCCGCGTCACCGTGTGGATCGGCGAAATCCAGTGGATGCTGGCGCACGGCTACGCGCTGCGACGCAACCCGATCCTGCAGCCGCTCGACCATATCGAGAACCGCGATGCGGTACTGGCCTATCGGAAAATCGATTCAAGCAGCGAGATTTACTGCGAACCTCTCTGGCCCGCCGCCGACGCCATCTTCGGCAATCCGCCTTTCCTCGGCGGCAGCATGAAACGCGGCGAACTGGGCGATGAATACTTCGCAAAATCCTGCTTCGAGACCTTCCCCTTCCCCGCCGGGGTGACGGCCGAAGCCATCGCCGCCGCCGCAAAACAACTCAACACCCTGCGCGAAACCTGGCTCAACCCGCCGGAGTGGGTGGACTGGGTGCGGACGAAAGAAGAAGAGCAGGCCGGCTTCCCGCTGCGCCCGGTCGCCAAGCCCAGCCATGAAGCCGAGCTGAAAAAACGCACCCTCACCAATCTCTACAACGCCCGCCCGGCCTGGCTCGACCACGCCCACCGCGAACTCGACGCGGCGGTGGCCGCCGCCTACGGCTGGACCGACTACACGCCGGAAATGCCGGACGAGGACATCCTCAAGCGTTTGCTGGCGCTGAACCTGGCGCGCAGCTCGGCCAGCCAAGTAACGGTCGGGAAGCACGCCAGAAAGGCGATGAAATGAAATTCGAACAATTCAAGGCCGGCATTTGGCACCAGCAGTATCAATACAAAAGTTTTTCGCCATCGCCCGTGAATACTGTCTGGACCTGGGAAGACCCTGTGGTCAACACGCTGCTGGAAGATGCCAATCGAGCGCTGGGTGAACTGAATGCGTTTTCGCTGATCGTGCCTGACATCGATCTCTTCATTGAGATGCACGTGGTCAAAGAAGCACAAACCTCCAGCCGCATCGAGGGGACACAAACAGGCATTGACGAGGCACTCCTGCCCGAAGAACAGATTCTGCCGGAGAAGCGCAACGACTGGCGCGAAGTGCGCAATTACATCGACGCAGTGAATGTGGCGATCCGGGAATTGGCCACGTTGCCGCTATCCAACCGCTTGCTCAAGCACACGCATGAAATCCTGATGCGGGGAGTGCGCGGTGAGCACAAACAGCCCGGGGAATTTCGCGCAAGCCAGAACTGGATTGGCGGTGCCAGTTTGGCAGACGCGGTTTTTATTCCGCCGCACCCCGATGAAGTACCCGATCTGATGGGAGAAATGGAGAAGTTCTGGCATAACGAAAACATTGCGGTTCCACATCTGATTCGGGTAGCCATCAGCCATTACCAGTTTGAAACCATCCACCCGTTTCTGGATGGCAATGGACGTATCGGGCGGTTGCTGATTCCGCTCTATCTAGTCAATCACGGCTTGCTGGCCAAACCTTCACTCTATCTTTCGGACTATTTTGAGCGCAACCGCGCAAGCTATTACGATGCACTGATGCGTGTGCGGGTTTCGAATGATCTGATTCATTGGGTTCGATTCTTTCTCAGTGGTGTGGCAGAAACTGCGACAAAGGGCCGTGACGTGTTCCGCAAGATTCTGACTTTGCGCACTGAAGTTGAACACGCCGTCCTATCACTGGGGAAACGCGCACCTAACGCGAGACTGATGCTCAATCTGCTCTACCGCAAGCCTATGGTGTCAGCGACGGATATCGAGGTGGCGCTGTCAGTCAGCACCCCAACGGCTAATGCACTTATCCGTGACATGGAAAACCTGGGGATAGTGACCGAAATTACGGGGCAGCAACGCGGAAGGGTCTTTGCATTCGATCGTTACCTTAGCCTGTTTGTTAGTTAACTTAAATAGGTTTCCGTTAACTAAGCAACTTGTTTAGTTAAGGCAAAACTCACTAGCCTCACATTTGGACTATCACTTATGGCCACCCACCCCTGGCTCAATGCTCTCAAGGTCTACACCCACCCACGCGTCGTCGGCATGCTGTTTCTCGGCTTTTCCGCCGGGCTGCCGCTGCTGCTGGTGCTGGGAACGCTGTCGTTCTGGCTCTCCGAAGCGGGGATCGCGCGAGCCACGATCGGGCACTTGAGCTGGGTGGGGCTGGCGTACGGCTTCAAGTTTTTGTGGTCGCCGCTGGTGGACCGGCTGCCGCTACCTTTCCTTACGCGCATGCTGGGCAAGCGACGGGCGTGGTTACTGCTGTCGCAGGTCTGCATTGCCGCCGCACTCTTGGGGATGGCGAACACCGATCCGGTGCTGGATCTGACGCACATGGTGTTCTTCGCGCATCGAGGCGGTGGAAGCCGAGAAGCAGGGCGCGATGGCGGCAACCTATCAGGCGGGCTACCGCATCGCGATGATTACCGCCGGCGCGGGCGCGCTGTGGATCGCGGCGGCGTTCGACCCGAGCGAGGCGACCTACGATTTCCGTCCCTGGCAGGTGGCCTACACGGTGATGGCGGCGCTGATGGTGGTCGGCATGCTGACCACGCTGATCATCCGCGAACCGGAAAAGCAGATTTCCACCGTCACCACTGAGCGCGAGGCACACACCCGCGAACGCTTCGCCGCCGCCGGGCTGTCTGGCTGGCTGCTGACGGCCACAGCCTGGTTCTACAGTGCGGTGCTGTCGCCCTTCATCGATTTCATCCAGCGCTACAAGTGGCAGGCGCTGCTGATGCTGGCGCTGATCGCAACCTACCGCATCTCGGACGTGGTGATGGGCGTGATGAGCAATCCCTTCTATCAGGAGCTGGGCTTCACCAAGGACGAGGTGGCCACCGTGTCGAAAGTCTACGGCGTGATCATGACCATCGTCGGCGCAGCGCTCGGCGGATTGTTGACGATGCGGATCGGCGTGATGCGCACGCTGTTTCTTGGTGCGGTGCTGTCGGCTGCGACCAACCTGCTGTTCGTCTGGCTGGCCGGGCGCGGCCACGATGTCAGCGCGCTGGTGTTCACGGTGTCGGCCGACAACCTCTCGGCGGGTATCGCCTCGTCGGCCTTCGTCGCGTATCTGTCCAGTCTGGTCAACCAGGCCTACTCCGCCACGCAGTACGCGCTGTTCACCTCGGTAATGCTGCTGCTGCCCAAGTTCATCGCGGGTTTTTCCGGCGAGTTCGTCGATGCCTGGGGTTGGGCCAATTTCTTTACCGGCACAGCGGCAATCGGGGTGCCGGTGCTGCTGCTGGTGTGGCTGGTATCCCGAAACCATAAACAAACATGATTGAACTCTCCCTACTCACCGCACTGCTCGCCGGTCTGCTCGGCGGCGTGCATTGCGTCGGCATGTGCGGCGGCATTGTCGCGGCGTTTTCCTTCCGCGCCGACGGCAGCACGCCGCCGTTTCGCCTGCATCTGGCCTACAACCTGGGGCGGGTAAGTTCATACGTGATGTTCGGCGCGCTGGCTGGCACGCTTGGCGCGTCGCTGAAGCTCGCCGGGTTCATGCCGGTGCAGACGCTGCTGTTTGTGCTGGCGCAGTTCGTGATGATTCTGCTCGGCCTGTATCTGGCCGGATTCAATCAGTGGGTGCTGGTGTTCGAGCGCGCCGGCGGCGCGGTGTGGAACTGGATCAAGCCACTGTTCCAGAAACTCTTGCCGGTGAAGTCGCTGCCGCAGGCGCTGCTGGCGGGTATGGCCTGGGGTTGGCTGCCGTGCGGGCTGGTGTATTCGGTGCTGGTCTCCGCGCTGGCGGCGGGCAGCGCCACTTCGGGTGCGGCACTGATGCTGGCGTTCGGCATTGGCACGCTGCCGAATTTGCTGGGCATGGGCCTGTTCGCGCGGCAGATGCAGCCGTTCATGCAGCAGCTGTGGGTGCGCCGCGCGGCGGGTCTGACGGTGGCGGGCTTTGGGGTGTGGGGGCTGGGGCATCTGGCGTACACGGCGCTGGCGAAGACCTGATTACCCGCCTGGCCTCTTCACTACAGTCACCAAACAGCCCCGCATGCGGGGCTGTTTGGTGACTGGCTTACTTGAAGAACTTCTGGTCGAAGGTCATTTCGTATTTGGGTTCACCGGCCACTTCGACGGTGGCGGTAAATTTCAGCGTATCCGGCGGCGTAACGCGGAATTCGCCGAGGTAGTAAATCGCCGTGCCCTCCTTGATTTCACGCATGCTGACATTGGACAGCTGCTGGGTGAGGTTGGTCGCATAGATAGTAAGTTTGGCCGGCACCGGGGTCGGCGCGCCGACCTTGTTCTTCTTCGCGACTTCGGGCAACAGCTCGTCGGTGGTCAGCGCGTTGTAATGGATTTCGAGGTTGCCGAATTTTTGCGAAATTTCAGCGTGGGCAACGGCAGCAACGGAACTCAGCAACAGGGCAGCAAGCAGGCGTTTCATGGTCTCTCTCCTAATTTTGTGGGCATTCGAACCCGGGAAATGCCTTACGAATTGTAGGCACTTATTTGAGACTGGCGAGCCAGGGGGTCAATTCGTCCAGCAGGCGGCTGACCGCCAGGCTGGAAGCCTGGGCGGCGGCGGCGGCATCGTAACGTTCGAGCGGCACCTGCTGTTCGAACACGCGCTGCCCCAGCACGGTGCGCTGCTTGATGTCGATGACAGCGGCGCGCAGCAGCAGCCGCACCTGCCCCGGTTCGCTGACGGCGTCGTGATAAAACTCGACCAGTTCGGTGTCGAGCTGCCAGTCGGCGCGCACAGAGGCACCGCCGCTAACGCTCCAGCTGCCCTGGCGTTCGAGGCGGGCGCGCATCAGTTCGGTGAAGCGTTTTCCAGGACGTTCGGTCCAGCGCGCATACTGATACAGGCCGCGGGTGTCGGGGCTGCGGCTGAAAACCAGCTGCTCGGTATCGTAGAAATTACCGGTGGTGGTATCGAGCACCCGCAGCACGGGAGCGGGCAATGGCACGACGGGTGCAGCGGGCGCTGCAGGACCGGCATCGTTCAGCACGTAATACACCACGGTCGGGGCTTTCATCGCCCCCCCCAGGTTGAGGCAGCCGCTGAGCGCGCTGCTCGCTGCGAGCAGGATCAGCCCAATGCGGGCGTGAGCGATTTTCATGGCAGTTTTTCTCCGGGGCCGAGCTGCTGTTTCGCCGGGCCGAACAGGATGGCGCGCGGGTCGGACAAGCGCTGTCCGGTGGTGGTGAGGGTATCGGAGGTGGTGCGCACGTCGCTGCTGAGCCGAACCATTTCCAGCGTGCCGGTGTCGCTGAGCTGCTGGATGTTTGCGGAAATCTGGCTGGCGTCACGTTCGAGTTTCTCCATCGAGACGACAGCCTGTTTCAAAGCGGCATCGGCATTATTGGCGACGCCGACGAGGCTGCCTTCGACCCGGGTGGTCGCCTGCCCGATGCTGGCGCTGGTGATGCGGAGTTGGTCCGAGGCTTCGCGTACTCCCACCAACACGTCTTTAAGACCATTCTTGTCGGCAGCGAGCTGACCGGACAGTGCGTTTAGATTGGCCAGTGCCTGGCTGAATGCGCGCTGGTTTTTCTCCGACAGCACCAGGCTCATTTGCTCCATGATCGCCTCCCCGCTGTCTGCCAGTTTCGCCAAGGTCACGGCCACCTTGTCGATATCCGAACTGCCCTCGGCGATGAGCGGATAACGTTCGCCTGGGGCAGCCTCCAGCACGGGCGCGGTTTTCGGGCCGTTGACGATTTCAATCGCGGCAATGCCGGTGACCAGATTACGTTTGACGTAGGCCTCTGCGCCACGATGGATTTTCAGATCCACATCTACCCGGACGATCACTGCAACGGCTTCGTCACCGTTACTGACGAAATCGAAATCCGCAACGGTGCCAACATCGATGCCGCGCATTTTGACCGGGCCGCCGACGGCCAGTCCGTCGAGCGATTGTTTCTTGAAAGAAATGGCGTAGTTCTGATAGGCGCTGGTACCGGCCGCGCCCACCAGCCACACAATGGCCAGCGTCATCAGCGCGGCCACCAGCAGTACCAGCAACCCCACCAGGGTGTAGCGTCCTTCAGTTTCCATCTAGGGTTTCTTCCTCCCGCGCGCGCGCGGAAAAGTAATCGTTCAGCCACGGGTCGTCGAACTGTTTCAGTTCGGCCACCGTGCCGCTGCCGAGTACGCGACCGTCCGCCAGCACAATGACGCGATCGATAATTGAAAAGAGTGTATCCAAGTCGTGGGTGACGAGGAATACGGTGAGTCCCAGGTTGTCGGCCAGCAGGCGGATCAAGGTATCGAAAGCGCGCGCCGAAATCGGGTCGAGACCGGAGGTCGGCTCATCCAGAAACAGCAGTTCGGGGTCGAGCACCAGCGCGCGCGCCAGCGCCACGCGCTTGCGCATGCCACCAGAAAGCTCGCTCGGCCGCTTGATCCCGACGTCCGCCGGCAACCCGGCCAGCGCCAGCTTCAGGCGTGCCAGCTGGCGGCACAGGGGATGCGGCAGGTCGGTGTGCTCAAACAGCGGCGTGGCGACGTTGTCTTCCACCGACAGTGAGGAAAACAGCGCGCCATCCTGAAACAGCACGCCAAAACGCTGCCGCAGCTGATTCATCTGTGCGGGCGTGCTGTCCAGCACGGATTCGCCGAACAGCTTGATGTGACCCGCCTGCGGTTTGAGCAGGCCGATGATTTCACGCAGCAATACGGATTTTCCGGTGCCGCTGCCGCCGATCAGCGCAATGACTTCGCCACGCGCAACCGTCAGGCTCAGGCCGCGATGGATGCTGTTGCCGCCCAGCGTGGTGTGGATGTCGCGCACGTCGAGCACGGTTTCGCTCATCAGATATCCATCCGCACGAACATCACGGCAAAAATCGCGTTGAGAATGATGATGGCGACCAGGCTTTGCACCACGGTCGACGTGGTGTGGGCGCCGACGCTGCTGGCGTCGCGGCTGACCGACAGGCCCATGCGGCAGGCAATCAGGGCGATGAACACCGCGAAGACCGGCCCCTTCAAAATCCCCACCATAAGGGTTTTCAGGCGCAGCACGCTCTCCATCCGGTCCACGAACATGTAGGTCGAAATATCCAGCTGCGCCTGCGCCACCAGCATGCCGCCAATGACGCCGGCGATGTCGCCGATGAACACCAGCAGCGGCAGGGCGATCAGCAGGGCGAGGATGCGCGGGATCACCAGCACCGCCAACGGCGACAGGCCGAGCGTGGTGATGGCGTCGATCTCCTCGTTGACTTTCATGGTGCCGAGCTGCGCCGTGATGGCCGCCCCGTATTGCTGCGCCTGCGAACCCAGCAGGTAGGCGAACACCACGCCGAGCAGGAACATCATGCCGATCACGATCGGGATCGCGCCGACGAACACCGTGCTCACCTGCGCGCCCAGCTCGCGCCAGCGCCAGTTTTCCGGCTTGCGTATCAACTGCCCCAGCTCGAGCGTGAGCTGGCCGATGAAGCGAACCAGTCCGCTGATGTGCCGGGCAACGGCATACGAGCTGCGCCCCACCGTCTCAAGCAAGCCCGCGCGCGGTGGTTCGATGCGCGCGGCCGTGGTGGCGGCGTGTTCCGCCACCAGATTCAGCAGCGACAGATGACGCGGCTGGAAACCGCGAAGCTCGGGTAGCGGATCGTCGGGCTGCGGTCGTACGGCGTTGAGCAGCAGCCACGCGCCGTTGGTGTCGAGCTGGGTGATGGCCGTGCCATCGAGCACGCGCACGATGTGTCCGTCGAGACGCGGCAAGGCCGCTGCCGCATCGACGCGCCAGGCGCCGCTGGCAATCAGCACGCCCTGCGTTGCGTCGAAATGCGCCGCCGCTGCCGTCATGCCAGGCCCAGCGGATTGGCCGGGTCGATACCCGGCATGAACGGCAAGCCGCGCTCGCGGTGGGTGACCTGATAGACGCAACCGATCCAGTTGCCGATCACGCCTTCCGCGGTGTCGTGCCAGGTGTTGTCAAGCTGCGGCAGCAGCAGCACTTCGGGAAAGTCGAGCGTCTCGCCCGCCTGCACACGACTCTGATATTCCAGCAGCAGCGCCTGCGCCTGGCGGTCGAAGTAGCGCGCGGGGAAAGGCGGAAAGGCCGGCAATTTGCCCGCTGCCGCCAGCAGCAGGTCGCGCTTGTATTCCTTCAGCAGCGACACCGTGTCGTATTCGGGATGGCCCTGGAAAAACACGGTGCGCAGACCGTCGGCGGACACCGCCAGATGCACGCCGGCCTCGGTGCTTTCGGCCAGCACCTTGACGCCCGCCGCCGCGAACTGCGCGCCTGAAACATCATTCCAGCGCGAATGCGGCACGTCGAAGCGGGTGTTGATGTCGGCCACCAGCGGATGCCGCGCGTCGGTCACGCGGTGCTCGTACACGCCCCAGGTTTTGTGCGGCTGCTTCACCCGTGTCTGGCCGTGGCGGAACTGCATCACCGCGTGGGTGGCGAGGCATGAGCACAGCGTCGAGGTGACATTGTCCCAGGCCCAGTTGATCACCTCGATCAGCGGCTGCCAGAACGCTTCGTCGGCGAGGTTGGCATGGCTGACGTTGGCGCCGGTGATGATGAGCGCATCCAGCCCGCCGGCACGGATGTCCTCAAACGATTCGTAGAACTGCGCGATATGCGCCTGCGCCGCCGCGCCACGCGGCAACGCCGGCAGGGTGAACGGGTGCATGTAAAACTGCGCGATCGGGTTGGATTCGCCGACCAGCCGGTAAAACTGGCGCTCGGTCGCTTCCAGCGCAGCATCCGGCATCATGTTCAGCAGGCCGACGTGCAGCTCGCGGATTTCCTGATTGGCCGCGCGCGCGGTCGACAGCACCGTGATGCCGTCGCGACGCAGGCGGTCGAAGGTGGGCAGGGCGTTATGCGCGACCAGCGGCATGCGTTCCCCCTGAATCCTGACCCTTCATGCCCGTCAGAGTGCTGACCCCTGACCCCTTTCTTGCAATCGCGGTTTCCAGCAGCGCCAGAAAGTCGCGCTCGTCGCGCACCTGCGCCACCTCCTGCGAGGTCACGGTGTAGCCATGCGGCCCGGCAATCGCTTCGTAGCGCGGCAGGCGCGAGTGGAACAGGCGCGGGAACACCCAGCGCGCAAAGTCGTTGGGCTCGATCTGCGCCACGTATTCGATGCCTTTTTCCTTGCGGTAGACCGGCAGCTGTTCGGCCAGAAACGCCGGGCGAAAATACAGCGGCTTGGGGTCGGACTGCGCGCGCCGGATCAGCGTGTCCTCTTCTTCGCGCGTGGTGGTCTGGATGTAGAGGATCAGCGTGTGTTCGGCCAGCAATTCAACGACGCCGGGCTCGTCGAGTTCGCACAGGCTGCCGCCGACGTCGTTGACGAAGTGCGGGTAGCCGTAGATCTCCTGGCCCTTGCGAATGAAGGCCGGAACATCGCGCATCGCCGCGATTTCGGCCTCGCGGTAGGCGGCCTGCCGCCGCGAGAACTCGTCCAGGCTCAGGCCGCCCCACTCCGGCCCGCCGAGCTTGCCGACGAAAGTGAGCACCGGCCCCAGATCGTGGATCTTGATGTTGTTCTTGATGTCGATCCAGTCGTTGCGCAACAGGTCGCGCAAAAACGGCACCTGCATCGCCTGCTGCTTGATCAGGTCGAGGATGGGTTCGTCGAGGTAGCGCGTACCGATGCGGTAGTCGCCAGAAAAATGAAACCAGTCGTGGCCGCGCAGCATGGACGAAATGTGCGTCTTGCCGACGCCCGACATGCCGAGCAGGGTGATGCGCTTGGTGGGCCAGGCGCGGAAGGATTCGGGGGTGAAGTGCATGGGTGGTTTCCGGAAAGTAGCGCGAAGCCTACCGAAAAGCACTCCAATACAAAAGGCCGCATTGCATCGGTCCAATCTGGTGCGCGCCAGGCGACAAGCCGCACCAGCCCGGGGCACGCCGCTGCGGCCCGGCCAATCGGCACAATGCCGCCCCCGGCAAGCCCAGGCACGCATGCGGCTCGCAGCACACCGGGCCTTGGCGCGCAACTGGAACAGGAGTTGCTTAAGCCAGACGGAGGGATGCGCGAACGCAGTCGGCTGCATCAGCCATTCATGCGCAGCGCGCGAGGCGGACACCGGAACGGCCGGTCCCGCTTTCGGGCAGCGCGCCACAGAGGAGATCCAGCCTGGAAACGTCTGACCCCAACATGGGTCGCGGGTCCGGGATCACACAACATGACTCTGAATCCGGCCATCAAGCTTGCGCCCGCGCAGACGGGCGAAGCAGACAAAACGGAGGTCGATGCGCCGCTCGACGTCACGCGCCTGCTCACCACGATCACGGACAACCTGGTCGGCATGCTCTACCGCTGCCGGGTGGATGCCATCTGGACCATGGAATATGTCAGCGAGGGATGCCACAAGCTGACCGGCTACCGGCCCGCCGAACTGGTGTTCAACACCCGCGTGTCGTATGACCAGATCACCCTGCCGGAGGACCGCGACGACGTCAGCCGAACCATTCACGCGGCGCTGGAAAGCAATACGTCATTCGAGGTCGAATACCGCATCCGGCGCGCCGATGGCCGGGCGTGCTGGGTACTCGAGCGCGGCGTCGGGATCCGCAGCGAGGACGGCCGGCTGGCCTGGATCGAAGGCTATATCCAGGATATTTCCGAGCGCATGGCCGCCAACGAAATGCTGCGCGAAGCGGTGCGGCGCTACAGCAGCATTTTCGAGCACGCCACCGAGGGCATCTTCCAGACCACGCTGGAAGGCCGCTACCTCAACGCCAACCCGGCGCTGGCGCGCATCTACGGCCACGTCTCGGCGGACGCGCTGATCGATCACCTGCAGGACATTTCGCGCCAGCTGTACGTGCAGCCGGAGCGGCGCACGGCCTTCGTGCGCCTGATGCAGGAGCACGGCGTGGTGCGCAACTTCGAATCAGAGGTCTACCGGGTCGACGGCAGCGTGATCTGGATTTCCGAGAACGCGCGCGCGGTGCGGAATGCCGACGGCAGCGTGCAGTTTTTCGAAGGCACCGTGATCGACATCACCGAACGCCGCCAGCACGAAGCCGCACTCGAATACCAGGCCAACCACGACAGCCTGACCGGGCTGCCCAACCGTTCGCTGCTGCGCGACCGCATCGAACAGGCCATCGCCAAGGCGCAGCGCGACGCCATGCGGGTGGCCGTGGTGTTCGTCGACCTAGACCACTTCAAGCTGATCAACGACAGCCTCGGCCACCACGTCGGCGACCGCCTGCTGCTGGAAGTGGCCGACCGGCTGATGACCTGCGTTCGCAGCCACGACACCGTGGCGCGCCAGGGCGGCGACGAATTCGTCCTGGTGCTCACCGAGCAGCACGACGCGGACGAAACCCTGGCCATCGTCAAGCGCCTGCTCGACGTCGTCTCCCAGCCATGGCTGCATAACGGACAGGAATACGGCCTCGGCTGCAGCATCGGCATCAGTTGTTACCCGCGCGACGGCGACGGACCCGACGCCCTGTTGCGCTGCGCCGACGTCGCCATGTACAAGGCCAAAACTTCCGGCCGCAACACCTATCATGCCTACACGCCCGAGCTCAACCAGGCAATCAACGAACGTCTGGAACTGCAAAACAACCTGCGCCACGCGCTCGAACGCGAAGAGTTCCGTTTCTACTACCAGCCGCGCGTAGACGTCGCCAGCGGCCGCATCATCGGCGCCGAAGCGCTGATCCGCTGGGACTGCCCCGTCAAGGGACTGATCCCGCCCGACCACTTCATTTCGATCGCCGAGGAAACCGGGCTGATCATCCCCATCGGGCAATGGATCCTGCAGGAAGCCTGCCGCCAGAACCGCGCCTGGCAACGCGCCGGATTGCCGTCGATCAGCGTCTCGGTCAATCTGTCGCCGATCCAGTTCCGCCATGCCGGGTTGGTGCAGTCGGTGGCCGATGCGCTGCAGCAGGCGCAGCTGGATCCCGCCTGGCTGGAACTGGAGCTGACCGAATCCTTCGTCATGCACGACGCCGAACGCATCAATGTCGCCATGCAGTCGTTGAAGGCGCTGGGCGTCGACATCGCGGTGGACGACTTCGGCACCGGCTATTCGAGCCTGAGCTATCTCAAGCGCTTCCCGGTCGACCGCCTCAAGGTCGACAAGAGCTTCGTGCGCGACATCGACAGCGACCCCGACGACGCCGCCATCGTGCGCGCCATCATCACCCTCGGCCACGCGCTGGGACTCAAGGTGGTGGCCGAGGGCGTGGAAACCCATGCGCACCTGGCGTTTCTGCAGCAGCACGGCTGCGACGAGCTGCAAGGCTATTTGTTCAGCCGGCCGGTTCCTGCGGCGGAAATGGAAGCCTTGCTGCGCGGCACGGCGGCGAGCGCGGGCCAGTGCATAGCGCAGCGTATCGAATAACGGCATCCATTCCTTGCTGGCAACATGTCGGAATCCCCCATGCCGGATCCGGATGCCTGTCGCGGGGTCTGGAAGCGCACCCTGCTCGAAACCGCCAGCGGGCGTGATGAACGCTGCCATACCTGCGGGACGAAACAATAGTCAGCCCGAGTACGCCGATGAAGCGCTTGAAATCGTCCTGCAACCCTCCTTACGCTGCTGCCTGCATCTCGGCTTCCTGCAGGCACGGAATGCACGGCATTTCACCGCCTTCCAGCGCACGATAGATGTATTCGATATTGAGCACCTGTATCAGCAACCCATCCTGATTGCCCTTTATGATCAGCGGCACCAACGTGTCTCCTGTCTCCAGGGCAAAATGGCTGGGACTAATCTGCTCGTCCCGGAATTCCGGGACGCCATGTAACGCATCGACCAGCAAGCCGATGCTTTGCTGCCCGTTCCTGACCACCACGACCTGACTGGTGTGGGTGATTGCCGACGATCTGCCCTGCACCATGTAGCCGAGGTCGAATACCCAGATGAATTTCTTCGCCTCACCTTCGTGTTCGACTGCAAGCATGCCGATACGGCCGGTAAATCCCCCCATCGACATGGGCAGCACACCCGAGCCCGGCAGGGCTTCCAGAACACACTCAGCGGGCAGGGCATACAAATTGCCCTCGATGAAGCAGGTCGAGAACTGCCTGCCACCGCTTTCCAGTGAACTGTGCTCGATGATGGAGGATGCCTGGCTGCCCAGTGCGCGCCGTTCGCGCACCTCGCCAAAGGATTCGAACACGACGGCAATGATGTCTTCCTGGTAATCGTCACTGACCTTGAACTCACGATAGCCGTTCGAAACAGTGCAGCCCATGCTGGCATAGCAACCGTCATGAACCGTGACGGTTGCTATGCTGCAGCCGTTTTTCTGCTGCAGGATTTGCGGATCGATATCGAGCAGGCCACCTACCGGACGAGCCCGATCGGTGCTGGCAATAATGCGGCCACTGCGGTCGATGAAGAATGCCGTGGTGCCGGACTTTCCATTCAAGCCGCCCTGCAGCATCGCAGCGAACTGTGGCGCGGCGTCGAACACGATGCCGATCCCGCCGACGATCACTTTCGGCTTGTCCGGATGGCGAATCGCAGCGTGATAGACATAAGTCGGCAATCCTTCGTACAGCGGTGTCGCTGCAAATGGACTGACGTGGTAATCCTGCTCGGTCGCCAGCGACAACACCGATGCAAGCGTGTCATGCTCGACCGTGGTGCCGACCATGGCCCGGTCCTCACCCTGCTGCGCCAGACAGGTGCTGGCGATGATCCGCCCACTTTTGTCGTACACAAAAATCCGGGTATAGACGGTATACAGGCTATTGATGTAGGCGAGGATGCCGCTGATGTTCCTGAGCATGGCCTCGGTCCGCGCAGGTGCCGCCAGCGCGTTGCGCAATGCCGGCGTCAACGCCCACCAGCGGCAGTCGTTGGCGCGCTCGTACAAATTACGGTCGAGCAGGTCGACCAGCAGGTGCGTCATGAACTCCGCCCCGCGCAAACTCGAACTCAGTACGGTTTCGTACAGGTTACTGATGGATTGCGAAAACAATTCGTTGCTGCGGTTGCCGGTTTCACTGATCTGCTTCAGCACCGATTTGAGCTGAACCTGATTAACGGTGTTGCCGGCGGTCATGACCTGCCCGTTCCACACGACGCGCTGGATGGTTTCAGCTGCCTTCATGATCTTGTAGAGCGGCGGCGAAAAGGTCTGCGCGTGCGACAACAGGCCGTCGACGATCGCCGGATCGAGCGACAACAGGGAGCGGTCGCCGCCTTCCAGAAACGCAACCTCGAGCGGTACCATGACCTGCCCCTGCCAGCCCGGAGGCCCCATATAACCCTGATAGCCGTCAGCACTAAAGGTCTGCACCAGATATTTACGACCGCCGAACATCATCAGGCGCGGGCTGCCGCTCCGGTTCACCGGAACGACCGCACCCACGGGCACCCACAGCGCGTCTGCACTGGCAATGACTCGGTTATCGCAGTCGAGCAACAGCATGTTCGAGCGCTCGTCCGGATCACGATGCGATTTGAAGATGCCCTGCATTTCCTGCTCGAAATCGAAGCAGAGACAGAGAAGGCCGACCACCTCGCCGGTTTGCGGATGCAGCATCCGCTGCGAATAGATCAACGCTTTGTCCTTGCCCGGGCGCAGGTCGGTCGCACAGAAGCTTTCGACATAGCGTTCCGAAGCCAGCGTGTGCCCGATCAGCGGGTCGATGCTGCCCTCAACTTCAGAATGCTCATCGATCTGGACCAACAGATTGCCGTCGCGGTCCAGCAGCATGATTTCGTCGTAAACGGTGTACTTGCTGCGATAGGCCAGCAGGCGGGCATGAATGGCGTCTGCATTGCTCTGTACGCCGGCGACGAATTCGCATAGATCACGGTCGGTGGCGAGAAAGCCGACATCGGCAGTGCCGCTCATACAGATTGCGCACCACGATATCGATCACATAGTGCGCCTTGGTGCCGATTTCCATCAGTACGTTCGCACACTTTTCGTGCACCAGGCTCGAAACCAGTTCGTGTTCCAACTGGTCGAATCCGGCCCGCGTTGCCGTCATGGTTTGCAGAATCGATTGGGTCTCGGCCAGAGGGTTCATCCTGGCCGAAGACTCGATCATGCGCCACATCAGGTTCAGTTCGCGCAGGGACTGCTCGCTGCGGACAACGTCGCGCATGTAAGGCAGGAATAGGTCGTTCTTCTGATTGGAGGCATTGCTCATCGAATCGGCTCTAGCATCAAGTAGAAATGCCTGAGAACAAGCAAGTAGCAGACCAGGCATGCGCGATCCACCATTAGGGTTCCTGCTCCTGGAAGGGCGCCTCGAGGCGGCACAATAAACCCGCAAACTGGCCGCTGTTCGACCACCTCAAGCGTTTCCGGTTGATCGCCGCAAGGCGGGCAAAAGCGTCGGCTGCACCACCATCACGCCGGGGCATAATGGCCTATCAGCCTTCCGCCCCCCCCGCCATGATGACCGCTCCCCATCTGCCCGTCCTCTCCCTGCTCGAAACCCGCGTCCTCGGCGTGCTCTGCGAAAAGCAGCACACCGTGCCCGACACCTATCCGCTATCGCTCAACGCCTTGGTCGCCGGCTGCAACCAGAAAACCAGCCGCCACCCCCTCATCGAAGCCAGCGAAGCCGAAGTACAGGCCGCCATCGACAGTCTCAAGGGCCCGGCGCTGGTGATGGAATCCAGCGGCGGCCGCGTCACCCGCTACGCCCACAACATGGGCCGTGTGCTGCAATTGCCGGCCCAGTCCATCGCCCTGCTCACCGTGCTGATGCTTCGCGGCCCGCAGACCACAGGCGAGTTGCGCATCAACTGCGAGCGTCTGCACCGCTTCGCCGACATCTCGGCGGTGGAAGGCTTTCTGCAGGAACTGGCCGAGCGCCCGGACGGCGCCATGGTGGTCGAACTGTCGCGCCAGCCCGGCGCGCGCGAGAACCGCTGGGCGCACCTGCTGAGCGGCTCGCCAGTCATCGAGCCATCCGCCCCCGCCAGCCCGTCAAGCGAATGGGTCGCCGACGTCAGCGTCAGCGAACTCGCCGCACTCAAGGTCAACGTGGCGCGGCTGGAGTCGGAGGTCGAAGCGTTGAAAGGCGTGGTGGGAAAACTGTGCGCAGAACTCGGCGTGTCCGGTTGAGATTCCGGATTGGAGAAAGGCTGAAGATCGCGTTCGGCCAAGAGCGATCAAGTCGAAAAGATCGCCACGTATGTCCGTACCTCGGCCTTATGTAGCGCTCCACATAAGGCCGAGAAGCTGTCGTCAAGCCTGCTCAACCTGATCGATCGCACGGGTCGCTCGCAGTCATACATCCCGCGCCGCCAACCACGCCCGCCACCCCCCGAATTCCGTAATGTCCTGCGCACCGGCCACGCCGATGCCTTCGCAGATAAAGCCGTTCACGCAGGCGCCATCGGCCAGTTCCAGCGTGCCGATGCCGAGCGGCGCGGGGATCCCGGCGACGAAGGAGCCGAAGGCGGCGGCGGGCATTTCCCAGACTTCGCAGGCGATGGCGGCGCCTCTGCTTTCCACCTTGATCAGTCCGGGGCGCTTGCCGTCGGGCAGGGCGTAGAAACGGTATTTCGGCGCGGTCTGCGTTGTGGCGACCAAACGCGCCGTGCGTTCGGTGAGCTGGGGGTTGAGCGGCAGGCCGCTGAGGTGGGCGCCAACGACGGCGACGCGGACCTGGCCGCTCGCCAGCAGGTTCATGGGTTCGGCTACGGGCAACGGGTGCGCGGTGGCGCCCGTTTGGCCGCCGAGCGCCTGCTGCATTCTGGACGCCAGATGCAGCAGCGGGCCGTCCTGATGCGGCGGCGCGATCAGGGTGACGCCGAACGGCAGGCCGTCGGTCTGGAACCCGGCCGGCACGGCGGTAGCGGCGAGATCCAGCAGGTTCATGAAGTTGGTGTAATAGCCGAGATTCGAGTTGAGACGGATGGGGTCGGCCTGCATCTCATCCACGCGGTAGATCGTGCCGGCGGTGGGGGTGAGCATGACGTCGATGTCGTTCCACACGGCATCGCAGGTGCGCTTGAACGCACGCAGCTTGTAGAGATGGGCGAAGGTATCGGCGGCGCTGACGGCGCGGCCGCCGGCGATGATGTCGCGCACTGGCGGAAAGACGGTGTCGGGCTGCGCGTCGAAGAACTCGCGGATGGCGAGATAGCGCTCGGCCACCCAGGGGCCGCCGTAGAGCAGGCACGCAGTGTCGAGGAAGGGCGCGAGGTCGACTCCCACCGGCGTTCCGCCGAGCGCCTGCATGCGCGCCACCGCTTCGCCGAACAGGCGTTCGGCCTCGGCGTTGCCAAAAAACTCAAGATCCGTCTGCAGCGGCACGCCGAAACGGAAAGCCGGCGCGCGACCGAAGTCGAAGCCGTGCGGCGCCAGCGGCCGCGCGTATTCATCGTCGGCGTCGAAGCCTGCGGCCACCGCCACCACGCGCTCGGCATCTTCTGCGGTCAGCGCAAAGATCGACACCGCGTCAAGCGAGCGGCAGGCGGGCACCACGCCGCGGGTCGACAGCGCGCCACAGCTGGGCTTGTGGCCGACCAGGTTGTTGAACGCGGCGGGCACGCGGCCGGAGCCGGCGGTGTCGGTGCCGAGCGAAAAGCTCGCGAGGCCGAGCGCCACCGCGACGGCCGATCCGGAGCTGGAACCGCCGGAAATGAAGTCGGGGTTGAAGGCGTTGCGGCAGGCGCCGTAGGGTGAGCGGGTGCCGTTCAGCCCGGTGGCGAACTGGTCGAGGTTGGTCTTGCCAAGGGGAATCGCGCCGGCGTCGATCAGCCGCTGCACCACCGTTGCATGACGCTTCGGCGTGTAGGCAAACTCGGGGCAGCCGGCCGTGGTGGGCAGGCCGGCGAGGTCAATGTTGTCCTTGATGGCGAAGGGAATGCCGTACAGCGGCAAGCTCGCGATGTCCCGGCCTTCGAGTTTGCTTGCATAGGCGCGCAGTGCGTCGGCGTCGAGGCGGCTGATCCAGACATGGTGCGTGTCCTCGCCGGCCAGACGGGCGAGCAGGTCGTCCACCAAGGCGAGCGGGATGAGCTCGCCGGACCGATACAGGCGCCGCAGGCTGGCGATGTCGAGCGGGATGTTCATGCTGGGCCTCACTCGCTCACCAGCACCAGCAGATCCTGCCCGGCGCTCACCTGCCCGCCTTCGCGGCAGAACATCTTGTGGATGCGTCCGTCGCACGGCGCCATCACGGTGAACTCCATCTTCATCGATTCAACCATGACCAGCGGATCGCCCTGTTTCACTTCTGCGCCCTCTGTCACTTCCACCTTCCACACGTTGCCGGCGACGTGGCTGGCGATGGCGCGGCCGTTTTCGGGCAGGTCGAGTTCGCTGTCGGGCGCGGCTTCGGCCACCGTCAGATCGCTTGCGTAATCGGCCTGACCGCTTGCACGCCAGCGCTCGCGCTCGGCGTCGAACGCGGCCTGCTGCTGCGACTTGAAGGCGCCGATGGACGCGGCGTTGTCGGCAAGGAAACTGTTGTATTCACGCAGGCTGAAGGTGGTTTCCTCGATCTTCAACTGGTAGCGGCCGAGCGGGAAATCCTCGCGGATTGTAAGGAGTTCTTCTTCGCTCACCGGGAAGAAGCGCACCTGGTCGAAGAAGCGCAGCAGCCACGGCTTGCCGTCGGTGAAGTCGCGGGTTGCTCGCCAGCGGTTCCACATCTGCAGCGTGCGGCCGACGAACTGGTAGCCGCCGGGGCCTTCCATGCCGTACACGCACATGTACGCGCCGCCGATGCCGACGGCGTTTTCCGGGGTCCAGGTGCGGGCGGGGTTGTACTTGGTGGTGACCATGCGATGGCGCGGGTCGACTGGCGTGGCCACCGGCGCACCGAGGTAGACGTCGCCCAGGCCCATCACCAGGTAGCTCGCGTCGAAGACGATGCGTTTCACGTCTTCGATCGAGTCGAGGCCGTTGATGCGGCGGATGAACTCGATGTTGCTCGGGCACCAGGGCGCATCCTTGCGCACCGACTGCATGTACTTTTCGATGGCGAGTTGGGTGGCGGCGTCGTCCCATGACAGCGGGATATGGACGATGCGCGTGGGCACCTGCATGTCCTCGATGGCGGGCAGCGCCTGTTCCGCGGCCAGAAGCAGGTCCATCAATTTGCTCAGCGGCAGCACGCGTGAGTCGTAATGCACCTGCAGCGAGCGGATGCCAGGGGTGAGGTCGAGGATGCCGGACACGGCCATCGCCTGAAGATGCGTCATCAGCGCATGCACGCGGAAGCGCAGGTTGAGGTCGAGCACCAGCGGGCCGTATTCGACCAGCAGGTATTTGTCGCCGGCGCGGCGATAAACGACCGGCACCGGGTTATCGGTTTCCGGGGTTCGGTGCAGCACCGGTTCGGCGAGCGGGCCGCCATCGACGACAAGCACGGGAGCAGCCGGCGCGGCGAGGCCGGCGATGGCTGCGTCCTGCGCCGCTTCCATCTGCTCGGCCTGCGTCTGCGAGAGGCGCTTGAAACGCACCGTGTCGCCGGGACGCAGCTGCCCCATCTTCCACAACTCAGCCTGCACGATGGTGGCCGGGCAGACGAAGCCGCCGAGGCTGGGGCCGTCCGGCCCAAGGATCACCGGCATGTCGCCGGTGAAATCGACCGCGCCGATGGCGTAGGCGTTGTCGTGGATGTTGGACGGATGCAGACCGGCCTCGCCGCCGTCCTTGCGCGCCCATTCGGGACGTGGGCCGATCAACCGGACGCCAGTGCGGCTGGAGTTGTAATGCACCTCCCAGTCGGTGGCGAAGAACATCTCGATGTCGGCGCCGGTGAAAAAGTCCGGCGCACCGTGCGGGCCATACAGCACGCCGATTTCCCAGGCGTGGGCGTAGGTGGGGGCCAGCGCGGCCGGCAGCATATTCTCGATTGCCGAGTTTTGAGCCCAAGGGATGTGCAGCACGTCACCGACCCGCAGCGTGCGCCCGGCATGGCCGCCAAACTGCCCGAGCGTGAAGGTCGATTTGCTGCCGAGATAGTCCGGCACGTCGAAGCCGCCGCGCACCGCGAGGTAGGCGCGGCAGCCAGTGTCCTTGATCGCGCCAAGTTTCAGGATCGAACCGGCCTTCACCGCGTGCGCGGCCCAGTTAGCGAGCGGCTGCCCGTCCAGCTCGGCACCCATGTCGGCGCCGGCCAGTGCGATCCGCGCGTCGCAGTTGAAGCGCAGCGTGGGGCCGGCGACGGTGAGTTCCAGCGCGGCCGCACCTTCGGCATTGCCCGCCAGCTTGTTGGCCAGACGCAGCGCCAGCGCATCCATCGGCCCCGACGGCGGCACGCCGACGTCCCAGTAGCCGGTGCGGCCCGGCCAGTCCTGAATGCTGCTCTGCACGCCGGGCTCGATGACGTCGATGGTCGCGGGGCGGTAGTGGAAGGCATTGAGATAGCGCGTGGTCTGGCGCCCTTCCATGAATACCGCATCGCGCACAATCTGGCTGAGGTAGCCGAGGTTGGTTTCGATGCCGGCGACACGTGTTTGCGCAAGCACCTGCTGCATCTTCTCCAGCGCCTCAGCGCGGTCGCGGCCCTTGACGATAATCTTCGCCACCATCGGGTCGTAGAATGGCGGCACCTCGCTGCCGCGCTCGACCCAGGTTTCGATGCGCGCATCCGGCGAGAACACCACCTCGGTCAAGACGCCGGCGGCGGGCTGGAAATCCTTGCCCGGATCCTCGGCGTAGAGGCGCACCTGCATCGATGCGCCCTTGGGCGTGGCCTGGAAGCCGGACAAGTCCAGTTCGCCGGCCGCCTCGCGCACCATCCACTCGACCAGATCGACGCCGGTAACTTCCTCGGTGACGCCGTGCTCGACCTGCAGGCGGGTGTTCACTTCGAGAAAGTAGAACTCGCCGCTCAAGGTGTCGTACACGAACTCGACGGTGCCGGCAGAACGGTAGCCGACCGCTTTACCCAACCGCACCGCCGTCGCCAGCAGGCTAGATCGCTGGACCTCGGTGAAACCCGGCACAGGGGTTTCTTCGATCACTTTTTGATTACGCCGCTGCACCGAGCAGTCACGCTCGCCCAGCGCGACGACCTGACCCTTGCCGTCGCCGAATATCTGCACCTCGATGTGGCGCGCGTGCTCGACGTATTTTTCGAGGAAGATGCCGGCCTCCTTGAAGTTGGCGCGCGCCAGCCGCTCAACCGACTGAAAGGCTTCCACCAGCTCGTCGGCGCTCCAGAGCAGGCGCATGCCGATGCCGCCGCCGCCGGCGGTGCTTTTCAGCATCACCGGGTAGCCGATGCGCGCCGCCTCGGCCTGGGCGTGGCCGGCGTCGCTCAACAGGCCGGAACCCGGCAGCAACGGCACCTTGTTGTGCTCGGCCAGATCGCGCGCGGTGTGCTTCAAGCCGAAGGCGCGCATCTGGTCCGGGCTGGGGCCGATGAAGACAATGCCGGAAGCGGCACAGTCTTCGGCGAAGCCGGGGTTCTCGGAGAGGAAGCCGTAGCCGGGGTGGATGGCCTGGGCGCCGGTGGCTTTAGCCGCTTCGAGAATCTTCTCGGCGCGCAGGTAACTTTGCGCCGCCGGCGCCGGGCCGATCTCCACCGCCTCGTCGGCCAGCCGCACGTGCAGCGAATGGCGGTCCGCCTCGGAATAGACGGCGACCGATTTCACCCCCATGCGGCGCAAGGTACGGATGATGCGGCAGGCGATGGCGCCGCGGTTGGCGATGAGAACCTTGTCGAACATGGTGTGCTTCCTTGCGGGTCGTCCCGCGTGCAGTCTCCGCGGCAGGCCGTCCCGCCGGGGATTTTTATGGGTTATTGGCTCGGCTTGTTATTGGGCGGCCGCATCCCAGATCAGCACCCGCACCGGCGTCGGGTTGTAGGCGTTGCACGGGTTGTTGAGCTGCGGGCAGTTGGAGATGAGGCACAGCACGTCCATCTCGGCGCGCATCTCCACGTATTTACCCGGTGCCGACACGCCGTCGGCGAAGGTGAGGCCGCCGTCGGGTGTCACCGGCACGTTCATGAAGAAATTGATGTTGCTGGTGATGTCGCGCTTGGTGAGGCCGCCGTCATGGTGCGCCAGCGCGTGCAGAAAGCTGTCGCGGCAGGCGTGCATTGGCCGCTTGTTCAGCGCATATCGGACGGTGTTGCTCTCGCACGAACAAGCGCCGCCCAGCGTGTCGTGGCGGCCGCAGGTGTCGGCGGTGATTGTCAGCATGACCCTGCCTTCGGTCGACATCAACTGCGTGCCGGTGGTGAGGTAGAGCGCGCCCTGCGCACGCACGGTGTCGGCGGCGCTATAGCGCTCCTCGATGTCGCGCGCGTTGAAGAACAACGTGTCGACCGCCTGGTTGCCTTCGAGGTCGAGGATGCGGAAGACCTGGTCTTTTTTGATTTCGTGGATCCAGGGATCGCCGGCATCGACGACGGCGTCGACCACGGCGGTCTTGGGATCGAAGGGGCTTTCGACGAGGTTGAATGTGCTCATGGTTTTCACCTCAGCGGTACAGGATTTCGGTCTGATAAAAGCCGCGCTGGTTTTCTGCGCAGGCATTGCGGCAGGCGTCGTCCGCGCCCGGCGCACCGGCCTTCCACGCGGTGAGCATGATGTCGCCCGGCGCATAGTCGGGGCGCGGGTCAAGCGGGTGCGGCGCGGCGGACAACACCACCAGCACGTTCATCTCGAAGCGGAGATCAACGGTGGCGCCAGGATGCGAGTTCGCTTCGTCGAACTGCAGCCGCCCGGCTTCGTCAGCCACCACCTTGCTGAAAAAGTTCACGTTCGGCACCACGTCGCGCTTGCCGAGTCCCCATTTGCCCAGCTCGATCAGCAGGCCGTCGCGGCCATTGCGGTGCATGGCGTTGCGGTGGGTCTGGTAGCTCGCTTCGCCGTACCGCTCCTTCACCATCTCGGCATTGGAGACGCCGCACAGCGTGTCGTGCCAGCCGCAGGTATCTGCAATGACCGAGCACAGCACGTGGCCCATGTCGGAGTAGAGCGCGTGACCCTTGGTCAGGTGCGCGGTGTGCTGCGCCTTCAGGGTGTCGGGCATGTTGTAGCGCTCGAGCTTTTCCTCGGCGTTGTAGAACAGTGCCGAGACGTTGGCGCGGCCGGAAAGATCGGTGAGCCTGAGCGCGTTGCCGCGGCGCAGGATGCCCGACCAGTGGCAGCCGCCGGGCAGGGCTTCTTCCCACAAAAAAAGCGCGGGCGGGATGGGGTTGAGGTTTTGTGCCATGACGATTCGAATCAGAAGAATTTCAGGTAACGGTCGAGTTCCCACTGCGACACGTGGGTGTGATACGCCTCCCACTCGTCGCGCTTGAACTTGACGAAGGCGTCGGCCATCAGCGGGCCGAACACCTGCTTGGTCAGCGGGTCGGCCTCGAAAGCGTCGATGGCTTCCTCCAGCGAGCGCGGCAGGTGCGAAACGCCCATCGCCTGGAGCGCTTCCTCGGTGTGCTGGTACATGTTCTCGCCGTGCGGCTTGCCGGGGTCGAGCCCTTCGCGGATGCCTTCGAGGCCGGCGGCCAGCATCAGCGCGGCGGCCAGATACGGGTTGCACGACATGTCGGCGGCGCGGCATTCGACACGCCCGCCGGCGAGCGGCACGCGCAGCATGTTGGTGCGGTTGTTGCTGCCGAAGGAGACGTGGATCGGCGCCCAGGTGAAGCCGGACATGTTGCCGCGCCGCACCAGGCGCTTGTAGCTGTTGACCGTGGGGGCGATAACGGCGGAGATCGCGTGCGCGTGCTTCAGCACGCCGGCGACGAACTGGTAGCCGAGCTTCGACAGTTTGAGGCCGTTGGCGTCTGCCTCGGAATCAAACAGGTTTTCGCCGGTTTCCAGGCTCGCCATCGACATGTTGAAGTGGGCGCCGCTACCGGTGCGGTCGGCGAAGGGCTTGGCCATGAAGGTGGCGAAATAGCCGCGCTTCTTCGCCATCTCGCCCAGCATCAGACGGAAGAAGGTGAAACGGTCGGCCATGGTCAGCCCGTCGGCGAACTGGAAGTCGGTCTCGAACTGGCCGTTGGCGTCCTCGTGGTCGAAGGAATAGACGTCCCAACCGAGGCCGTCCATCGCCTGCACGATTTCGTCGAGCAGGCTGTAGTTGTCAAGGAAGCCGCGCACGTCGTAACAGGGCTTGGCGAGCGTGTCGGCCTCGCTGGTCGGGGCGATGCTGCCGTCGGCGTTTTGCTTGAGGATGAAGAACTCGGTCTCGATGCCGAGGTTGAAGCGCAGGCCGAGCTCGGCGGCGGCCGCGAGTTGTTTTTTCAGAATCCCGCGCGAGCAGGCTTCGAACGGCTGGCCTTTCAGGTAGAGGTCGCTGGCGTACCACACCACTTCCGGATTCCACGGCAGGATCGCGGCGGACGCGAGGTCGGGATGCGCCGCCACTTCCTCGTCGTTGACCTCCTGCGGCACGCCGTCGAGCGCGGCGCCGGTGTAGAGCTCGGAGCCGCCGACCATCTGTTCGAAATGGCTGACCGGTACCACCTTGCCTTTGGACATGCCGTGCAGGTCGGCAAAGCTGGCGAGTGCGTATTTGACCCCGGCGGCTTCGAGAGCAGCCCTGGCGGCCTGGGTTTCGACCGCCAGGGTTTCGGGTTGGGAATGCATGGTCATGCTGACAACTCCTTAAAACGGGGGTGGACTGATGCCGGCGCTTTCGAGGGGTGTAGCCTCGGTCAGCGCCACAGTGAGTTGCTGCGCGAGTTCTCTCACGCAGAGATCGAGCAGATTCTTGCCGGCGGCGGCTTCGGCCTGGCTCGGCCTGCCGACCGTGCCGTTCACACTCTCGTCGTTCACGCGATACGAAAAGAAGCAGCCGGCCGAGCGGTCGGGTTCGTCGACGACCTTGTCCATGCGCACCAGCTCGGGATGCAGCGCCAGCATCAGCGAGGTCTCGGCGCAGTTGGCGTGGAAGTTGGCGGCGTCCTCGTGATAGCGGCGGTTCGCTTCGTCCGAAATGTCCCAGATCGAGCGTAGCGCGACGCGCATGGTCGGGTAGGTGTGGCGGATGTTCTCCAGCCCGCAGCGCAGCGGCGCCCAGTTGGTGACGTGTCCGTTCAGGAGTAGCAGGCGGTCGAAGCCGGCCGTGTGCAACCATTCGGCGATTTCCAGCACCAGCTTGGCGAGCGTTTCGGGGCGCAACGAAATCGTCCCGGGCCACTTCGGCGAATGCCCGAGCGAGCAGCCGTAGGCGAGGCTGGGCAGCACCGGAATGCCGGTGAGCGTCGAAGCGCCATGTGCCACCGCTTCGGCCGACAGCGTGTCGACCCCGAGCGGCAGATGCGGGCCATGCTGCTCGGTCGCGCCCACCGGCAGGATCGCCATAGTGATGCCGCGGTCGCGCAGCGCGGCGACGTCTTCCCAGGTGAGGTTCTGCCAGAGAACGGGGTTGCCTGAGTTCATACCGCCTCCTGCATGTTGAGCTGATCGAGCATGCCCTGATCGGTCTTCATGCCCGAGGTCTCGCGGATGCGCGCGAGGATCTCTTTCTTCAGGCGCAGAAATTCCGGCGTGTGCTTCATGTCCTGCTCGCGCTCGGCCGGCAGCGGCACCGGGTAGATAGTGTCGATGCGGCCGGGGCGCGGCGCCATCAGCACCACGCGGTCGGCCAGATAAATCGCCTCCTCGACGTCGTGGGTGACGAAGGCGAGCGTCGGCTTCTCCAGCCGGTGCACGTGCAGAATAAGGTCGTGCATGACCTCGCGCGTCTGCGCATCGAGCGCACCGAAGGGTTCATCCATCAGCAGGATCTCGGGCCGCCCCATCAGCGCGCGGGCGATGGCGACGCGCTGCTGCATGCCGCCGGACAGCTGATTGGGATAGGCGTCGACAGCGGCGTTGAGGCCCATCAGGCTCAACAGCGCGTCGGCGCGGCCGGAAGCGGCCTCGACGTCGGCCGAGCTGAGATTTTCGCGGCCGTGCTTGAGACGGCGGCTGAATTTGATGTTCTCCATCACCCGAAGCCAGGGGTAGAGGCTGTAGTGCTGGAACACCATGGCGCGGTCGGCGCCGGGGCCGGCGACCGGCTGCCCGTTGGCCAGCACCTCGCCGGACGTGTGGTATTCAAGGCCACCGATGATGCGCAGCAGGGTCGATTTGCCGCAGCCGGAGGCGCCGACGAAGGTGACGAATTCGTTGTCGGCGATGTCGAGGCTGATGTCCTTCAACGCCTCGACGCGGTGGCCACCTTCGCCGAACACCTTGCCGACCTGCTGGATGGAAATTTTCGGCATGGTCACGACCTCAGGTGGAGCCAGGGGAAGGCCTTGCGGTGGGCGAGGCGGAACAGCTGATCCATCACCAGGCCGATCAAGCCGATCAGCAGGATGCCGACGAAAATCTTGTCGGTCTGCAAGAAGCGCTGCGCCTTCAGGATCGAGTAGCCGATGCCCGAGCTGGCGGCAACCAGTTCGGCCACCACCAGATAGGTCCAGGCCCAGCCCATGGTGACGCGCAGGGTGTCGAGCAGCGCCGGCTTGGCCGACTGGAAGATCACCAGCCTGACCGACTCGCCGCGCGTCGCGCCCATGGTCTGCGCCGCTTCGATCTGCGCCAGCGGCACGCGGCGCACGTCCTCGGCCATCATCAGCACCATCTGGAAGAAGGTGCCGATGAAGATGATGGCGATCTTCGAAGATTCCTCGATTCCCACCCACAGCATCACCAGAGGAATGAAGGCCACCGCCGGCATGTAGCGGATGAAGTCGGTGAGCGGCTCCAGCACCGCCTGCACCGGACGGAAGGTGCCGATCAGCAGCCCCAGCGGCAGCGCGATAACAGCCGACAGGGCAAAACCGGCGGTGACCCGGTAGACGCTGATCCCGATATCGGACATCAGGTTGTCGTCCACGTACCACGTGATCAAACGGTGATAGACATCCAGCGGACCCGGCATGAATACCTTGTCCACCGAGGCCGAACTGGATACCAGCCACCACAGGGCGAGCGGCGCCAGCAACCCGAGTGCGGCGAACAGCCAGTACTGGTTGCGCGACAGCGGGCCGCGGATCGCCCACATGCCCGGTTTGCCAGACGACTTGGCGCGCGGTCGGGTGCCGGGTCTGGATAGCATCGTCATATCTCCCTGATGCTTACTTGACGCCAGCCACTTCCTTGACCAGCGAAGCATCCAGGCCCTTGGCGAAATCGACCTTGCCTTCCATCAGCTTGTTGTCGAGCAGGAATTTGGAAATAGTCGGCGCCACGCCCAGCAGCGAGGTTTTGTCGCTGGCAGGGCCAAAAGCCTGCAGGTTGGCATTCTGGTCGAAGAACTTCGTGCCGGGCAGGAAGACCTTGTAGGTCTTGGCATCGAGGCCGACCACCTTGGACATGATCTTCGCCGCTTCATCCGGGTTGCTGCGCAGGAAAGCCTCAACGTCGTACCAGGCCTTGACCATGCCGACGAAGTCCTTACGCTTGGCCTTGAGCGATTTCTCCTGCACCACCAGCAGGTCGGGCACCAGGCCCGGCACGTTGGCCGAGGTGAACAGCGGCTTGCCCTTGCCGCTGGTCTGGATGGTGTTGACCCACGGGTTCCACACCACGGCGGCGTCGACGCGGCCGGCCATGAAGGCGGCTGCGGCATCACCGGCGGACAGGTTGACCACCTTGACGTCCTTCAGCGTCATGCCGTTCTTGATGAGGCCCAGGGTCAGCAGAAAATGCGACACGCTGTATTCCTCCAGCGCGATCTTCTTGCCCTTCAGATCCTTGAATGACTTGATCTTGGGGCCGACCATCAGCGCGTCGTTGCCGGCCGAGTTGTCGTTGACCAGGATGGTCTTCAGCGCGATACCCTTGGCCAGCGGCGCCATGGTGTCGCTCCAGGTCTGCGAGTTGCCGTCGATCTGGCCGGCGGAGAGCGCGCTGATCGAGTCGGTGTAGTTGGCGAACCAGACCAGCTTGACGTCGGCGCCATGCTTCTTGAAATAGCCTTTTTGCTCGGCGACATACCAGGCCACCCAGCCCGGCCAGTCGGACACGCCGATCTTGACTTCGGCCAAGGCCGCCGTGGGTTGGGTCAACAGGGCAAAACCGATGCTGGCGATGAGG
>NCHD01000167.1 GCA_002257045.1 Hydrogenophilales bacterium 16-61-112 | reverse complement strand
TGAGGTTGAGGTGATTCATAACACGAGTTCCTTTTCTTCGACGGCGCCGCCGGCAGGGAGCAGCGGACGCTGCTGCCAGGCCCCGTCCTCGAATACATGAGCGGCATGGGTTTCGGGATCCACGACGGCCATCCGCAGCCAGCCGTTGTGCACGAGATTCCTGACATTCGCCACGCCGTCAAGCGCCGAGCGCACGTGCGCGAACGGCGCCTCGATCACCGTGAGCAGGCGGAGCGGTTCATGGTAGGGCACGCCGTCCTTGAGCACGGTCTGCGCCGGCAGCCCGGTGCGCAGGTCGGAGAGGTTGCCGGTCATGACGCCGAAGCGGCCGGCGATGTTGTGATAGACCTTGCTGCCGCTGCCGTAATGGGCGTTGTCCACCGCTGAAAAGTAGTGCTCCATATTGATCCACTGTCCCACCACGAGCGGGCCGGCGAGGATGTTCTCCAGCAACCGCCCCCTGGGATCGCAGCGGTAGTCGTAGGAGTGCAGGAACACGCGCCCCTCGAGGTCGAGCTGGCCGGTGACGTGGCGGCGGCCGATGACGAAGGCCGCGTTGCGCGCCAGGCCCCATTCCGGGCGCACTTGCGACCAGTCGATGGCGTTGCGCCGCGCCAGTCGGTAGGCGCGGGCGGGGTCGCCGCCCCGGCCCGCAGCGTTGGCCTCGCCCTCGAGCGTGGCCATGCGTTCGGCCGCGCACAGGCGCGACGCCGCCTGCAACCCGTTGATCAGGCGTTCGGTGTAGACGAGATGGCCCGGCGGCAGCAGGTCAAGGTCGTGCAAGCAAAGCTCGTCGGTGGTGGTGTTGTGGAAGGCCGGGACGAACCAGGTGTCGTCGGGAATCGTGACGCCCTGCTCGCGCAGGCGCGCGCGCACCGCAGTCTTGTTGGCGATCTGCGCCAGTACGCGGGCGTTGGTGATGCCGTGGTTGCCGCCGCAGGCGCCGCAGTCGAGCGCGGATTCGTAGGGGTTGTTTTCGGACGTGCTGCCGTGGCCGGTCAACAGCACGAAGCGCGAGAAGCCTTCGACGAGGCCGATCGAGCGCAGCGCCTGGCCGAGGAAATGCACCTGCTCGTCGAGCGTGAAACCGATGCGCCCCAGGCGTTCGAGCTGAATCTGCGCATAGCCTCGATTGATGCGGTAGACGTTCTGCAGGCGCTTGATGAAACGCCCCTCTGCCTCGGCGTCAAGCCTGAACACACGCGCGAAGTCAGTGGCCCCGGCGTGGTTACCGAGCGCCGTCTCGCGCAGTTCGCGGATCATCTCGTCGGTGATCGCTTCGCGCTGGATGCCGAGCTCGCGCCCCACCGCCTTGACGATCAGGGCGCGCTGCAGCGAGCGGATGATGGATTCGGCCTGCTCGCGTGACAGCTTGTCGAGCAGCAGACGACTGTCCGGCTTGTTCGGATGCAGCCGCTGGCGCCAGCGGGCATAGGCGAGCGGCGCGAGACTCTTGCCGAACATGTCGAGGCCGAACAGAAGGCCGATCGCCTCCACCGTGATGAAGGGCGACAGCACCGAGGCCTTCAGTTCGTGGAATACCTGCTCCAGCGTCGAGACGAAGGCCTCGTCGGCTGCGCTGCGCGCGATCGCGAGTTCCAGCACCACGTTCTTCGGGCTCGCCACCACCGGGCAGAGATGGGTCTCGCTGCCTTTCTCCAGGCCGATGAAGCTGACCGGCACGCCGAAGAAGCCG
>NCHD01000166.1 GCA_002257045.1 Hydrogenophilales bacterium 16-61-112 | reverse complement strand
AGGTTTTTGAAACTGCCGGCTTCCTGAAACAGCGCGTGGGTGCCGAACACGACGTCGGCTTCGCCCGCCGCCACCGCCTGCCAGGCTTGGGTACGCACCGATTTGCGCTGGCTGCCGGAGATCCAGGCGCAGGTGAGGCCGAGCGATTCGAACAGCGGCGTGAGTTTTTTTGCGTGCTGCTCGGCAAGGATTTCAGTCGGCGCCATGAACGCGGCCTGCAGGCCATTCTCCACTGCCTGCAAACACGCCAAGGCGGCAACCACGGTTTTGCCGCTGCCGACATCGCCTTGTAGCAGGCGGCGCATCGGGTGTGGTTGCGCGAGGTCGGGGCTGATTTCATTCCAGGCGCGCTGCTGTGCGGCGGTGAGGGCGAACGGCAGCGCGGTCAGGAAATCGGCGGTCAGTCGCTCCTGCGCGGGCAGGGGGTGCGTGGTCAGCGTACGCCGCTGTGCGCGCGCCGCGGCCAGCGACAGTTGCTGCGCCAACAGTTCATCGAACGCCAGGCGCTGCCAGGCCGGATGGCGGTGCGCATCCAGTTCGGCCAGCGCGGCGTCGGCAGGCGGCTGGTGCAGCGCACGGATACTGGTGTCGAGTTCGGGCAGGTTCAGCTTGTAGAGCCAGTCGGCGGGCAGGGTGTCTTCGATGCGTGCTTCCAGTGCGCGGGCGACGACCTTGCGCAGCGCCGCCTGGCCGAGGCCGGCAGTGGTGGGATACACCGGCGTGAGGCCGCTTGGCAGCGGCGTATCGTCGTCCGCCTTGACGAAGCGCGGATGCACCATCTCCAGCCCGAGAAAGCCGCCGCGAATCTCACCGATGAAGCGAAAGGATTCGCCCGGCTGGAACAGCTTGCTGTGGCTGGGATAAAAATGCAGGAAGCGGATGCCGAGCACACTTCCGCCAGCGTCGCGCACCGACAGGGTCAGCATGCGGCGCGGGCGGTAGGCGATGGCGGCTTCCGTCACCGTCGCCTGCACTTGCGCCGTGTCGCCCGGCAGCAGTTCGCGGATCGGCGTCAGCCGGGTTTCGTCTTCCCAACGCAGCGGAATGTGCAACACCAGGTCGGCGTCACGGTTGAGGCCCAGCTTGGCGAGTTTGGCCGCGAGCGCCGGGCTGACGGGAAAGGAAAACGGCGAGACCCCGCCGTTTTTCTTTTCCGTTTTCACGCAGGCCTTATCCGATGACCATCACGGCGTCGGCTTCGACCAGCGCTGCACGCGGCAAGGCGGCCACGCCGACGGCTGCGCGCGCGGGGTAGGGCGCGACAAAATACTGCGCCATGATTTCGTTGACCCGGGGGAAGTGCGCGAGGTCGATGAGGAACACATTGAGCTTCACCACGTCGGCCAGCGTTCCGCCGGCGGCAGTTGCCACGGCAGCAAGGTTCTTGAACACCTGATGAATCTGCGCGTCGATGCCGTCCACCATTTGCATGGAAGCGGGATCGAGCCCGATCTGGCCGGACATATAAACGGTGTGGTCGACGCGAACCGCCTGCGAATAGGTGCCAATGGCGGCAGGCGCGTCGGTGGTCTGGATGATGTGCTTGTTCATGCTGAATTCACCACGTCGGGCAGCACGCGCAGGCCGCGCATCACGCGCGCGAGGTGCATGCGGTTTTCGACCTGCACGGTGAAGAACAGGATGGTGTAGGGGCTGCCGTCTTCTTCTTCCATCGCCACATTGCCGATGTTGGAGCCGTGCTCGGCGATCGCGGCGGCGACCTTGGCCAGCACGCCGCGCTGGTTGCCGACGACGACCTTGATCTGCACGTCGAACATGCGCCCGGGTTCGGCTTCCCATTCCACGTCCAGCCACTTGTCGGGATCGGCGCGGAAGGTGCGGATCGAGGGGCAGTCGTGGGTGTGGATGATGAGCCCGCGTTCCTTGTGGATGAAGCCGAGAATGGGGTCGCCTGGAATCGGGTGGCAGCACTGCGCCAGCTCGACCGCGATGCCTTCCGAACCACGAATGCTGATGGCGTGAGGGTGGGCCGGCATACCGGTGTGCTCACCCTGCACATGCAGCAGCTGATGCGCCACGACGAGCGGCAATTTGCGTCCCAGGCCAATGCCGGTGAACAGTTCCTGCCGGGTTTGCACGCCGTAGTCTTTCACCACGCGATCCCATACGGCTGGATCCGGCATGATGCCTTCGGGATTGAGCGCGGCCAGGGCGTTGTTGAGCAGGCGCTCACCGAGCGCGGCCGCTTCCTCGACGCGGGTGTTGCGCAGGAAGTTGCGGATATGCGAACGCGCCCGGCCGGTGGCGACGAAATTGAGCCAGGCTGCGTTGGGGCTGGCGTTGGAGGCGGTCAGGATTTCGACGTGATCGCCATTGCGCAGCTGGGTGCGCAGGGGCATCAGCTCGTGATTGATTTTGACCGCGACGCAGTGGCGGCCGACATCGGTATGCACCGCAAAGGCGAAGTCCACCGCCGTCGCGCCGCGCGGCATCGCCATGATCTTGCCCTTGGGCGTGAACACGTAGACTTCGTCGGGGAACAGGTCGACCTTGATGTGTTCGAGAAATTCGGGCGAGTCGCCGTGGTCGGCCTGGATGTCGAGCAGCGACTGTAGCCAGCGGTGGGTGCGCGTCTGCACGTCGGACAGCGCGGTATCGGCCGATTTGTACATCCAGTGCGAGGCCACGCCCGACTCGGCCAGCCGGTTCATGTCGGTGGTGCGGATCTGCACCTCGATCGGCGTGCCGTTGGGGCCGAACAGGATGGAATGCAGCGACTGGTAGCCGTTGGCCTTGGGGATCGCGATGTAGTCCTTGAACTTGCCGGGAATCGGCTTGTACAGCGAATGCAGCGCGCCCAGCGCCAGGTAGCAGGTCGGCTGGTCGCGCACCACGACGCGAAAGCCGTAGATGTCGAACACCTCGGAAAATGCCAGGCTTTTTTCCTGCATCTTGCTGTAGATGCTGTAGAGGTGTTTTTCGCGCCCGCTGATGGTGGCTTCGATCTTGCACTGCTCGAGTTTTTCCTGCAGTGCGATGCGGATTTTGTCGACCAGCTCACGGCGATTGCCGCGCGCGGCTTTCACCGCATTGGCCAGCACCTTGTAACGATTGGGATGGCTGTAGCGGAAGCCCAAGTCTTCGAGTTCCTGATAAACCGCATGCAGCCCCAGCCGGTTGGCGATGGGGGCATAAATCTCCAGGGTTTCGGTGGCGATGCGGCGGTGCTTTTCAACCGGCATCGAATCCATGGTGTGCATGTTGTGCAGGCGGTCGGCCAGCTTGACCAGGATGACCCGCACA
>NCHD01000165.1 GCA_002257045.1 Hydrogenophilales bacterium 16-61-112 | reverse complement strand
ATGCCTGAACTCGGCCGCCAGCCCCTGCGTCTTGTCGATCCCACCGAGATCGGTGGAAAGCTCGCGAAACTTGTGCATGAACTGGCGGTTGGCCTGGTCCACGCGGTTCACGTAAATCGCCTTGACGATCATGATCCAGACCGCAATCACCAGCATTACCGCCAGGATGCCGATGGCGATCCAGCCGTCCAGCGTCAACGCTGCAAACAGCGTGCCCCAGATGCCGCCTTCTTCGCCGCCCTCGGCCAACTCGTCCGCACCCAGCGCCACCAGCGTGCCGGCCGGGCCTTGCGCCGCCTGCACCGCAAACCAGGCGGCATCGCGCGCGGTGCCGGCCAGTTGCACTTCGTCCATCTCGCCGCTGTAGCTGCCGCCTATTGTCAGACCGCCGCTCGGCAGCGCTGCACCCGGCGCCTCGCCCGCCAGCTTGCCGTCGACATAGACCTTCAGGCTATCGCTCACGGTGATAGCCACGTAATGCCATGCGCCTGCCGTCAGCGGCGCGCTCGCCGCCACGTTGGCGGCGCCGGCCTGCACGTTCAGCGTGCCGGCTACCAACGCGGCGTTCAAGCCGCCCGCCTGCACCAACGTGCCGTCGAGCGCGGCCGGCTTCACCCACATCGCCACGCTCATCCCGGCGCCCAGCTTGGGCAGCTTCACCCACACCAGCGCGAGCTGGTTGATGCCGTCCCATTTTTCGATGTGGAACTTGAGCTCGGTCTTGTCGTCGCCCGCCACCACGCGCAGGTCGCTGCCGTTTTCATTGGCCGACAGAAAATCGAAATTGCCGGTGTGCAGGCGGATCAGCACCGGCGCGTCGGCCACTTCGCCAGCGGGGTTGGTCAGGGTGACTTGCTTGCGCCCCGCCCAGTCGTCATTCCACCAGGCATGGCTGGTGGCGGAAAACAGCGACAGCAACAAGGCAAAGCCGACAACGATGAAACGCATGGGATTGAACCTGATCAAATCAAGCGGCGAATTATCCCGAGCGACGATGACAGGGCTACGCAGCCAATATGAGCCGAACGGGCCATGCGCCACCCCGGCCCGGCGGCACGGCATAAAAAAACCCGCCTTGCGACAGGTTTTTTCACGACACGGCCAATTCAAGCTCAGCCAAGCCGGTCCTTGCGGCGACGCGCCATAAAACCCACCAGGCCCAAACCCGCCAGCAGCATGGCGTAGGTTTCCGGCTCGGGCACCGCGGCCGTCAACTGGTACAGCGTGGTGGTTTTGGACGATTCGTTGGCAATCGCCAGGTAATGCAGGCCGCCGATGCTGAAGGCTTTCAGCCCTTCCGGAGCCACATCGCCATCGGTCACGATCATTTCGACGAAGCTGGCGTTGGCCGGGTCGGTAATCTTGTAGATCGCGACGGCCGCCTGGGTGGTGCGCTCCAGGCCGATAGCCGCATACATTTCGCCGTCCAGCTCGAACAGCTCAACGCCTTCGGGTTCCACACCCTTATCGTCGCTGCGGCCGTCGTCATAAATGCCGCGCGCGATGGCTTCGGTATCGAGCTGGTTGCCGCTGTCGAACACGATGGTGCCGTCGGTGTTGCGGATGGTGAACGAGCGCGCACCAAAGGTGTACAGATCGCCGGTAGTCGATTCCGGGGTCGAAATATTCAACTGGCCCAGATCGGCCGGGCCGGCCACGCCGTCCACGTCTTTCAGCCGTTTCTTGTCGCCGTCGTCTTCGCGCGTATCGCCTTCGTTGGCCATGACCGTATAAGTCACGCCACCCACGTCATAGGCGGCAATCGCGTCGGGCTGGTAAAAGCCCTTCACAGCGGCGCTGCGCAGTTCGATCTTGCCGTCCTTGTGGCTGGGGTCGATTTCGTTTCCCAACAGCGAAAAATCTTTGGTGCCGAGGCCGGTCACGCGGGTGAACTGCTGCGTGCCCAGATCAAGCACACCCACGGCGTTGTGTTCCTGCAGCGTGACATAAGCCTGCGTGCCGGCCGCGTTGATGGCGATGTATTCCGGCTCGAAGTCCATGCCGGGATTGCGGATGCCGCTGCCCGTCGTTGGCACGCCGGCGAGGCCCGCGGTGGAAACTGTGCGGTTTGCCATGTTGATGATCGACACGCTGCCTGCCGGATCGTAGGCGCCGTAAGTGGTGGGCGTCGCTTCGTTCGCCACCAGCAGCTTGCTGCCGTCTGCCGTGAAGACCGCCATGTCGGGCAGCGCACCGACCGTGATCTGGTTGATGCCCGACGCCAGGCTGCGGCTGGTGGTATCGAACAGCACGATCTGGCCCGGCAGGGTGCGATCGGTCGAGGATTCCATGGCGAACGCGGCCAGGCCGTTGTGAATCGCCACGCTGTTGATCGAGCCAAAACCGGTGGTGTCGATATGCTGCA
>NCHD01000164.1 GCA_002257045.1 Hydrogenophilales bacterium 16-61-112 | reverse complement strand
AATACAAAGCCCATCTTCAAGGTAAATACGGCTTGTGAAGCTCTTTATCGACACCAACGTCGTGCTCGACGTGCTGGCGCAACGCCAACCCTGGTTCGAAGACTCTGCGCACGTATTGGCACATATCGAGCAGGGGCGGGCCACGGGGCATATCGCCGCGCACACGGTGACCACGCTCCATTACTTGTTAGCCAGACATCTGACACCCCAAAAAACCGCGGCGGCACTGATCGACCTGACGGCTGTGCTCCACATCGAGCCGGTCAATCACTTGATTCTGCAACAGGCACTGACGCTGGGGTGGCGTGATTTTGAAGACGCAGTGCAGGCCGTCACGGCAGCGCAATGCCAGGCCGATTACCTCGTCACCCGCAACCCGCGCGACTTCAAGCAAAGCCTGGTTCCCGTCATGACCCCTGGAGAGTTTTTGGCCGTGTTGGCCTGAACCCTGTTGCCACCGTGCAACAAAACAACACTTTTCTGCCTGCCTGACAGAAAAAACAACAAGTTTGCTTGCCGCCCCGGCGTCAGTCTGGATAATCGGACCCCGTCCAACCAGCACTTATCCAAGTGGGACAGCTCTGCAGAGCTTTAGCCCTTACGGGTTTTTTATGCCCTCTGGGTATTTATGCCCTCCGGGTATTTAATTTTTACTTTCTTAGGAGTAAAGCAATGAAAAAATCACTGATCGCTCTGGCCATCGCCAGCGCCGTGTCCGCCCCCGCTTTTGCTGCAACCGCCAACGTCGACGTCTACGGCCGCATGGCTTACTCGGTCGACTACGCCGACACCAACGACCTCGTCGGCGACGGCGCTGACGTCGTGACCGGCCGCGACAACGTCTCGCGCTTCGGCCTCAAGGGCACCGAAGATCTGGGCAACGGCTTGGCTGCAATTTGGCAGGTTGAAACCGCACTGAATACCTCAACCACCGGTGTCGGCACGCTGCGCAACACCTTCGTCGGCCTGTCCAGCAAGTCCATGGGCACCGTGATCCTGGGTCGTCACGACACCCCGTACAAACTGGCTACCGGCAATCTGGATATTTTTGCTGACACCGCTGGCGACTACAACACCATCATCGGTACGACCGCTAACGGCACGATTTATGACAACCGTTCACCGCAGATCGTTGCCTATATGTCGCCGAGCTGGACCGGCTTCAGCTTTGCGGCTGCCTACATGGAAGTGAAGCGGAACGAAAACGACCCGTTGCAAGGCGGTGCTGCTGCTAACGACAACCAGCAGGGCTACAGCGCGATGGGTAAGTACGTCAACGGCCCGATCTTCGCCAGCTTGGCGTATGAAACGTTTGCAGGCGGCTTGGGTGGCAATTCCACCACTACCGAAGAAACCGAAGCATTCAAGGCCGGTCTGGGTGTCAAGCTGGGCGCGTTGCAACTGGGCGCCGTCTACGAAATGATCGACGACAACTTCGCTGGTAGCGAAGACGAGCGTGACGCCTATTACATGAATGCCATGTACAGCATTGGCGCGTTCGACCTGAAGGCAGCCTAGCCTGGCCAACGGTAACGGTACGGCACTTTCGCAGTACACCACCGGCTACACAGCTGAAGCTGGTCAGGATGTTGAAATTGTGTCCATGGGCGTTGTCCACATCTTCTAATTCCTTGCCGGTGTAAACCGGTCTGTGATGAGAAGCTAAAACGGGTTCCTTCTGGAACCCGTTTTTTTTGGCGGCTATTTTTTTGATTACAATGCCAAGTATGTTCAGCACACGATTTCTACGCATTATCGTCATAACCCGTCACGCGCAAATGCGTATGGATGAGCGTGGAATCAATGAGGCCCTGTTGCTGGATGTGATTGATTCGGGTGAAACGCGTTACCGGGATGCCACGCATCTGTGGGTTTTCAAGGATTTCCGCGAACTTCCGATAATCTGCTGTGCGCTGTTCTGGTGCTGGAAGATCAGCTTGTAGTTAAAACGGTTATGCACCATTTTGAAGTGATATAGG
>NCHD01000018.1 GCA_002257045.1 Hydrogenophilales bacterium 16-61-112 | reverse complement strand
ACTGCGCGCTCGCGGACTTCGGGGGAGAACTTCACTGATTTTTTCATGGCTCCATTTTCTCAAGAGGTGGAGCCTCCACAAAATCCGGGGCGGTTCAAGAAGCTGAAATTGCAGGAGAACACCGAGGAATACTTCAAGGCGCACGGCATCGTGCAGGGGCAGCCGAACGAACTGCGCATCGGCGGTACGCTGTTCCGGTTTCCGGCGGGGGTGGGATTGAATCCGTATACCGACCAAGAAACTTACAGATCAGTTGACGGATCGCCCATGACGCTTTCGACCAAGGAAGGTTTGGAACAGGGGAAATACGAGAAAGTGGCGACGCAGATTGTGCAAGGGCAGGCAGACAGGGTGGCTTTCTATCTTGAGGGCGATCATGCTTTTCGACCTAGTCCCGACCCATTCGGCACTAGGGGGAGTGGTCAAAGCATTCACATTCAAATTTCTTCCGGGTACAAAGAAGGTGTCTCTAAGGATTTGATCGTCGCGCAAAAGTTCACTCTGCGTAGTGAGAGAGATATGAAGGGTGTCGGCCTGAAGGAATTCGTCTTCGCGGATCAAAAAAATTCTGGCGATGCGCACTTGTTCTATCTAGCCACAAACATAAAAACCCCAAGGGGAGGTTCTTTGGTTTTTCATTGTGAACCTAGATATGACGCCAATGGGTACGTGGACGAACCAGCTCACTGCGCCATTACCTACCAAGCGTTACAGGGATTCGCTGTGACATATGGATTTAGCGGCGACATATGGCTAACGAAATGGCAGGAAATGCATCGCGCTGTAACCCGATTTGTTGATTCCTTGGTTGTCCAATAATTCAGGAGACACATAGGTAGTCAAATCCATCTCAGTACGTAAATCGTGCGGTGCTGGGTATAAAGTAAGCGAAGCGCATTGCACCGGAAGTCCGTCGTAACACCAGCGTACAAACCGTCCCGTCAGCCCCGCCCTGGTTTTGACGTTCCCCCCCTCTCAGCCCCGCCGAAAATTGAGCCTGGCGGGTGGATCAGCGGCAAAGGTGTTTGAGCCCCGCTCACAAAAAACCAAATTAAAAACAGCAAAAGCGGGGCGAGTTCTTTGCCGCCCCCCCGGCAGGCTCGATTTTCGGGGTTTCGGGGATGAGCGGGGTCGCCTTTTCTTTGGTTACTTTCTTTTGGCGAGACAAAAGAAAGTGACTTGCCGCCGGGCAACCCCCGGCCAACGAACCCCAGTCCAGCAAAACACCCCCCACCCACGCTAAAATCCCCCCTCCAAACATCAGGACATCCCCCCATGCGTCTCGGCACCCCGCTCTCGCCCTCTGCCACCCGCGTCATGCTGCTGGGCGCAGGCGAACTCGGCAAGGAAGTCATCATCGCCCTGCAGCGGTTGGGCGTCGAAGTCATCGCGGTGGACCGCTACCCCAACGCCCCCGGTCACCAGGTGGCCCACCGCGCGCATGTGATCGACATGAGCGACGGCAAAGCCTTGCGCACACTAATCGAAGCAGAAAAACCGCACCTGGTGGTCCCAGAAATCGAGGCCATCGCCACCGAAACCCTGCTGGAAATCGAGGCGGCCGGGCTGGCCGAGGTGATCCCTACCGCGCGCGCCGCAAACCTCACCATGAACCGCGAAGGCATCCGCCGGCTGGCCGCCGAAACGCTCAAGGTGCCGACTTCACCCTATGTATTTGCCGACAGCCTGGCTGAGATGAGCGCGGCCGCCAACAAGCTGGGCTACCCGGTGATCGTCAAGCCGGTGATGTCGTCGTCTGGCAAGGGGCAATCGCGGGTGGACGACGCCAGCCAGCTGGGAGCCGCCTGGGATTACGCCTCCGCAGGCGGACGGGTCAACAAGGGCCGCGCCATCGTCGAGGGGGTGATCGACTTCGATTACGAAATCACGCTGCTGACCGTACGCGCACGGGGTCAATCAGGCGAAATCGAAACGCATTTCTGCGCGCCGATCGGCCACGTGCAGGTACGCGGCGATTACGTCGAATCGTGGCAGCCGCAGCCGATGTCCGCCGCCGCGCTGCAACGTGCGCAGGACATCGCGGCCGCCGTCACCGGCAACCTCGGCGGACGCGGCCTGTTCGGCGTGGAACTATTCGTCAAGGGCGACACGGTGTGGTTCTCCGAAGTCAGCCCACGCCCGCACGACACCGGCATGGTGACCATGTCCACCCAGCGGCAGAACGAATTCGAGTTGCACGCCCGCACCATCCTCGGCCTGCCCGTCGACGTGTCCTTGCGCGAACCCGGCGCGTCGGCGGTGATTTACGGCGGCATGGACGCGGCCGGTATCGCGTTTGACGGCGTAGCCGAGGCGCTCGCCGCGCCGGGCGTTGACATCCGGCTGTTCGGCAAACCCGAAAGCTTCACCCGCCGCCGCATGGGCGTCGCACTTGCGACGGCGGCCACGACCGATGCCGCGCGCGACCGGGCAAAAGCCGCCGCCAAACGTGTCAAACCAGTAAAAGTCTGAACCATTCAAAGCCGTATCACTCTAGATAAGCGATATGCAAACTCATTACGAACGCATCGGCGGCAGTGATGTCATCCGGCACCTGGTCGATCGGTTTTACGACTTGATGGACGAAGACCCGGATTACTACGGCATCCGCAAGCTGCACCCGGAAGACTTAGGCGAATCGCGCAACAAGCTGGCATGGTTTCTGAATGGCTGGATGGGCGGGCCGCCGGATTATGTCGACCGCTTCGGCCATCCATTCCTGCGTCGGCGACATCTGCCGTTTATGGTTGGCATGACCGAGCGCGACCAATGGATGGGTTGCATGATCCGCGCCATGCAGGAGGTCAAACTTGACCCGGCTATGCAGCAGGAACTGGCAGATGCGTTCTTCAAAACAGCCGATTTCATGCGCAATCAGCCCGAATGAGACGCCTGTTTGCCTGGAGCCTGGGGTTTGTCCTGCTCGCTGCTTTGACCGTACTACCCTGGCTGATGCTGGACAATGCCCCGGCGATCGAACCACCGGCCGAATTTCAACGCGCGGATCTGGCCGGAATCAAATCGCTGTTCCAGAAACACGATCCGCGCCGGCAGACGCCCGACATGCTGCACAGCATCCGGCTCGACGAGGCCGAGCTCAATCGTGTGCTCAATTACGCGGTAAAACTGCCCCGCGTCAGCGGCATCGCCGCAGAACTCACGCCCGGGCTGGCCACGATCACCGCCACCCTGACCGTGCCAGCCTTATGTCCGTCAGGTTGCAATCCGTTTGGCCGTTACCTGAATATCACAGCCGACGTGGCGGAGGCGCCCGGCGGCATCCAGATCCAGAGCCTGCAACTGGGCAGCCTGCCCTTGCCGGGCGCCCTGGCCGACTGGGTCGCCCGTCAGCTTCACCGCCAGCTGTTGCGCGACCCAACTTATGCCGCGATGGTAGATGCGTTTTCCCGGGTCGACTTTGCCGAGAATCAGGCCACGCTGGATTATCGCTGGCATCCCGAGTTGCTGACCCGTATCGAACGCAAGGGCGTCGATCTCCTGATCGCGCCGGAAGACCAGGCGCGCATGCTGGTCTATGCCGAACAGCTTAACGGTCTGCTGAAGCCTTACCCACCGGGTGACAAGATTCCACTGGTGCAGGTCGTCTCGCCGCTACTGCAATTCGCCGTGCAATCCGGCGGTGACCCGAAAGTCGAAAACCGCGCTGCACTGACCGCGCTAGCGGCCTATCTGGGCGGCGTCAGCCTGCCCCGGCTGCTTGCTGGCGACAGCCGCTCGATCTATCGTGCACCGCCTGTCTTGCTGACCCTGCATGGGCGACGCGATCTGGCCGAACATTTCACCCTATCTGCCGCGCTCAGCATCAACGGCGGCAGCCAGTTGGCCAACGCCATCGGCTTGATGAAGGAAGAAGAGGACGCAAACAAAGGTTCCGGTTTCAGCTTCACTGATCTGGCAGCCGATCTCGCCGGCGTGCGCTTGGGAGAACGCGCCACCAGCGATACGGCCACCCGCGTCCGCCAGCAACTCGCCGCTGCCCGCACCGATGCCGACCTGCTACCGGATATGCGCGACCTGCCGGAATTCATGCCACAGGCCGAATTCGACCGCCGCTTCGGCCCGGTTGGCAGCGCGCGCTATTTGGCCGTCATCACGCGCATCGACGACCGACTCGACGCGCATCCACTGCTGCAGTAAGAAGTCAGACAAGCCTGCTATAATGCCGGGTTTTCCGTAATCCGGCTGTCAACGGCTCCTACACACCATGTCCCGCAAACTCCGCAACATCGCCATCATCGCGCACGTCGACCATGGCAAAACCACGCTGGTCGACCAGCTCCTCAAGCAGTCCGGCACCTTCCGCGAGAACCAGGCCGTGGACGAGCGCGTGATGGACTCGAACGACCTGGAAAAAGAACGCGGCATCACCATTCTGGCGAAGAACACCGCCATTACGTACGGCGAATACCACATCAACATCGTTGACACCCCGGGCCACGCCGACTTCGGCGGCGAAGTCGAACGCGTGCTCGGCATGGTCGACGGCGTGGTGCTGCTGGTCGATGCGGTCGAAGGCCCGATGCCGCAGACGCGCTTCGTGACCAAAAAAGCGCTGGCGCTGGGCTTGAAGCCGATCGTCGTGATCAACAAGGTCGACCGCCCCGGTGCGCGTCCGAACTGGGTCGTCGATCAAACCTTCGACCTGTTCGACAAGCTCCACGCCACCGATGAGCAACTCGATTTCCCGATCATCTACGCGTCCGGCCTCAATGGCTGGGCCTGTCTTGATCTGAAGGATGCGCCCTCAGAAGGCGGTTCGGCCGACAACATGACGACGCTGTTCGACACTGTGATCGCGCACGTCCCCACCCCGCCCGGTTCGCCCGACGCGCCGCTGCAGCTGCAAATCGCCGCGCTGGATTACTCGACCTACACCGGCCGCCTTGGCGTCGGCCGCGTACTCAACGGCCGCATCAAGCCCGGCATGGCCGTCGCGGTGATGAACCACGAAGAACAGGTCGCCACCGGCCGCATCAACCAGGTGATGGGTTTCCGCGGCCTGGATCGCGTGCTGGTGGATGAAGCCGAAGCCGGCGACATCATCATCATTTCCGGGCTGGATGACATCGGCATCGGCGTCACTATTTGCGACAAGGACAATCCGGTTGGTCTGCCGGTGTTGCCGGTTGACGAACCGACGCTGAACATGGACTTCATGGTCAACTCCTCGCCGCTGGCCGGTACCGAGGGCAAGTTCGTCACCACGCGTCAAATCCGCGATCGCCTGGCCAAAGAATTGCTGGTCAACGTCGCGCTGCGCGTCGACGAAACCGGCGAGGCCGACATCTTCCGCGTCTCCGGCCGCGGCGAACTGCACCTCACCATCCTGCTGGAAAACATGCGCCGTGAAGGCTTCGAACTGGCCGTCGGCAAGCCGCGCGTGGTTTACAAGGAAATCAACGGCGAGAAGTGCGAGCCATACGAGAACCTTACCATCGACCTGGAAGACGACACCCAGGGTTCCGTGATGGAAGAAATCGGCCGCCGTCGTGGCGAGCTGACCAACATGGAATCCGACGGCCACGGCACGGCCGCACCCGCCTCGAATATCACATCCCGGCACGCGGCCTGATCGGCTTTCAGTCCGACTTCATGACCATGACGCGCGGCACCGGCCTGATGAGCCACGTGTTCGACGACTACGGCCCGGTGAAAGCCGACCTGCCCGGCCGCCATAACGGCGTGCTGATTTCGCAGGACAACGGCGAAGCCGTGGCCTATGCGCTGTGGAAACTGGAAGACCGCGGCCGCATGTTCGTCTCCCCCGGCGACAAGCTGTATGAAGGCATGATCATCGGCATCCACAGCCGCGACAACGACCTGGTCGTCAACCCGATCAAGGGCAAGCAGCTGACCAACGTGCGCTCTTCCGGCACCGACGAAGCGGTGCGCCTGACCACGCCGATCAAGCTGACGCTGGAGTCTGCGGTGGAATTCATCGACGACGACGAACTGGTCGAAATCACGCCGAAGTCGATCCGCATCCGCAAGCGCTTTCTGCAGGAACACGAGCGCAAGAAGGCAAACCGCGGTTAAAAATCCGCTGGCGCGTGCGCCTGCAAACCAACCAGAAACCCGGCTCATGCCGGGTTTTTTTATACCTTGCGCGGGTAAAATCAATACCATGCATCCAGTCGAAATCGGCCTGTTCCTGGGCCTTGCAACCCTTGTCGTGTTGCTTGTTTTTCTGTTGCTCCGCCTCGCCGCACTGCAGCGTGAACAAGCCGGACTCCCCGCGCTGCTGGCGCTGGATATGGAATCCCGACACCGCGCGGTGCTGACCGATCTGCACGCCGGCTTGTCGCAGCAATCCGACCGTATGCAAACCCAGTTTTCATCCCTGCAAGTGGCGCAGGCCGAGCGGCTGGCGGAAACGCGTGAAACCGTCACCGGCCAGTTCGGCCAGTTCCAGACCGCAATGCTGGAAAAGCTGATCGAACAGGGACGCGCCGAGCAGAGCCTGCTGCAGGAAACCTTGAAAGGCATGACTGCGCACTTCAACGAACGCGTGCAGCAGCTGTCGCAAACGGTCGATGGCCGACTCAATGAAATCTCCGGCAAGGTGGCCGAGCGGCTCGACGAAGGCTTCAAGAAAACCAACGAAACCTTCACCTCGGTGATGACGCGGCTGGCCGTTATCGACGAAGCGCAGAAAAAGATCGAGGGCCTGGCGAGCAACGTCGTGTCGCTGCAGGAAATTCTCGGCGACAAGCGCTCGCGCGGCGCCTTCGGCGAAGTCCAGCTGGAAGCTCTGGTGCGCAACAGCCTGCCGCCAGACGCCTATGCCTTCCAGCACACGCTCAAAAGCGGCGTTCGCGCCGACTGCGTGCTGATCCTGCCGGAGCCGACCGGCACGGTATGCGTCGACTCCAAGTTCCCGCTCGAAAACTACCGCCGCATGTTCGACGACAGTCTGGCGCCGGCGGAACGCGACGGCGCGCGCCGGCAGTTCAAACTGGATGTAAAAAAACACGTCGACGACATCGCCGCCAAATATATCGTCGACGATGAAACCTCGGACGGCGCGGTGATGTTCCTGCCCGCCGAAGCAGTATTCGCCGAAATCCATGCCTACCATCCCGATCTGGTCGAGCATGCGCAAAAAAAGCGCGTCTGGCTCACCTCCCCCACCACGCTGATGGCGGTGCTGAACACCGCGCGCGCGGTCATCCGCGATTCGGAAACCCGGCGCATGGCGCATGTCATCAAGGATGAACTCGGCAAACTGGCGAAGGATTTCGCTCGCTTCGACGACCGCATGAAAAAGCTCGCCTCCCACATCGACCAAGCCAGCAAGGATGTCGGCGAAGTGCGCATTTCCAGCGACAAGATCAGCAAACGCTTCGCACAGATCGAGCGGGTTGAACTCGATCATCCCAAGGCTGATACCGCCCTGCAACTACCGGTCAGCGACGAATGAACTGGCTCACCCGCTGGCGCCGCACCCGTATCCTCGAGCGCCACCTCGTTGCGCGCGAACTTTTTCGGACGACTGTCGAACGGCTCCCGATTTTGCGCGGACTGACCGCTGCCGAATTGGATCGCCTGCATGAAACAGCCAGTCTGTTCCTGTACGGAAAAAGCTTCGCAGCGGCGGGCGACGCAACGATCGACGAGGCCATCCCACTCATCGTCGCACTGCAAGCCTGCCTGCTGACGCTGCATCTGGACGAATCCAGCTATCAGGGCTGGAACGAGATCATTCTCTATCCGGATGCATTCCTCAGACCGCACGAAGAAATCGACGACATCGGCGTCGTTCACCATTCGCGCGACATTCTGGCAGGAGAATCCTGGCTGGGCGGGCCGCTGGTGCTGTCGCTTGCCGATGTGGAAACCAGTGGACAGACAGACGGCGTCAATGTCGTCGTGCACGAATTTGCCCACAAACTGGACATGCTCAACGGCGACGCCAACGGCTTCCCTCCCCTGCATCGCGGTATGGACGCAGCAGCCTGGGCACGCGACTTCAGCACCGCCTATTCGCACTTGTGCACGCGCATCGACGCCGGCGAAGACACCGAGATCGACCCCTACGCTGGCAGCGATCCAGCCGAGTTTTTTGCCGTACTGAGTGAAGTGTTCTTTGAGACCCCTGCATTGCTTTACCGCGAATACCCGTCGGTTTATCAGCAGATGCGCCTGTTCTACCGCCAGCATCCACTGGCCCGCTTGCACGACCTCGCCAAGGAATCCGCATGAAAACAGCCGACCGCATGGATGCCATCGCGCTGTTTCACGTCATGGACATTCTGGCGCGCGCGCAGGCGCTGGAAGCCGCAGGACGCGACATCATTCACCTTGAAATCGGCGAGCCCGATTTCGCCACGCCACAGCCCATCATCGAGGCCGGAGTGGCTGCCTTGCGTGCAGGCCACACGCACTACACCGGCGCACTCGGCCTGCCGCTCCTGCGTGAAGCAATCGCCGGGTTTTATGCCACACGCTGGCAAGCCGACGTAGCGGCGTCCCGCGTCATCGTCACCCCGGGCGCTTCTGGCGCGCTGCTGCTGGTACTGGGCTTGCTGACCGGACCTGGCGACGAGGTGTTGATGGCCGACCCCGGCTATCCCTGCAACCGCCACTTTGCCAGATTTTGCGAGGCCCGCGCCGTCACCGTCGCGGTCAATGCCGACAGCGGCTTTCAACTCACGCTGCAGCACATCGAACGACATGCCACCCCGAATACGCGCGCCGTCCTCATTGCCAGTCCGTCCAACCCCACCGGCACCACCATTGCCCCCCAGGAGCTGGCACGCATCCATGACTGGTGCAGCGCACACGGTGTGGCCCTCATCGTGGATGAAATCTATCTGGCACTGACTTATGACGGCGACGAACACAGCGCGGCGCGCTGGGACGATATATTTGTCGTCAACAGCTTCTCAAAGTATTTTTTGATGACCGGCTGGCGATTGGGCTGGCTGGTCGCGCCGGCGTGGGCAATGGACGGTCTGCAGCGGTTAGCGCAAAACCTGTTTCTGGCTGCCTCGACTCCAGCGCAGCACGCCGCACTGGCCGCTTTCTCGACCCCGGTCCTGGCTGAACTCGAAACCCGCAAAGCAGAACTGCGAAACCGTCGCGATTACCTGTTGCCGGCATTGCGTGCCCGCGGTTTTGTCATTCCGGTTCAGCCACAAGGTGCTTTCTACATCTATGCCGAGTGCCGCGCGCTGACGAACGACAGCTTTGGCTTTGCGCAGACCCTGCTGGAAACCGCGGGAGTCGCGTTCACCCCAGGTCTGGATTTTGGCCTGCATCGCGCTGCCGACTTCGTTCGAATTGCCTACACGCAACCGTTGCCACGACTGGCCGAAGCTATCGCCCGGCTCGAGCGCATCACACAGGGCTGATCAACTGCGGCGCCGGCGCGCCAGTCCAAGCATCCCCAACAGTCCCAATGGCAACACAGCCAGCGTGCCCGGTTCAGGAATTTGTGCAATTGGAACCGGATCCACCATGAGTGAATCGTTGGCGCAGTTCATAAAGATAAGAAGCGTCGTAATCAACATACAAAGCCTCCACGTCGTAGGCCTGGCCGCCATATCCGGGTGTCAAATACGCCCCCCGACCTCCGGTCTGGTCTTCCACGGTCCATGCCTTGGCAAGCGCATGCGGTGTCCAGTCGCCTGCATTGCCATTCCGCTGCAAGCCCCAGTCAGCCAAATTGGCATCAATGGTGTATGCAGCAGAGGATAACGAAAACCCCATCACCAGGGCACCCGAAATAAAGGGGAGTAAACGCACGGCATACCTTCGCAACATGTCGATAGATGCGTTGTCATCAGCCCGATTCATGCCAGAAAACTTGTGGCAAAAATCAACTTAATAAGCTCGTCATGCGGTTCATCAGGCCCGTTTTGGCTTGATTGGGTCACACCAATCCGGAATCGATACGTTGAGGGTCCAGCAGAAGCGGCGAATACCGCGCAAACTACAGGCGAAAAAAAAACCGGCTCGAAAGCCGGTTTTTTTTTTAAGCCCGGAATTACTGGGCAGCAGGTGCAGCAGGTGCTGCATCAGTTGCAGCGGCGCCAGCAGCGTCGCCAGCAGCAGCAGCAGCGTCGCCAGCAGCATTCAGCAGCCTGGCTTGCATCGATTGCAGCTTCGCCGGCTGTAACAGCGGCTTCGCCAGCAACTTCAGCAGCAGGAGCAGGAGCTTCTTCTTTGGAACAAGCGGTCATGGAAACAGCCAGCAGAGCAGCCAGGAGGACGGAATATTTCATTGTATTTCCCTTTTCGTACATATATATAAAAACCCACACCAGAGATCGGTCCGGGACTTGAGATCCAGCCGACGCGCGGATTCTAGCAAATCGGCTTAAGAATTCCAGTAACTATTGAACTTCTTCTGTTGCAACCTGTTTACGTTGTTAAATTACAACTAAAAGTGCTTTTTATTTAACCCAAGCTGCTCTCACACGCCCCTGGGGTCTGTTTTTTTCCGCAAGAATTCAATCACTTCTGGTTTGAATTCGCCTTGCTGCAAAGCTTTTAGATAGACAGCTTTGGCTTCCTCCGTCCGCCCCAGCGACTCCAGCGACACGCCCAGGCCCAGCAACCACCCTCCCCGGTCAGGTTCGGCAGCCAACGCGCGCTGATATGCCTTCACCGACTCGTCAAAGCGTTGCGCCTGGGCCAGTAATGCCCCTACCAGGGCAAGATCTGCCGGTCGTAAACCGGCTCGACCGCGTGCAAACCAGTCTAGCGCTTCATCTCGCCGGCCCTGCTCAGCCAGTATGCGACCCGACGCGATGGCCAGATCATCATTCGACCGAATGACATGTCCCGCCCGCAAAACCTGCAATGCGTCTTCCGGTTTGCCTATTTCGAGCAGCAGCTCTGCCAACTGGAGCCGCACTCGCGAAAACGCCGGGTGACGCGCCAGAACCTGCTGATAGTGGCCAATAATCGCGCCAGGCTTGCCTGACAAACGTGAGTCCTGTGCTTCTTCGATCAGTCGCCGTTCCTCCTGCTCGGGAGACAACTCGGTCATTTTCTTGATGACTGGTGGTTTTTCAGGCGCTGCTGCAGACGGCTGCGCCTTAACGGGCAATACACGGGATGGTTCACTGGGCGCCGCAGCCGTGGGGGCGGGTTGAACCGGATGGGCAACCGGCGATGCAGTATTCCGAATGGCCGGGAGGGCCGGGGGTTTTGGGGCTGCCGGCACTTCTGCCCTGGCGACAGAGGATGAAGCAACCAACGCCATGGCAGGCGCCCTCTCAAGTGCTGCAGGGGATTGCGCGCCCGTGCGCGTTTCAGGAGAAACAACCAAAACAGGCGATTTAGGCACGGACCGTTCAGGCGTCGCCATCCCGATCCAGTACCCGAGCGCGCCCAGTGCGCCCAGTGCCACCCCCGCCATTGCCACCCTTACCGGCAATCCACGCGCATGCTGTTTAACGGCCGCTGGCGAGGGCGAAACCGGCACCTCGCCAGCGGCTTCACCCCGCGCATCCAGGTCACGCAACATTTGATTGATGATGCTCATTGCCCGCTTGATCTCCAAACGCCGATGAAAGCTGCAGCTGCCGCTGTCGCCAGTCCCAGCAAGGCGGCTATCCAGAACTGTGAAACGGCACCGTGCTTGCGGGCGGACAGCGTGTCGCGTGACGCCGCCGCCACATGATGATACGTAACGCACTGCGCTCCGCGGCCGTAAGCCAGCATCATGGATTTAGCCGCGATGATATTGATTAAACGGGGCAGCCCCCTGGATGCACGCGACAAGGCCCACATGGCCAATGTACTGAACACGGGCTGCTCGCGGCCAGCCACCTGCAAACGATGCTGTACATACGCCGCCACCTCTTGTCTGCCGAGCGGACGCAACGACGCATGGAAACTGATTCGGGTCAAAATCTGCCGGGTGCCTTTTTCACGCAGGCGCGTCATCAACTCGGGCTGGCCAAACAACACGACTTGCAGCAGTTTGCGCTTCTCGGTTTCCAGATTCGTCAGCAAGCGCACGGCTTCCAGCGTATCGGCTGGCAGCGCCTGCGCTTCGTCGACCAACACCACCGGCTGCTGGTCGTTTTGAGCCAGCGTGATGAAGTGACGCTCCAGTCGATGCAGCAACACTTCGCTCGCGCCGTCGCCCGACAAGCCAAACTCGAGGGCGATTGCGGCATACAGGCCACGCGGGTCAAGACCTGGATTGGGGACAAACGCCGACTGAAAACGGGGCGGCAGGCTGTTCAGCAAGCGTCGCAACAGCAAGGTCTTTCCGGTACCGACCTCGCCTTCGACTACTAAAAAACCCTCGCCTGCGCTCAGGGCATACAGCAGGGTTTCGTGAGCGTCCTGATGCGGCAAGGCCGGGAAAAAGAAGCTGGTATCCGGGGTCAGTGAAAACGCCGGCTCATGCAGGCCGAAGTGCCCCCACCAGCTGCTCATTTAGGAAAAGGTTGAAAGTCTGCTTGTTCGTAGGTTTTGAAGCGGTGTTGCGTGTCTGCCAGATCGCGATTCCAGTCCTGGCTGTCGCGAATCAGCGTGGTCTTGATCAAAACCACCATCTCGCGCTTGCGACTGGCGCGGCTGGTATTGCCAAACAACTGGCCAATATAGGGAATATCACCCAGCAGCGGCACCCGGTTGTCGCTATCGTCGTTGACCTGGCTCATCAACCCGCCGATAGCGACGATCTGGCCATCCTTGAGACGCACGATGCTATCGGTTTCGGAAATGGTACTGGATGCCAGCGGCAGTTCAAGCCTCCCTCCCTGAGCCCCCAAATCGACGATTTTGGTTTTCTCAACAACCTTGCTGATCGACGGGCGGACGTGCAGGGTGATGTTGTCCTTGTCATCGATTTGCGGAGTGACATCGAGCGCAACCCCGGAAAAGAACGGCTCCACCGTTACCGTGGAAGGCGTGGCCGGAATGGCAGTTGTACCCTGGGTCCCAACCGTCACTTCAGTGACAAAAAAGTCATCCGTCCCCACCCGCAGCACGGCTTTTTGGTTGTTGATGGTGGCGATGCGCGGGCTGGACAACACATGCACCGCGCCCTGGCTTTTCAACAGGTTGATGACCACGCCAAAGTTGCCGTCATTGAAAGACACGCCAAACAGGCTACCCGCAGCGCCGGGGATCGCGCCTGTCAGCATGCTGGTGATTGTTCCGCCGATGTTGACCCCGTTCACCGTTCCCGTATTGATGCCATCCTGACCGATCGCGGTTTGGCCATTGTTGTTTAGTCCGGCCCAGTTGATGCCGGACTGGTAGCCGTCATTCAGTTCCACCTCCAGAATCTTGGCTTCCAGCATCACCTGGCGAACGCTCACCAGCTCTGACGCGCGAAGATATTTTTCCACCATGAACAGGCTGGCGGGCGCCGCTTTCACAATGATGATGCCGGACTGCGGGCTCACCACCACGCTGCCTGCTTCACCGACCAGCGTTTTCAATGAACTGGTCACTTCTTCCCAGAATCTCGAATCGGTCGAGGTTTGCACGCTGCTGGTTTCGAGCGACTGCGAGGCGCTGGCGGGCGACGAGTCGGTTCCGCCGCCCCCGCTGCCACCATTGCTCAGGCTGACCGAGCCGGACACCACACGCGTGTCCGATTTGCCTTTGCGCTGCATTGCCAGGGCATTCAACTGATACACGCGAGCCTGCATGGCGGGCGACGGCACAATGATGCGATTGCCCTGGACCTCGTATTCATAGCCATAAAGCGAACGCACGGCTTCCATCGCCTCGGGCACCGTCACATTTTTTAGATTGAGCGTCAGGGTTCCGGTGACATCTGGGTGCACCAGCATGCTGTAGGGCGTACCCGTCACCATCCCCATAAACACTTCGGCGGCATTGGCATTGTTCACGTTCAGGCTAAAGCGCGGCTCAACGATTCGGGGCCTGGCCACAACCGGCTTGTCGCGCACAGCTTCCATCACGGCCTGCTGCACTGCAGCGGGAGGCGGGGTGGCCGATGCGGCGGCGGGGTTCTCCAGCGCAGTGTTGATGCTCGTCGAACCCTGAAGCCCAACCGTGTTGCTGGCACAACCAGACAAAACCAGGCTGGCCAGGACGATGTGTTTATACATTGTGTTCAGTTCCCCATTTCGTCCGGACGCATCAGTTCAGGCGATTGCCGCGAACCGAGCGATCGAGCAGATAGATGCCGCGGCTTCCGCCCCTGCCCGAAATAACAATATGATCTTCACGGATAGCGCTCACTTGGCCACCTTCCACTGCGTCACCCAACTTGACCGCCTTACCGCCATACCAGGCGACCGAGTTTCGCCCGTCGAGCCGCACCCACGCCAGTGTCTTGTCCTGCTGCACGACGGCACCCGCCTCAGCACCGACAGTGACTTTCACCGGTGGCGCCATGGGATCGAACCCAGCCACCGCCCCGCCCGTGCCCAGTGCAAGCACCAAGGCAAGTTGGCCGGCCAGCCACATTCCTCTCATAGCCGCGCCCATGTCGCCTCCCGGCTCAAGGTATTCAGTTTCAGCGTGAGTTCGATCGCGGGATGCGCCCTGGCATCCAGACGCACGGACTCCAACTGCAAGGTCCAGGGCAGGGCTTCGAGCCGCGCCACGTATCGGGTCAGTTCGGCATAGCTGCCTTGCAGGCGCAGGGTCACGCCATGCTTGTAAAAAACCTCGGCAGGCAGAACCGGAGCGGGAGCCTCGGCCGCCGGGTCGCTCTCGGGAGCGGTCATAACCGGTTTTCCGGGTTCGGTTTCCATGGCAAGCAGTTTCAAACCGGACTGCTCTGCCATCAGGGTCTTGAGCACGGCAAGCATTTTTTCTGGCGCAATCAAGCCGTTTTCAGCGGCCTTGACCTGCTGCTCGATGGCTTTGGCCTGCGCGCGCAACCGGCCCAGTTCGCTGTTGGCCCCGTTTTGATTGGCGGGGTCGAGTGCAGCCTGCTGCTCGCGCAAGCTGAAAATCTCCTCTTGCAGAGACGCGATGTTCAGCTGCATTTGCTCCTGACTCTTGAGCGCGGGCTCAATCAGGCCGACAAACATCAGGCTCAACGCCACTCCTGCCACCGCCAGGAATACCAGCACGCGTTCGCGAAAGCTCATCGTATCGAGCCGCATCGACCAGGTCTTCCAGGTCTGCTTGAGCGAGTCCATTACTGAGCCACCTCGGTCTCGGTCTGGTTGACGGCAAAAGCAACGCCTGGCGCTGCTGCAGCGTCTTCACTACCCGCTTCACGGGGGAGAATGTCAAAACGACTCAGCGCCAGGTCCTGCAAGGCCGGCTGGCGCGACAGTAAAGACAGGTAATCGGGAATGCTCGCCGGCTGCAATGCCCGCCCCATCAGCCGGAAATCAGTCGGGCCAAATTCGATTTCGGTCAACCAGACGCCGGACAAACCCTCGTTTGCCAATGCCTGCAAACGCGATGAAATGCGCGCCTCTCCCTGCACCATTCCCAGCGCTGCCTGCAACTGCTGAAGCTGCGCGAGGCGGCGCTTTTCGTCAGCCACAGCCTGGCTACGCTGATCTTCCGGCGTCACGCCCTCTTCGGACGGCTGGCTCTGTGCCTCGATTGCGGCCTGCAACTCGTCGCGCTCGGCCTGCACCTGATCCTGCAGCTGTTGAATGCCACCGGCGTCGCGCCCCACCCATCCATAGACAAGCAAGCCCATGCCCACCACGCCCAGCAATGTCCAGGCGATTGTTTTGCTGGAAAACGCAACTTGCGGCGTGAGCAGCTGCGGATTCAGCAAATTGATCTGTTGCAGGCTCACAGGGATTTATCCTCGCGCCGCAATGCGCCGCCCAGCGCAAACCAGCAGGCGGCGAGCGTGTCTGCGTCGGCGGGGAGTTGACTGGGAAACAGCGCCGTGAGGTCGGCCAGTTCCAGTGGCAAATACAGTTGCTGGCGCAGATAGTCGGCCATGCCGGGCACCACAGGCGGCGGCGCGAGCATGATCTTGTCGAGGCGCCAAGCGCTGTGTTGCCGCTCGATGTGGTCAAGGCTGCGTTGCAGTTCCAGCGCCAGGCGATCGAACACCACGGTACGGCGCTCAGCATCCTGCTGCAGCAACTCGACCTGATTGCATTCCAGGCGGCGGTGAAAACACAACTCACCATTGCGGGTGACGGTCAGCAGCCCACCCTGCGGCGTGAACGAAAGCAGCGCCAGCACACGGTCCGGGGTTTCCAGCAGTGCTGCGATATTGCGCTGCGCCAGTTCAGGAATATCGATCGCGACCAAATTGAAATGCGCGCGCTCGGCCAGCTCCATGTATTTTTTAAGCACACGGTTGTGCGCCACCACGGCTAGCAATTTGCCGCTCGCCTCGGCACCCGACTCCAGCCGGATCACGTCAACCGTGGCATCGTCGACCGGGAATTCGATTTGATCCTTGATCTTCCAGCGCACCGCCATTTTCATTTCTTCCGGCGGAACCGGCGGTGCGTCGATCGGCAGCAGTTGATATTCGCCTGCAGACAACACCACCCCAACCGGCACCGGCGAACCGCCAAACACGCCCCAGCTTTTCGCCTCATCGCCGCCTTCCTGACGGCTGACGCACGAGGCCAGATTTGGCCGGCCATTTTGCCAACTCAGTTCAGCGTGAGATAGCAGCCCCGCCCCAGCCTGAATCGCCAGATAACCGTTGTGCTGCTTGCGCTTGAACCAAGTAAACAAAGGTGGAGTCATGGCTTATTGAAAGTGGCGGCGAGTATAACAAGCAGGGGCGCGTCTGGGCTTCATGGCTCTGTTATGTTGCGTTCAACAAAATCCGGACTGCTGGCTAGCACACCAGATGTTGCGGTAGAACTGATCTTGTTGGTGGCATTGCATGTGACCAAAATCCGAATGCCGCTCAAGCTTATTGAAGTAAGCGTGTAGGGGAACGAAGCAGAGGCACACGAACCAGCAACCGTTCTTTGATATTTACCCCACTCCACCCCGGTTTGCGCCGCAGCCTCAACCATCATGGTCGTACGTTCAAGCTGCTGACTGGCACTTTGTCCGCCTGTAATAGAAGCCACCACTCCAGCCAACGCAGCCAGAACCACGATCATCACAATGGCGGCGATCAGGGCGAAGCCTTGCTGGGACTGTTTCATAGCATTGGCCCGACACGAAAGGTTCGGACAAGATTCAGGCGGTCACCCATATCGTTTCCAGCGGTGTCCTCACTTCGAAGATTCAACTCCACTGCGACCAACGCGCTCGGGGTGCCAGGTATGCCCGGGGTGCCCAACAGGACAGCGATCCCAGCCAGAGAAAGGCGTGCCTGACAATTCCTGACGCCCTCAGCCAGCAGATTATTATTCGGCCCACTCGCCCGCCGCAATGTGCCACTTACCGTACCACTTTGATTTGTACACGTATAAATCACGTTGGCTGGAAGCTGCGTAATCCGGAAGCGAAACCCGCCGCCGGGCGGTGGCGCAAGTACTGTCACTCCGGTAACGGCCGCACCCGAAACATCCTGACCCAACCGCGCCATCGCCAGCCCCCCGGCATCTGCCAGTGTCGCGCGCCGCTCCGTTTCAAAATAGCTGCCGATCGGCCCGCGCAGAAACACCGCAGCAGAAGTGCTCAGTATGCCCAGCACCGTAATCGCCACAATCATTTCGATCAGCGAAAAACCGCCGCAAACTGACTTATGGGAGGAGGACAGAGTGGGTTTCATTTTCATACCGCTCAACGAACCCGTATGCCCTGAAGTCGGCTCACTGTGCCATTGGGCGCGGTTACGACAACCGTCACCAGCAACCTGTCGGCGGGAGGAATGGCCGCAGCAGGTGAACTTGTGATCACCGATCCCGCAGTGGCAGCAACCGCAGTAATCAACACGGTATACGGCAAGTTTGCAACCGCAGTCGTGTCCGGAAAAGTCATGGTATTCGCGCCGTTATATTTAGAAACGACCGTGGCAAAAGGCTCTGCCATGATTTCAACCAATTTGCTGGCCGCAAAGGCTTGCGCCTGTTTTTCCGGCAGCAGGCTGGCGGAATTGCGGGTGAGGCCGCCGAACACGCCCAGAATCGCAGTTGCCGCAATGCCGACGATGACGATAAAAACCAGCAACTCGATCAAGGTAAGACCGCGTTCGGTTTGCATAGTGAATTTGGCCTTATTGGACATAGCCTGTCTCGCGCCTGACCGTCACAGAAACAGTCCCCCCAATTTCCAGGGCAGCAACAACGACGCCGGGAGGGGTTACCGCAACACCTGGGACGACTGCAAAATTGGGCGAAGGGCGGCCTTGTCCATCAAAACGAAAGACTGCCGGACTGGATGTAAACGTGATGTTTGCAGGGGGGGCCACCACATAATCCAGACTACCGTCCGGGTTCCGACCGCCGTCCGGGCGGATGACTGGCTGATCGCAGCCACCCGCCACCAGGCTGAAAGCAAGCGTTAAACGTGGTGTCGGGATCGCCGTCGTAGTCACGCACACCTCGCGGTTTTTGGCCATCGCCAGCTTCTGCGCATACCGCAGGGCGGTGCGTACTTCTGCGGCGCTACCGTGAGTCTGGAACGCTGTGCGATCCACCATGCGCGGCACTGCCACTGCCGCCAGCACGCCGGCGATTGTCAGCACCAGAACCAGTTCCACCAAGGTAAAACCGCCGCAAGCGCGGCGGTTCAAGCAGGCCATGGCCCAGTTTGACTCAGCAGTTGTTGGGGTTGATGACCGCACTGATGGTAGGAGCAGTGTTGGCCACAGGTGCGGCTGTATAAGTAAAGCTGCAATCTGCAGCGGCAACGCCACCGCCAAGTACCCGAATACGGATGGGATTACCCGCAATGACTGCATAACCATCAGCAGCAAGCTGGTTAGCGTTGGGGTTCCAGGTTGGGCTGATGCCACTGGCATTGATGATCCCGGCCTGGTTTGCTGCAGGATAGCCATTGACGATCGCTATGCGGCCAGATTCGGTACATACGTTGGATGTATTGTCAGCCCGGTTTGGAGCCGGCCCTGCATTAGCGGCGCAAGCTGCGGCATCCTGCACGCCACCACGCGCCAGTGCAACGCCGTGAATCATCCCGGCCGCAGCCTGCACTGCACCACGCGCAGCGTTCAACTTGGCAAGTCGCGCATCGCGCTGGATGTTGGTAAAGCGTGGCAGCGCGACTGCGGCCAGGATACCGAGAATCACGATCACCACGATGAGCTCGATCATGGTGAAGCCTTGCATCCGGCGACGCGGGGTAACAGACTGAATATTCATGGAATTCTCCGATAATTTATTGGTGCGCACATGACACATGGCACATGGAGAACATATCGGCGGCGGGGCAAGGGACTTGAGATGTTTTTGTAACCATTTTGTAAAACAGGCACGAAAAGTGCCAGTTACACCCGCCGGGCAAATCTCAGTGGCCGAAGGTTTTTGAGCCCATATCCCAGATCGGCAGGAAAACACCCAGCGCAAGCACCAGCACCATGGCACCCAGCGCGGTGATGAGGATGGGCTCGATCTGCTGCGACAGGGTGGAGATTTCGTATTCAACTTCCTGCTCGTACATAACGGCGATTTCCTGCAGCAGGTTGTCAAGCTCGCCGGTTTCCTCGCCTACTGCCAGCATTTGCAACACCACCGGGGTGAAGACGCCGGTCAGGGTGGCGGTGCGCAACAGGGATTCGCCGCGTTCGATGCCTTCGCGCATGCTGCCGATCTTGTCGGCGTAGTAGCGGTTGTCGGCCACGGCGGCGACGACGGTCAGCACCTGCAGAATCGGCACGCCCGATTTGGAGGCCAGGGCAAAGCTGCGGGCAAACCGCGCCAGCGCGGATTTACGCAGGATTTTGCCAACGATGGGCAGGCGCAACTTGAAGCGATCCCAGGTGTAGCGTCCGCTGTCGGTGCCTTTCCAGCCGATAAAGCCGAGCAGCGCCACGCCGGCTCCGCCGATCAGGAAATGAAAGTATTCCTTGGTGAAGGTGGAAGTGCCGATGAGAAAGCGCGTCATCAGCGGCAGCTCGGCATTCATTCCGGCATAGACTTTTGAAAACGCGGGAATGACAAACAGGTTGATGACCAGCATGGCCACCATCAGCGCGACGACGACGAATATCGGGTAGCGAATCGCGCCTTTCACCATTTCACGCGCGCGGCGTTCAAAGTCCAGATGCACGGCGAGGCGGTCAAGCACGGTGTCGAGCCGGCCGGTCATTTCGCCGACGCGCACCATGGCCAGGTAAAAGCTGTCGAATATTTTGGGATGGCGCGCCAGGCACATCGACAGCTCGCGCCCCTGCCCAAGGCCATCGTTGATGTCAGCCAGCACCTTGGAAAACCCGGGATTGATGCTGGATTCACGCAAACTCGTCAGCGCGCGCAAGATCGGCACCCCGGCCCGCAGCATGGTATGCAACTGGCGCGAAAACAGCTGCAACTCAACCAGGCCGATCGACTGCGCGCGGTTCTTGCCTAGCACCTCGCCGAGGTTGAATTCAACCGGGTCGGGCAAGGCACGGATATCGACCGGAATCAGGCCGGCCGCCAGAAGATGGTCGGCTACTTCAGCCGAACTGGCGCCTTCGAAACGGCCTTTTTGCAGTTCCCCCTTGCCGGTGCGTGCCTGGTACTGAAAGAGGCTCATACTTATTCATCACCCTGGTTGCTGACCTTGGCCGCTTCGGCCAGGCTGGTTTTACCGCTGCGTGCCAGCGCCAGTGCATGATGTCCCAGCGTCCGCCCCGCCATGGCCTGGCGCGCGACAGTGAGAAATTCGCGCGGGTCGGGCTGGTTGGCGGCTTGTGCCAGTGCGGGGGTCATTTCCAGCATTTCGTAAACCGCCATGCGGCCGCGATAGCCGGTGTGGTTACATTGCTGGCAACCCGCCCCTTCGGTGTATCCGCTCGTATCTGCCGCCGCGCCCATGCTTTCCAGCCAGTTCATTTCATGGGGCGTCGGGGTGTGGGGCTGCCCGCAATGCCAGCACACCTGGCGCACCAGACGCTGGGCCACCACCGCCTGCAAGGCTGTCGCCACCATGAAGCGCGGCGCGCCCATGTCGATCAGCCGTACCGGGGTGCTGGCGGCGTCGTTGGTGTGCAGGGTGGAAAACACCAGGTGGCCGGTCAGCGCCGCGCGCAAGCCGATTTGCGCAGTTTCGGCATCGCGCATTTCGCCGATCAGCACCACGTCTGGGTCCTGCCGCAGGATGGAACGCAGCGCACGCGAAAAACTCATGTCGATCTTGTCGTTGACCTGCACCTGCATCACGCCGGGCAGACGGTATTCGACCGGGTCTTCGACCGTGATGAGCTTGCTGTCTACTTTGTTGAGCGTGTTCAGCGACGCATAGAGCGTAGTGGTTTTACCGCTGCCGGTCGGGCCGGTCACCAGCACCAGGCCATTGGGGCGGGAAATGATGCTCTGATAGCGGGCCAGCATGGCCTCTGGCATGCCGATACGCTGCAGATCCAGCATGCCGCCATCGGTTGCCAGCAGTCGCATCACGATCGATTCGCCATGCTGGGTCGGCAGGGTCGAAAGACGAATATCGAGTGGCCGCCCCTTGATGGTGAGATGAAAACGGCCATCCTGCGGCAAGCGTTTTTCAGAAATATCGAGCCCCGAGATGATTTTCAGACGCATCGACAAGGCCTGCGCCACGGTGGGCTCGGCCTCGGTCTGGACATGCAGCACGCCGTCGATGCGGAAGCGGATAACCAGCTTTTTTTCCTGCGGTTCGATGTGGATGTCCGAGGCGCGCACCTGCAACGCGTCTTCGAACAGGGTCTGGATCAGGCGCACCACCGGCGCATCGAGCGAACCGGCTTCGGCGTTCAGCGCTTCCAGCAGGGTATCGTCGCCGCCCTTGAGCGACTGCTCGAGTTCCTTGGCGTAGCCGCCGATCTCCTCGGTGCGGCGGTAATGGCGGTCATACGCCGTCAGCAGGTCGCTTTCGGTGACGACAGCGACGTGAATGTCCTTGTTGGTCAGCCGCGCCAGTTCGTCATAGGCGAACAGGTCGCCTGGATCGGACATCCCCACCAGCAGGCCATCCGCCATGACTTTGAGCGGCATGACCCGCAGCCGCCGGGCCGGGCTTTCGGGCAGGAGCTTGAGCGCGGCGGGGTCGACCGGCGACTGTTTGAGGTCGATGAAGGGCACATTCAACTGACGCGCCAGCGCCTTGCCGATCGCCTCTTCGGTGACCAGCATGGAATCGACCAGCACCCGCCCCAGGCGTCGCCCCGATTTTTTCTGCTCGGTCAGCGCCGTGTCCAGAATGGCAGAGGAAATCAGGCCCTCGTTAACCAGCAAATCACCAAGACGAATTTTTTCGGGGCGTGCCATGCATGAGGTCCAGGTCGATGAAATAAATCGCGGAAAGGTGCGAGCGGTATCCGCTCAACGCGACTGCGGTTCGATGATTTCGCCGGGCTGCGTGCCTGGGCGCAATTTGCCCTGATAGATGAATCCCGACCCATAACGCCGTTGGCCATTCGGCGAGTTCAGGAGTTCGTTTTCGCTCCAGACCCACACGTGGCCTTCCCGGGTATCCACGATCAGCGCCCGCCCGCCGCCTTTGCCGCCGTCGGCTCCCGCCAGCGGCAAGGCTTCATAACGACCCTCTTCTGCCTGCGCTTGAGTCGCAAGCACCAGAATTCCCGCCATCAGCAATCGTGTTCGCATCATTCGTCCCTGAATTAAGCCCGGCGGGTTGCCAGGCGATGGGCCAGCGGGTTAGTTCCCCGCCGGGCTAAACAGCGCAGCAACGGCTTTTGCATCCAGCACATAGGAATGGTTGCAGATGTCGTCGTGCACCCGGATTTCGCCCTGTTCGGCGAGGATGCATTCGCATTCAACCTGCCCCAGGCTGTGCAGCATCGAGTGGATCTTGGCCAGATCATAGGGGCAGTGGTAGCGGACTTGGCGCGGGTCGTACACCCGCACATCTTCTTCGGGGAACAGGCGCTCAATCAGCTTGATCGCGCCCAAGCCCAGCAGTTCGTCCGGCCGCACCGTGCCGGCCAGAATCTGCAGCCGGTTCCAGCCGTCTGCATCGCGGCTGTCGGCGCCCGGCAAGGCCTGCAAAAACAGCCCGGCTGCCGTTTCATGGTTGGCCGCCAGCCACAAGCGGGTGGGCAACTGCTCGGACCGTTCGAGGTAATGCTCGAACACCTCGGCCAGATTGTCGCCCTCGAGCGGCACATGACTTTGATAGGGCTGGCGCATGCCTTCGGTGTCGAGCATCAGGGTCAGCGCGCCGTCGCCAAGCAAAGCCTGCAAGCTGCCGGCCTCTACGCGCGATGCGGTATGAACCATGCCGCGCAGGCGCAACTGCTCGTCGCAGTCCATCACCAGTTGCGAGACTTCACCGGCGCCGCGCAGCTGAAAACCCAGCCGCCCCACCTGCTTGAGATTGGCGCCTAGCAGCGTGGTCACCGCCGCCAGCTGTCCCAGCAGTTCAAGCGCCGGCTCGGGGTAATCGCGCCCGGCAATCATTTCGCGCCAGGCGGGGCCGAGTTGCACCCAGGCGCCGCGAATGTCGAGATGCTCGAACAGAAAGCCGCGCACGCGACTGGCCTGGCTGGCGGTGCCCGGGCTTGCGACAACCTGAGCAGCGTCGACCGGATTGGCCTCGCCAGATTTTTGTAAGGTCAAATTGTCTGCGCTCAATTGAGTTGCACCCGCTCGCCCCAGGGCACCACACCCTTGCCCTTGACCAGCCAGACCACCGGGTAATGGGGCGGTACCTTGGGGAAGTCGCCCTCGCCATCGGTGAAATACACCAGCAGGTTGGGGCTGCGGTTTTCGGTTTCGACCCAATCGAACACCGGCCGAAAATCGGTGCCGCCGCCGCCTTCTATATCATTTGGAAGTTGCATCGCGTCCCACGGTTCGTATTCCCACGGCGCAGCATCGGCAACGTGGTTGTCACAGGCCAAGAGCGTCACCTTGGCGCGCACCTGGCCTTTCAGTGCATCGAGTTCGGAGACGAATTCGCGTAATTCATCGTCGCTGATCGAGCCGCTGGTATCGATGGCCGCGATCACTTCCAGTCCTTCGCTCGACAGCCGCGGCAGGATCGCCGCGCCCTCGCGGCGTGACGGCCGGCGCCACGAATAATCGTCGCGCTGGTTGATGGCGAAAAAACGCGCCAGCAACGCCCGCCAGGGCAGGCTCGGCGCCAGCAGTCCATCGACCCAGCGCAACATCGACTGTGACAGCTTGCCCGCCTGCCGCGCAGCCTGGGCTGCGGCCGCCAGGCGGTTTTTCCATTGTTCGGCCAGTTCTTCACGCTCGGCAGGCGACATCTCGTTCGGCTTTTGCGACGCCTGGCTGCCACTGCCCTGCTGCTCTTCGGCCTCGCTCTGCCCCTCTTTGCCCTGCCCGCCCGTGTTACCCGCTTCAGGGTCATCCTGGCGCTGGTTGTCGTCGGGACTGGCGCCCTGCTCGTTATCGCTGTCGAACAGGTGCTGGTCGAAGGATTCTTCCGGGGTGTCTTCGGGAATCAGCGGGTAGATTTCTTCTGCCGACAAGGTCATGAAATTCTGGTCGGCCAGGATGCCGTGCAGCGGCGGCTTCAGGCCTTCCTCGATCAGGATCAGGTTCACCGCATGGTCGCAGGCCACATCCCAGCGACGCTTGACCCGATGATTGCGGCGGTGCGTGTGCCCCATCGCGCAGTGCAGCGCCTCGTGCGCCAGAATGAACTGCGTCTGCGCCAGGCTGAGGTTGTCGACGAAAGCCGGGTTGAAATAAAACGCCTTGGCATCGGTGCCGGTGGTTTTGATATTCGCGTCACCCACTTTGAGCGGCAGGTGCATCACCAGCGCGCCCAGAAACGGCCGCTCCATGATGAGCCGCGTGCGGGCCGCAGCCAGCTTGGTCAGAATAGGTTGCAGTGCGGCTTCAGCGTATTCCGCCATAGCTCAATGCTCGTACAGCACCAGATCGGTGATGCTGTTGGCCCACTCGGCGAACGCAGGCACGGCAAACAACGGCCGCCCCACCGCGCGGTGCAGATCGGACACCAGCATCACGCCCATTTCACGCTGCTGGAAGCGCTGCGCATACTTGAGGATATTGCCGTACACCACAGGCGCGTTGCCATTGTCGGCCGCCTGCAGGGCTTTGCGCACCAGTGCTGCCGCCACGCCGTATTGCAGGTCGATGCCGTCGGGCACGTCGGCGTCTTCACCGGCGATGATGGCGTCGAGGTCGGGCATCTGCGCCATGTTGTCGACAAAGGTTTTGAGCTCCAGCCCGGCCGATTGTCCAACGCAGGCAACCAGGGAATCGGCCAGCAGCGCCGTCCGGTCGAACTTTTGCAACGCGCGGTGCGCGTACTCCCACGAGCGAGGGCTGGGAAAAGCAATCGGCGTGTGCGCCGGGTCAAAACTGAACAGCAGATCAGGGCGGAAACGCAGGAAGGCGATCACGCGCGGATCGATGTCTTCGCTGTACGCCCAGTCGATCCAGTCGTCGAGATTGACCTCGACTTCGTAGTGGGTGAAGCGGTTGGCCAGCGGCGCCGGCATGGCATAGGTCACGCCACGGTCGCCCTGACGGTTGCCCGCGGCAAAAATCACCCAGCCGTCGGGCACCTGATATTCGCCCAGGCGGCGGTCAAGAATGAGCTGGTAGGCGGCGGCGGACACGGTGGGCGGCGCCGAAGTGATTTCATCCAGAAACAGGATGCCGGCCGGGCCGTGACGTTCCGCGTCCGGCAGCACCGAGGGAATGGACCACTCGACCAGATCGCCGTTGCGAAACGGAATCCCGCGCAGATCGGTCGGTTCCATTTGCGACAAGCGGATGTCGATCAGGGGCACGCTGTGCTGTAGTGCAATTTTGGCGACGATCTGCGACTTGCCGACACCAGGCGGGCCCCACAGCATCACGGGGGTATGGAAGCCGTCGGCCGCGCTTTCAAATTCGCGGTCGAGGATAGTTTCAATATGTGAAGGACGCATGGATCAACCAGAACAACGGAAAGGTGCGACGAATGATAATCGCTCACCCGTTTGGGTGGAACCCAAAACAGCCCGGTCTGCGCCTGTAACACCACTCGCATGTCAACCATTCAGCCCGTGCGCAATGGCGTTAAACTCCACCCCCACCCCGCCAGACCCCAAGAATCCAGAATGAACCCCCAGGAATTCAAACTCAGCGGCGAATACATCGCGCTCTGCGACCTGCTTAAGCTGACCGGCATTGCCGACAGCGGCGGTCAGGGCAAGCTCATGATCGCCAACGGCGAAGCGACGGTCGACGGCCAGCCCGAAAGCCGCAAAACGGCGAAAATCCGCGCCAACCAGACGGTTCAGTGCCTGGGTCAAACCATCAAGGTCGTGGCGGCCTGAGCAAATGCCCACGTCTTGTGGCGTTCAAGCCTGCTGCGGCGGACGTTGCCGTGACGGGGCGCTGAGTTTTGCGTAGTAGATCGCAGCAAAGAAGAACACCACCGACAGCACGATTTCGGTCATCGCCAACTGCGCCGACAGGCCGGTTTCACTCCAGGCGCGCATCACGCCCTCGCTGAAATAAAACAGCACCAGCATTGGCGACCATTGATAGGTATAGCGGCGGCCTTTCAAAATCCCCATCAGCGCCAGCAGCAAAGGCAGGGTTTTCAGTACCAGCCAGGAGCCGCCGGGACGAATCGGGGAAAGCCACAACTCCCATGCCAGACACAGGAAAATCAGCCCGATCAGGCTGATGCTGGTGAGCATTTGCAGGGCTTTCATGCGGCAAGCTTCAGAGCGGTTTCGGCCAGACGCTTGCCCAGTGCCATGCACAGGTTGCGCTCGTCGTCGGTCAGCGGCTTGTCGTCACTGGGCCCGGCCCAATGGCTGGCGCCGTAGGGCGTGCCGCCGCTTGCCGTGTGATTCACTTCCGGCAAGGTGTAAGGCAATCCAAGGATCAGCATGCCGTGGTGCAGCAGCGGCGTCATCATGCTGGTGAGCGTGGTTTCCTGACCGCCGTGCAGGCTGGCAGTGGAGGTGAACACGGCAGCCGGCTTGCCGACCAGCGCGCCTTGTGCCCACAACGCGCCAGTGGTGTCGAGAAAATACTTCAGCGGCGCCGCCATGTTGCCGAAACGGGTCGGCGAACCCAGCGCCAGTCCCGCGCATTGTTGCAGATCAGCCAGTTCGACATACGGCGCGCCCTCCTCCGGCACCGGCGGTTCGGCCACCTGGGTGCGCGGCGCCACCGGCGGCACGCTGCGCAGCCGCGCCACCGCGCCAGTCTGGTTGACGCCACGCGCAACCAGTTGCGCCATCTCGCGCACGCTGCCATGGGCGCTGTAATACAACACTAGAATTTCGGTCATGTAGGGAGGTCTGCAAAAATCGTGAAATCAATCAGGTCAAAGCTTGGCGTGTGTTCAAAACGCTTGCCGAAGGTCAGCATATAACGACGATGCGCATGCCGCACTTCGGCATCCATCCCGATCTGGTACAGGTGATGCGGCACCAGCAGACGCGCATTTTGCCTGAGTGAGGCCAGACCCGGAACGAATAGCGCCGGTTCCGCCAGCTTGCCGCCACGCAGCGGACGCACCCATGCCGGCTGGATTTGCGGCGACAAGCGCTCGACACCCAATTCGACCTGCCGCGCATCGCACATGCGGGTCCAGCGAATCACGCCAAGCGACCATGCGGTACCGCCGCCAACCCGCACGGCCAGCGCATCGCCCACCTTCAAATTAAGCGGCGCATCGGGTGCGCCGTTCAGGGCCAGTCCGGCTGCACTGTCGTTGCTGCTGATCCACTGGACCGTGCTGGCCGCAGCAACGCCAGTGAACGAGGGTGCGACGATGTGTATCTGGTGAGGGTCTGTTTCAAGCGATTCGGGCCGGGCTGCCTGCTCGGTTTTTTCCAGCATGCGGTGAATGGCACCCACGCCCGCCACCGTCTGCACTGGGCGGCCGGGTGTCGGATATCGCCTGTAGGTGCGTGCCACGCCACTGCTCCAGTGTTTGAACAGGCGGATACAGACACTCTGGCTAAATTCGCCCTCCATTTCGGGCGGCAGGCCGACACGGCTTGGCGAAGCGCCACTCCGCAGCTGAAGGATGGTTGCATGCAGCTGGCTGCACAGGGCTTCGGAGTCGAGCCAGAGACTGGCGGCGATCTGGCTGGCCGTATAAGGGCTGGGCGCCGTGTCGCCGCCGGTCTGAATCACAAAACCCAGCTGGGTGGGCACAGGCAAGCTACCCAGCTGCGCCAGACCGGCAGATTGATCCAGATAACGCCAGGTGAAGAGAATCTCGGCGTGACTCATGTGCGGCGGATCGGCCAGCGAGAGCAGGACAGCTTGCCGATAGGCCAGGCTGGGCGCGGGCGTATCGTTTGTCGCGCTGTCGGCCAGACGGGTTCTCTGAACATATGCGTAAAGCGCATGCATTTCTCGCCACAGATCGGGGATGAGCACGGTGCGGGTTAAAAAGCAGGCCAACTGGACGTCGCGCAACGCAGCCATCAAGCGTGCCGTGACTTCAGCAAGGCGCCGGGCATTGATGCGACCGGAACGAGGCTGAATCTGCGCCAGCAACAGATGTTTGTAGCCAATGCTGTACTCGATCTGCAATTCACGCAGCAACACGCCGAGCTGCCGTTGCTGCGCGCGGGGTGGAACGCCCGCCCCGGCCAGCTGCATTTCCAGACTGCCAAATACCCGAGCCACCACCGGGCAATACAGCGCCATCAGCGTGTAGCGCGCAGCCTCATCCAGCGGGCTGCGATTTAGTGCATACAAAGCGGTGACCAGCTGCTGGGCGCTTTCCACCGGGCTGGCGAAAGGCAGGCGTTCCAGCCATGCAGATACCGATTTAGGGTGGCTATCAACCGTGCGCGAAATCGCCGGGTCGATACAGGGAACGCCGAGCGTGAGCATGCCGCCTCAGTCGAACACGACCGTTTTATTGGCGTACACCAGCACGCGGTTATCCAGATGCCATTTCACTGCGCGCGACAGCACCACTTTTTCCAGATCGGCGCCCTTGTTGATGAGGTCGCCAAGGCTGTCACGATGCGACATGCGCGCCACGTCCTGCTCGATGATGGGGCCGTCGTCGAGGGTTTCGGTGACGTAGTGTGCCGTGGCGCCGATCAGCTTGACGCCGCGTTCAAAAGCACGGTGATACGGCTTGGCACCGTGAAAAGCCGGCAAAAACGAGTGGTGAATATTGATGATGCGGTTGGGGAAGTGGCGGATGAACTCGGGCGACAACACCTGCATGTAGCGCGCCAGCACGATGAAATCGATTTTCTGGTCGCGCAGAATCGCCAGCTGGATCTGCTCGGTTTCATGCTTGGCGTCTTTCTTCATTTCCAGATACTGATAGGGAATGTGGTACGCCTCGGCCAGCCAGCGCGTGTCTTCGTGGTTGGACACGATGATCGGCAGTTCGCAGTGCAGTTCGCCGCTCTGGTAGCGATACAGCAGGTCGGCCAGGCAATGGTCGAACTTCGACACGAACACTGCCAGCCGCGGCTTGCGGCTGGACTCGGCAAGCCGCCAGGTCATCCCGAAGCGATCGGCGATGGGCTGGAATGCCCCTGGAAACTCCGACAGATCCAGATCAAACCCCTGCAGATCCCACTCCACCCGCATCAAAAACAGTTTGAGTTCGGCATCCTGATGTTGGTCGGCGTGCAGGATGTTGGCGTCGTGGCGCAACAGAAAATCGGCAATCGCGGCAACCAGGCCTTTCTGGTCGGGGCAGGAAATCAGCAGGACAGCGGTATGGTGCATGGGGCTTGGAGCGAAGGTGGGGTCTCGCGCAATCATAACCACATTCCCATGCCAATCGTATGGGTGTGTCGCGTAACGCCAATTTGCACAGCCTTTCCGGCCAGGCTTTAATTGAACGCCCCCTAGCCGCAGTTGTCGGCTATCGTGGAAAATAGCGGTTTTGGCACTTCCTCCCTACTCCCATGCTTGATATTCAGCTGCTGCGCAAAGACGCAGCCCTCGTCGCCGAGCGCCTGGCTGCGCGCGGCTTTGCCTTCGATGCCGCACGTTTCGACGCGCTCGAAGCCGAGCGCAAGACCATCCAGACCCGCACCCAGGAGGCGCAAAGCCATCGCAACAGCATGTCGAAACAGATCGGCATGATGAAGGGCAAGGGCGAAGACACCACGGCATTGATGGCCGAAGTGGCGGGACTGGGCGACGAACTCAAGCAACTGGAAGACCGACTGGCCGCGCTGCAAACCGAAATCAACGATTTTTTGATGGGCGTGCCCAACCTGCCGCACGAATCGGTCGTGCCCGGCAAGGACGAAACCGCCAACGTCGAAGTCAGCCGCTGGGGCTCGCCGCGCAGCTTCGACTTCACGGTGCGCGACCATGTGGATATCGGCGAAAGCTTGGGCCAGCTCGACTTTGCCGCCGCAGTCAAAATCACCGGCAGCCGCTTTTCGGTGATGCGCGGCGGCCTGGCACGGCTGCACCGGGCACTGGCGCAATTCATGCTCGACACACACACCGCTGAACACGGCTACACCGAGGTGTATGTGCCGTATCTGGTGAACGCCGAGTCGCTGCGCGGTACCGGAAACTTGCCCAAGTTCGAGGAAGACTTGTTTCAGGTACCACGTGTGGATGCGGACAAGCTCTACCTCATCCCCACCGCCGAAGTCCCGGTAACCAATCTGCTGCGCGATGAAATCGTCGCCGCTGAAACGCTGCCGCTACACTTCGTCGCGCACACGCCCTGCTTCCGTTCCGAGGCCGGTTCCTACGGCCGCGATACGCGCGGCATGATCCGCCAGCACCAGTTCGACAAGGTGGAGCTGGTGCAAATGGTGCGCCCGGAAGATTCCTACGCCGCACTCGAATCGCTGACCGCGCACGCCGAAACCATTCTGCAGAAGCTCGGCCTGCCGTATCGAAAAATGGCCCTGTGCAGCGGCGACATGGGCTTTTCGGCGGCCAAGACCTACGACCTCGAAGTGTGGTTGCCGGCGCAGAACACCTACCGCGAAATCTCCTCCTGCTCCAACTTCGAAACCTTCCAGTCGCGGCGGATGCAGGCGCGCTTCCGCGTCGGGCAAGGCAAGCCGGAGTTGCTGCATACGCTGAACGGATCGGGGCTGGCGGTAGGGCGCACGCTGGTGGCGATACTGGAAAACTACCAGAACGCCGACGGCAGCGTGACCGTGCCGGAAGCCTTGCGGCCGTGGATGGGCGGAATCGAAAAGCTCACACCAGCCTGATCAGCTCAGCCCGGGGCAGCTTGCGTGTCGGTCTGCTTACCCAGATTGAATAACGGTTTGTATTCCGGTTCAAGCCGCAGCAGGATTTCGTAATAGCTGCGGATGTTTTCGGCAAAATGCAGCGCTTCGCCGCCGCGCGCATAACCGTATTTCATGGCTGCCGCAAAGGTCCCGCGACTCAAATAGGGCAAAGCCTCTTTGACGTCGGCCCAACTGTCCGGGCTACCCTTGCGCGCCTGCGCAATGCGGCGCGCATCCTCCATGTGCCCCTGCCCCTGATTGTAGGCAGCCAGCGCAAGCCAGGTCCGGTCAGGCTCGGGAATACGGCTGGGCAATGTCTCTTTCATCATGACCAGATAGCGCGCACCACCCAGAATGCTCTGCCGCGCATCCAGCCGGTTTGTCACGCCCATGCGGTCTGCGGTATCGCCCGTCAGCATCATCAGCCCGCGCACCCCGGTTGACGAGGTGGCGAACGCATTCCACTGAGACTCCTGGTAGCCGATCGCAGCCAGCAGCCGCCAGTCGATTCCAGTCAGCATTTGCGCCTCCTGAAAATGCTGGCGCAGTCCGGACAAGCGAGACGGACGCCGCTGCAAAATTCCCAGGATGTCGCTGCTGCCTAGCCGCTTGAGATGGCCGAAGTAGCGTTCGTAAACGCGCTTCAGGGTGCCATCCACTTTTGCCTTTTCAACGAAACGCGCCAGGCTGTTGCGCAGCGCATGCGAACTGCCTTTTGGCAATGCCCAGACAATTTTTTGCGACTCGGGCAGATCGAACGCTACCGCCAGTTGCGGGTAGACATTGCGCATCGGATCGAAGTCCATGCCGTTGATGACAACCGCGTCATAGTTGCCCGCCTGCAGCTGCGCCAGCAATTCCTCCGGCCAGACGTTTTCCAGCGCAGCCCAACTCAGCTTGGGATGCTTGCGCTTCATTCGCATCAACATCGGACCGTGGCCAGAGCCAATGATCAGCGCCAGTTTCTTACCCGCCAAATCAGCCATGCTGCGCGGCGCCATGTCCTCGCTGCGATAAACAATGTGCACCGGTGACTCGAACAGGATCGGACCCGCGATCAAATGACGATCCTTGACCACAGCACGCGGCAACGACGCTGCCACCAGATTGATGCGATGGCTGTCGAGCAGCTTGAACAAAGCGTCAGGATGAGATTTCTCAGTCCATTCGATTGACCAATTTTGAGACTCGGCATACGCCACCAGCAAATCGTGTTCAAACCCGCCTGGCTCGCCGTTATGCGCCATGTAATAAGTCGTCGGCGAATTTCGCACCCCCACCTGCAATACCCTGCTGGTTTCGGGCGAAGGCACAGGACGGCTGCAAGCTGCCAGCGCCGCCATAAGCGCAATCACAGCCAGCCTCCAAAACCATCCTGTTATTTTGATCAGGGACATGGGCGCAGTCTGAACGAGAGTTTTTTTTTCGTCCAGCAAACGGTTCGACTCGGGTACAATGCGCGTCCCGGAGAGGTGGCAGAGTGGTCGAATGTACCTGACTCGAAATCAGGCGTGGGCGCAAGCTCACCGTGGGTTCGAATCCCACCCTCTCCGCCA
>NCHD01000163.1 GCA_002257045.1 Hydrogenophilales bacterium 16-61-112 | reverse complement strand
CCGCACACGCCTTCGCGGCAGGAACGCCGCAACGACAGGGTTTCGTCCTGCGCCTTGATCGCCAGCAGCGCGTCGAGCAGCATCTTGCCGGCAGGCTCGATGTCAAGATCGACTGCCTGCATGAACGGCTTTTCGGCGGACTCGGGGTTGAAGCGATAGAGGCTGAAGCGCATGTCAGTACACCCGTTCCATCGGTTTGATCGACTCCACCGTCAGCGGCTTCAGCCGCACCGGCTTGGTGTCCACCTGGTCCGCTTCACGCGAGTACAGCGTGTGCTTGAGCCAATGTGCGTCATCACGCATGGGGAAATCCTCCCGCGTATGCGCGCCCCGGCTTTCGGTGCGCGCATACGCGGCGACCAGGGTGGCGCGCGCCACGCCGATCAGGTTTTCCAGTTCCAGCGCCTCGATGCGCGCCGTGTTGAATATCCGGCTGCGGTCCTGCAGGCCAGCGTGCTGCAGGCGTTGTTCGAGCTGATCCAGCTGGCTCAGACCTTTGCGCAGCACCGCATCGGTGCGAAACACTCCGGCGTGCGCCTGCATCATGCGCCGCAGGTCGTCGCTGATCGCCGCCACGCGCTCGCTGCCGGGTCGCTCCCAGCGTGCCAGCCTGGCCAGGCTGGCATCGGCAGCGCCATCCGGCAGCGAGCGTGGGTACGGGTTGTCACGCAGGTAATCCTGCATGTGCAGGCCGGCGGCGCGACCGAACACGATCAGGTCAAGCAGCGAATTGCCGCCCAGCCGGTTTGCGCCATGCACCGAAACGCAGGCGCATTCGCCCACGGCATACAGGCCGGGCACCGGCTCCTCGGGACCAAAATGCGCGGGCGCGACCACCTGGCCGTGCAGATTGGTCGGGATGCCGCCCATCATGTAATGCGCAGTCGGCGCAACCGGAATCGGCGCGCGCGCCGGGTCGACCCCAGCAAAGCGGATCGACAGTTCGCGGATGCCTGGCAGTTTTTCTGCGATGCGTTTTTCGCCCAGATGATCGAGCTTGAGCGCCACGTAATCGCCGCCGTCTTGACTTAAAGCTGCCCCGCAACCGCGCCCCTCGGCAATTTCGATGGCGATGGCGCGCGCCACCACGTCGCGCCCGGCCAGATCCCTGGCGTGCGGCGCGTAGCGATCCATGAAGCGCTCGCCGTTTTTGTTCAACAGATAGCCACCCTCGCCGCGCACGCCTTCGGTGATCAGACAGCCTACGCCGGCGATGCCGGTGGGATGAAACTGCCAGAACTCCATGTCCTGCAGCGGCAACCCGGCACGCAGTACCATGCCGAGGCCATCGCCGGTATTGATCATCGCGTTGCTGCTGTTCCAGAACACGCGTCCGGCCCCGCCAGTGGCAAGCAACGTGGTGCGCGCCTCAATCACGATCGGCTCGCCAGTCTCGATGCTCATGGCCGTCACGCCGAGGCAGTACCCCTCGGCGTCGCGCAGCAGATCGAGCGCGAAGTACTCGTCGAAAAACTGCGTGCGGCTCTTGATGTTTTGCTGGTACAGCGTATGCAGCAGCGCGTGGCCGGTGCGGTCGGCGGCGGCACAGGTGCGCGTGGCCTGCTCGCCGCCAAAATGCTTGGACTGGCCGCCGAACGGCCGCTGATAGATCTTGCCGTTGTCGAGCCGCGAAAACGGCAGCCCCATGTGCTCCAGTTCATACACGGCCGAAGCCGCCTCGCGGCACATGAACTCGATCGCGTCCTGGTCGCCGAGCCAGTCGCCGCCTTTGACCGTGTCGTACATGTGCCATTCC
>NCHD01000162.1 GCA_002257045.1 Hydrogenophilales bacterium 16-61-112 | reverse complement strand
AGAAGCTGAGGCAAACTACTACCGGCAACTCGCCAGTCAGGCCGAGACAATAGCCTGACTTAAACCAAATGGCCTCCACGATTCCCGGGGCGGTTCAATCGGCGTGTGGGCGGCGGTTTCCTTGCTGCTGGACATGGGCGAACGGGCTGGTTGCTTAGACTTTCAGTTCGGGCGGCAAATGCGGCGCAATGATCTGCAGCATCTGCGCGAATATTTTCGGGGTGGCGGCAACGATATTGCCGGAGTCGAGAAAGCCTTCGTTGCCGACAAAGTTGCCGACGAATGCGCCGGACTCCTGCGCGATGAGGCTGCCGGCGGCGAGATCCCAGGGCTTCAGGTGCATTTCCCAGAAGCCGTCGTAGCGGCCGCAGCCGACGTAGCAGAGGTCGAGCGCGGCGGAACCCGGGCGGCGCAGGCCGGAGGTGGCGTGCATCATGTCGCGGAACATGCCAAGGTAGGCATCGGCGAAGCGGAAATCGGTGTACGGGAAGCCGGTGCCGATCAGGCATTCGGCGAGCTTGTTGCGCATGCTGGCGCGGATGCGGCGCTCGTTTAGGTAAGCGCCCCGGCCGCGCGTGGCGGTGAAGAGTTCGTTACGTGCGGGATCGTAGACTACGGCCTGGGTGATCTGGCCTTTTTGCTTGAGTGCAATTGAAACGGAATATTGCTGCAGGCCGTGAAGAAAATTGGTGGTGCCGTCGAGCGGATCGATGGTCGAGGTCGAGCGAGGCGCGATTGATGATCGCCCCCGCCTTGCGAGCGGCTTTCACCGCTGTGTTGAGCATGGGATGCATGATGTCTGGCTACAAATTCAAAGAACGAGCCGCCATTTTACTTGATGTATGACGCTACCTGACCCAAAAATTCTCGGCAATATTCGCGTCGTGCTTGCACGCACCAGCCATCCCGGCAATATCGGCGCCGCCATGCGGGCGATGAAGACAATGGGCCTGTCGCAGCTTTATTTGGTCAGTCCCGCGGTGTTCCCCAATAGCCAAGCCGATGCGATGGCGGCGGGCGCGACCGACCTGCTGGCGCAGGCACGGGTGTGCGCCACGCTGGAAGAAGCGTTGGCGGACACGACGCTGGTGCTGGGCGTTTCGGCCCGTCGCCGCGACATCGTGACCGAGGTGCTGACCCCGCCCGAAGCGGCAACCCGCTTGCTGACCGAGGCGCAGGCCGCCCCTGTTGCACTGGTATTCGGCAACGAAACCAGCGGCATGTCGAACGAGGAATTGAGCCTGTGCCAGGGCCTGGTGACGATCGCCGCCAATCCGGAGTACAGCTCGCTCAATCTGGCCGCCGCGGTGCAGGTGCTGAGCTATGAAGTCCGCCAGGCCTGGTTGAATCATCCCGTCTGGCCGCAACCCGAGCTGGATGCGGCGACCGGCGATGAAGTGGAGCGGTTTTACGCGCACCTTGAATCAACCTTGGTGGAACTGGATTTTCTGAACCATGGTTCGCCCGGCAAGCTGATGCTGAAACTGCGCTGGCTGTTTGCGCGCACCCGGCTGGCCAAAGAGGAAGTCAATATTTTGCGCGGCATTCTGACTGCGGCCCAGGCAGCCAGGCGGGGCATGCGCAAGGGCGGGAACCCTTGAGCATAATTGTTGACTAAATTTGTCGGAAATAGCACCCTCTAAACATGAGCCTGTTAAGCCAATTCAAGGAAGACATCGCGGTTGTTTTTGATCGCGATCCTGCTGCGCGCTCGACATTCGAAGTCATCACGCTGTATCCCGGTTTCCATGCCATCGTCGTCCATCGGCTTGCGCACTGGCTCTGGCGAGCAGGTTTCAAATGGCTGGCGCGCTTCACGTCGCATAGCGGTCGATGGCTTACCGGCATCGAAATCCATCCCGGTGCCACCATCGGGCGGCGTGTGTTCATCGATCACGGCATGGGTGTGGTGGTCGGAGAAACGGCTGAAATCGGTGACGATTGCACGCTCTATCATGGCGTCACTCTGGGGGGCACGTCGTGGGACAAGGGCAAGCGCCATCCCACGCTGAAACCGGGCGTGGTGGTCGGAGCCGGTGCCAAGATTCTCGGTCCGATCAATATCGGCGCCAATGCGCGTATCGGTTCCAATGCGGTCGTGGTGAAGGACGTGCCGGACAATGCGACTGCGGTCGGTATTCCTGCCCGGATTCTGGACAGTGTTGCCGAAAAACAGCGTCAGCAGAAAATGGCCAACCTGGGGCAGCAAGCAGAAAAACTCGGGTTTTCTGCCTACGCCATTTCGGCGGACATGAATGATCCGGTTGTGAAAGCCATCCATGGGCTGATTGATCATTCGGCGCATGAGGACAAGCCGGATGATTTTGATGCCAGTTATCTGAACAAAATAGTTGACTAAAACAGTAAGGTAAGGAATAGTTGAGTGAATCGCTCGGGAATTCATATTCCGGGTGTTATTCAGGAGAAGCCACTATGAGGTTGACCACAAAAGGTCGTTTTGCTGTTACCGCGATGCTGGATCTGGCGTTGCGTGGCGGTAAAAATCCAGTGACGCTGGCTGGCATCAGCGAACGTCAGGATATTTCCTTGTCCTATCTGGAGCAGTTATTCAGCCGTCTGCGTCGCCACGAACTGGTGGAAAGCGTGCGCGGCCCGGGCGGCGGCTATTACCTTGCCAAAACCTTGGGCAACATCAGCGTGGCTGACATCATTCGCGCAGTGGATGAGCCCATCGATTCCACCCATTGCGGCGGCAAGGAAAATTGCCACGACGAGCATCGTTGCCTGACGCATGACTTGTGGATGGGGCTCAACGCCCATATCTATGATTACCTCGACAACGTCACGCTCGCCACCCTGGTCGCCAAGCAGGATGAATGCAAGGAAAAAGTCATGCAGGATCGTCGTACGCCCAAGATGACGCTTGCAGCTTGATACTGATTTGACAGATAAGGCTATCCCAATGAAAACACTGTACTTTGATTACTCCGCAACCACCCCGGTTGATCCGCGTGTAGCGGCCAAAATGATTCCCTTCCCTATTTGACCGAGGAATTCGGCAATCCCGCATCGCGCTCGCATCCGTATGGCTGGACGGCCGACAAGGCGGTCGAAGAGGCGCGTGCCGAAGTTGCAGCGTTGGTGGGCGCGGATCCCAAGGAAATCGTATTCACCTCCGGCGCGACCGAGTCGAACAATCTGGCCATCAAGGGTGCGGGGCATTTTTACGCAGGCACCAAGGGCAAGCACATCATCACCGTTCGCACCGAGCACAAAGCTGTGCTGGACACCGTTCGCGAAATGGAGCGTCAGGGATTTGAAGCCACTTATCTGAACGTACAGGAAAACGGTTTGCTCGACCTTGACGTGCTGCGTGCGGCGATTCGCCCCGACACGGTGCTGGTGTCGGTGATGGCGGTCAACAACGAAATCGGCGTGATTCAGGATCTCGAAGCGATCGGCAATATCTGCCGTGAAAAAGGCGTCCTGTTCCATGTCGACGCGGCGCAGGCCACCGGAAAAATGCCAATCAATCTGGCCAGGCTGCCGGTCGACCTGATGTCGTTCTCGGCGCACAAGACCTACGGCCCCAAAGGCATCGGCGCACTGTACGTGCAGCGCAAGCCGCGTGTGCGCCTCGAAGCGCAGATGCACGGCGGCGGCCACGAGCGCGGCATGCGTTCGGGCACGCTGGCAACGCACCAGATCGTCGGCATGGGCGAGGCTTTCCGCATCGCTCGTGAAGAAATGGCGACCGAGAACGAGCGCATCCGCATGTTGCGCGACCGTTTGTACGAAGGCCTGAAGGACATCGAGGAACTGCATCTGAACGGCGATTTCGAGCGCCGGGTC
>NCHD01000161.1 GCA_002257045.1 Hydrogenophilales bacterium 16-61-112 | reverse complement strand
GCGATGGCTGCCGAAGCCGGCGCCGAGCTGACCATGATGGAAAACCGCTTCGTGCCCGCCCGCTTCAAGGACGGTTACGGCCCGGTCGGCGCCTGGTTCCTGCTGTTCAAGGCGCAGGCCGTCAACGCCTACGGCGAAGTCTACATGGTGAAAAACAAGGAACTGCTGAACGACTACCCGCCCTACGGGCAGGCGGCCGTTCCCGCATCGTGTCTGCGTAACCACCTGATGCTGAAGGAAATGAAGGAAGGCCGCGGCCCCATTTACATGGACACCGTGACCGCTTTGGCAAAATTGCGTGAAACGCTGACCCCGCGCGAAGTGAAGCACCTGGAAGCCGAAGCCTGGGAAGACTTCCTCGATATGTGCGTCGGCCAGTGTGGTATCTGGGTCGGCGAGAACATCGAGCCGGAGAAGAAAAACTCCGAACTGATGCCGACCGAGCCCTACCTGCTGGGTAGCCACTCCGGTTGCTGCGGTATCTGGGTGTCGGGTCCGACCGATCTGGGCGCACCGACTTCCGAAGATCACGCTGACGCTGACAAGATTCCGGCTCACCTGCCCAAGGGCTGGAGCTGGGGCTACCGTTCGATGACCACGGTCAAGGGTCTGTTCACTGCCGGTGACGGCGTGGGCGCATCCGGTCACAAGTTCTCCTCCGGCTCACACGCCGAAGGCCGCATGTGCGCCAAGTCGATGGTCAAGTACTGCATCGACAACAAGGATATGAAGCCTGAACTCGACACCTCCGTCGAGCAACTGGTGGAAGACATCTACAAACCGGTGCGTACCTTCCTTGAGCACAAGGACTACACCACGGCGATCGACGTCAATCCCAACTACATCACGCCCAAGATGCTGCAGTTCCGCCTGCAGAAGATCATGGACGAGTATGTTGCTGGTGTCGCGACCTACTACACGACCAATGCCAACATGCTGGGCGTGGCTGAAGAGAAGCTGAACATGCTGAAGGAAGACGCCGAGAAGATGCGTGCGAAGGATCTGCACGAACTGCTCCGCGCGTGGGAAAACTACCACCGCATCCTGACGGCGGAAGCCCACATGAAGCACATCCAGTTCCGTCAGGAAAGCCGTTACCCCGGCTTCTACTACCGCATGGACAAGAACTTTGTCGATGAAGAAAACTGGCATTGCTTCGTGAACTCGGTCTACGACAAGAACTCCAAACAGTGGAATTGCTTCAAGCGTGCCCACGTGGATCTGGTCGACAAGTCCAAGCTGTTCAAGCCCGCTGCGCACTGATCCGCGCACAAGGTACGAAGACGGGCACCTTCGGGTGTCCGTTTTTTTTCCGGTAGGCAAAACAGCATGGCCGACAAGGTTTAGCATCCAGCCGAAAGCGCGTAACCTCGCGTTTTCATGTGTGTGTTAAGTAATGGGGTTGCCCCCGAAGAAAGCTGAAATGAACGAAAACGAATTCAAAGACCTGATCGACGATTCCCCGTTTGCAGGCAGCCCGGTCAAGCCCGTCATGCTGGAAGAAAATGCGTCGCTGAAATTTCGCTGCCATCGTAATGTCAAATGCTGGAACGCCTGCTGCAGCAACATTGACATTCCGCTGACCCCCTACGACGTGCTGCGCCTGAAAAAACGGCTGGACATGTCATCGGGTGACTTTCTCAAGCAGTACTCGATTCCATTCGAAATGGACAAGGACGGCATGCCCGGCATCAAGCTGAATCCGGTCGAAGGCGGCACCGCCTGCCAGTTCATGACGCCCGAGGGCTGCGGTGTTTAC
>NCHD01000017.1 GCA_002257045.1 Hydrogenophilales bacterium 16-61-112 | reverse complement strand
GACCGGCTCCAGCCACCTACCCGCAGACTCAGCGAGCCGCTTCATCGCCTGCCTATTTGGTGTTGCTCCGGATGGAGGTTACCGCGTTTCACCGTAACTCAATACGCTCGTCTCTGTGGCCCTATTCCTCGCCTTGGCTGCCATGTCTTGCAACAGGGCAGTTGCTGCGTCTGGCCGTTAGCCAGCATCCTGCTCTTTGGAGCCCGGACTTTCCTCCCCCACTTTCATGGCGGCGGTTGTCTGACCGGCTTTTCCGCTTGTGATTATAAGGTGATCGCGATCACCCTTGTGGATATACTGTCCTGCGCCAGACATGAAGGCTGCGGAGTCTGCATTTTGATCCCGTGCCTCATCAAATATTTCTATCGATGAATAAATTCCCTTGACGGTTATGTGGTATGGACTAGAAACCGTTTATGGCTTTAATTTGTACGCTCGATTTTGAGGTAACCCGTGATGAGAAGACGTCTGTATTTCATCCTCCCGGATGCTGCCAGTGCTCGCAGGATTCGTGACGAGTTGCTGCTCGCGCAGATCGAGAACGCGCATATCCATGTCATGGCCCGGGATGGCGTGCCCTTGAACGGTCTGCATGAAGCTTCGATTCTGCAATCCTCCGATTTTGTTCATGGCGCCGAAACCGGACTGGCAGTCGGCGGGGGCATCGGTATTCTGGCCGGATTGGTTGCAGTGCTTTTTCCACCGGCCGGCATCGACCTGCAGTTCGTGACCATTTTGATTACCGCATTGCTTGGCGCTGCTTTCGGTGCATGGGTTGCCAGTATGGTCGCCAGTTCGATACCGAACTCACGGCTGAAAACCTTTGAATCAGCCGTTGCTGCCGGACGCGTATTGATGATGGTTGATGTGCCTGCCGGGCGTGTCGACGAAATCAAGCAATTGATTGCCTCGCAGCATCATGAAGCAGAAACCGTCTCCTCACGCGCGATGCAAAATCGCGCGAACCTAGGAAGCGCTGGCTAGCTTCCACCAACGGCAGACCCAAAGTCTGCCGTTTTTATTTTCAGATTCGGTCGTTCATATCACGCGCCAGTGGATCGTTTCACCCGCGCGCAGCGGAACCAGCAGCAATTCACCCATGCCGAGCTGTGGCGGCACCACCCAGTTCTCGCGCCGCAGGGTAATCGAGCCCGAATTGCGCGGCAGGCCGTAGAAGTTTGCGCCATAAAAGCTGGCGAAGGCTTCCAGTCTGTCGAGTGCACCTGCCGCGTCGAAAGCCTCGGCATACAGTTCGATTGCGGCATGGGCGGTATAAATGCCGGCGCATCCACAGGACGACTCTTTTGCCCCCAGCGCGTGCGGCGCGGAGTCGGTGCCAAGAAAGAACTTGGGGTTGCCGGAGGTTGCCGCCGCAACCAACGCCTGGCGATGCATTTCGCGCTTGAGAATCGGCAGGCAATATAAATGAGGGCGGATACCGCCCTGGAACATCGCGTTGCGGTTGTACAGCAGGTGATGCACGGTAATGGTCGCACCAACGGTAGCGGGCGCCGCTGCGACAAACTCGGCCGCCTGACGGGTGGTGATGTGTTCGAGCACGATCTTCAGGCGCGGAAAGTCGCGCATCAGCCGGGTGAGATGGCGCTCGATGAATACCGCTTCGCGGTCGAACACATCGACCTCCGGGTCGGTGACTTCGCCGTGCAGCAGCAGCGGCATGCCGGCTTCCTCCATCGCCGCAATGACGGGATAGGCTTTGTTCAGGTCGGTGACGCCGGAGTCTGAGTTGGTGGTTGCGCCGGCCGGGTAGTACTTCACTGCATGGATGAAACCGCTTTGACGGGCGCGGACGATTTCATCCGGCGCGGTGTTGTCGGTCAGGTAGATCGTCATCAAGGGCTCGAAGCTGCGATCTGCGGGCACGGCGGCAAGCAGGCGCGCCCGATAGGCGGCCGCGAGCGCAACGGTGGTGACCGGCGGTTTGAGATTAGGCATGGCGATGGCGCGGCCGAATACGCGCGCGGTATCGGGCAGCACGCTCGCCATCGCCGCGCCGTCGCGGAAGTGGATGTGCCAGTCGTCGGGGCGGGTAATCGTGATCGTGTCGGTCATGGATTGTCCTGGGGTTTGCGGGCAAGGGACATTTGATACAGCTCGGCTTTCGGACGCCCGGTGATTTTGGAGGCCAGCTTGGCAGCCAGCGTGGGCGGCAGCGCGTCCGCCAGCAGGTCGAGCACGCGCATCGCTTCGGCGTCGATGGCGACAGCGGCGGCATGCGGCGGGTGCACGATGACGACAAACTCGCCCCGCACGTTGTTGGCATCGGCCGCCAGCCAGGCGGTCGCATCGACCAGCGGCAACGTAATGATCGACTCGAATTTTTTGGTTAGTTCACGCGCCAGTGTCAGCAGGCGGGTGTTGTCGAGCACGGCAGCCAGATCCGTCACGGTTTCCTCGATGCGGTGCGGCGCTTCATAAAAAACCAGCGCAGCAGGGAGCGCGGCCAGCGTTTGCAGTTCGGTTTTGCGCGCCCCGGATTTGGGCGGCAAAAAGCCATGAAACAGCCATTGCCCCGACTCGATCCCCGCTGCCGACAATGCTGTCACCACCGCCGACGCGCCGGGTATCGGCACCACGATCAATCCGGCCGCACGTACCGCCGCGACCAACCGTGCGCCGGGGTCGGACACGGCGGGCGTGCCGGCGTCGGACACATAGGCCACGGCCTCGCCGCCCACGATCCAGGCGATCACCTTTTCGGCGGCCTCGCGTTCGTTGTGTTCGCGGATCGATACCAGCGGCTTGGAGATATCGAAATGCGCAAGCAGCTGTCCCGACACGCGGGTGTCTTCGGCGGCCACACGGTCCACGCTTTTTAACGTATCGAGCGCACGCAGGGTGATGTCGCCAAGGTTGCCGATCGGCGTGGCAACGACGTAAAGCGCGGCGGGCAGGCGGTTATGATGCGGGCTGTCATTCATCCTTGATATTGTCGCAGATGTTGAAAACCCTGCTTGGGCAATCCGCCGAAGCGCGCGCCGAAGCGTTCCTGGTTAAGCAGGGCCTGGCTTTGGTCGCGCGCAACTGGCACTGCCGTTTTGGCGAGATCGACCTCATCATGCAGGACGGCGCCACGCGGGTGTTTGTCGAGGTCCGCCTGCGCAGCCGCAGCGATTTCGGCGGCGCGGCCGCCAGTGTGACACCCGCCAAGCAACGCAAGCTCCTGGCCGCCGCGCGCCAGTACCTGAGCGCACTGCAAACGCTGCCGCCGTGCCGCTTCGACGTGGTGGCGCTCGATGGCAGTGGCGCGCCGGACTGGATCAGGAATGCGTTTGACGACGTGGGCTGACGGGAAGATGGGATAATTCGCGGATGGCCTTACACGACCGAATTTTGAGCCACTTCCAGATATCGGCGCAGACCATTCAGGATGCGGCGGAAGCGCTTGCCCCGTCCATTGAACAGGCCGCCCGGCTGATGGTGCACAGCTTGACCCAGGGCGGCAAGATCATGGCCTGCGGCAACGGCGGGTCGGCGGCAGATGCGCAGCGCTTTGTCGCGCAGATGGTGCATCGCTTCGAGCAGGAACGCCCCGGACTTGCTGCCATCGCGCTCACCACCGACAGTTCGACCCTGACTTCAATCGCCAACGACACCGCCTACGATCAGGTGTTTGCGCGCCAGGTCAAAGTACTCGGGCAGCCGGGCGATATCCTGCTGGCGATTTCCACCAGCGGAAATTCACCCAGCGTGCTGCAGGCGGTGGACGCGGCGCACACGCGCAGCGTCCACGTCATCGCGTTAAGCGGCCGCAGCGGCGGCCAGTTGGCGGAACGTCTGGTGCAAGATGACGTCCTACTCTGCGCGTTCGCCGAATCCGCTGCGCGCATTCAAGAAATTCACTTGCTGACTATTCATTGCCTGTGCGATGCGGTGGACAGCGTTTTATTGGGAGTTGAGGAATGAATAAACTGATTTATCTGGCGCTGGCTGGCGTCATGGTTTCGCAATTGCACGGTTGTGCGGCAGTGGTGGTCGGCGGCGCGGCGGTGGGCACGTCGGCCGCGCTGGATCGCCGCACCACCGGCGTCTACGTCGGCGATCAGGAAATCGAGTTGCATGCGCTGAACCGCTTGAGCAACGCCTATCCGCAAAAAGCCAACAACATTTCCGCCACCAGTTTCAACCGTCAGGTTTTGCTGACCGGGCAGGTGCAGGATGAAGCCACCCGCAGCGGTGCGGTCAAGCTGATGAAGGAGATCCCGGATGTGCGAACCGTGTTCGATGAACTGAGCGTGGGACAGGTTTCTTCGTTCTCCACCAAGGCCAGCGACACCACCATCACCAGCAACGTCAAAACCCGCATGCTCGGGGACGACAGGGTGCCGGGAAGCAAAATCAAGGTGGTGACAGAAGCCGGCGTGGTGTACCTGATGGGTCTGGTCACCCAGACCGAAGCCCAGGCTGCCACGGCGGTCGCGAGCTCGTCTACCGGCGTAGCCAAGGTCGTCACCTTGTTTGAAATCATCGACTGAGCGGCCTGCTTCGTGCGGCCAGGCGTAACCGGCATCTGAACGGCTTTTATGATCTACCGTGACCTGCGCGATTTCATCGCGCAACTGGAAAAAATGGGCGAACTCAAACGCATCAGCGTTGCAGTCGATCCCAGGCTGGAAATGACCGAAATTGCCGACCGCGTGCTGCGCGCCGGCGGCCCGGCCTTGTTGTTTGAAAACCCCAAGGGCCACAGCATGCCGGTGCTGGCCAATCTGTTTGGCACGGTCAAGCGCGTCGCATATGGCATGGGTGAAGATGACCCGTCGCGGTTGCGCGAGGTGGGCAAGCTGCTTGCTTACCTGAAGGAACCCGAGCCGCCCAAAGGCCTGCGTGACGCCTGGGACAAATGGCCGGTACTGAAACAGGTGCTGAACATGGCGCCCAAAGAGGTGCGGGGCGCGCCGTGTCAGGACATTGTGTGGGAGGGCGCAGACGTCGATCTGGCGCGCCTGCCGGTCCAGCATTGCTGGCCGGGTGACATTGCGCCGCTCATCACCTGGGGGCTGACGGTTACGCGCGGGCCGCACAAGAAGCGGCAGAATCTCGGCATTTATCGCCAGCAGGTGATCGGCCGCAACAAGCTGATCATGCGCTGGCTCGCGCATCGCGGCGGCGCGCTGGATTTCCGCGAGCATCAACTGGCGCATTCAGGCGAGCCGTTTCCGGTTGCCGTGGCGCTCGGCGCCGACCCGGCAACCATCCTCGGCGCGGTGACTCCGGTGCCGGATTCACTGTCGGAATATCAGTTCGCCGGCTTACTGCGCGGCGCCAAGACCGAAGTCACAAAGTGCCTGGGCAGCGATTTACAGGTGCCGGCATCGAGCGAGATCGTGCTTGAAGGTGTAATTCACCCGGGTGAGACCGCGCTGGAAGGCCCGTATGGCGACCACACTGGCTATTACAACGAGCAGGAAACCTTCCCGGTGTTCACCGTCGAGCGCATCACGATGCGGCGCGACCCGATTTACCACTCCACCTACACTGGCAAGCCGCCTGACGAGCCGGCTATTTTGGGCGTTGCGCTAAACGAGGTGTTCGTGCCGCTGCTGCAAAAGCAGTTTCCCGAAATCACCGACTTTTACCTGCCGCCTGAAGGCTGCTCCTATCGCATGGCGGTGGTGAGCATGAAGAAGCAATACCCCGGCCACGCCAAGCGCGTGATGTTTGGTGTATGGAGTTTTTTGCGCCAGTTCATGTACACCAAGTTCATTCTGGTGATGGACGACGACGTCAACGTGCGCGACTGGAAAGAGGTGATGTGGGCGCTGACCACGCGGTATCCGGTCTCGGCAGCAAAATGGGCATTGATGCCACCAACAAATGGCCCGGCGAAACGACGCGCGAATGGGGGACGCCGATCGTGATGGATGCGGCCGTCAAGGCCCGGATCGACGCGTTATGGGACACGCTCGGTTTATAGGCATGGTGGCGGTGACGCTTTCCTGTGCCCGGAAACGTCCCTGCCCGGTTAGACCGGCCGGGACGTTGACGTCCGCATTGCGCTTGGTGAGGCGGGCCATGCAATGCTCACGATCTGTTCTGATCCGCCTGTCTGTCTTGCTTGTGGCGGCTCATGCTCCCGCATTGCCGGCCAGTCCGCTGGACCGCATCGCGGGTATGGTGAATTATCCTGACCGCAGCGTGCTGCCGGATGACGCCACCCTGACAGTCGAGTTGCTGGATTTCTCGAAAGTCGATGCCAGGGTAAAACGTCTGGCGCGGCTGACTCTGCCGGGAGGTGGTCGACAGTTTCCGCTTGCGTTCGAGCTGCCTTATTACCCGGCGGATATCCAGGCCAGCCATCGTTATGCCGTGCGCGCCATGTTGAGCCGCAGCGGCGAACTGCTCTACACCACTGCCCAGAATGTGGCGGTGATTACCCAGGGAGCGGGCACACAGGCTCAATTGGAGTTGCAGCGGGTTGACGCGACACCGCTGGCTGCATCTGAGGCTTCACTGGAAAACACTTACTGGAAACTGATCACGCTTGGCGGGCGGCCGGCGCAGGTCCAGCCGCATGAGCGCGAAGCGTATTTGCTGCTGCTCGATGGGCGGGTCAGTGCCAGCAGCGGTTGTAACAAGCTGATGGGCAGCTATACCCAACGCGGTCCCGGTGAGTTGCTTATCGGCCCCTTGGGTAGCACGCACATGGCGTGCCTGCCCGGGATGAAGGAGCAGGAAGCTGCGCTGCTGGCTGCGTACGCGCGCGCCACACGCTATCGAATACGGGGCGAAACGCTGGAGTTGATGGATGTCGACCAGGTGCTGGCGCGCTTTGGGGCGCGTCATTTTCAGTAAACGCGCACCCCGTCAACTTGGGAGTCGAGCACAAAAAAACCCGGCATTGCCGGGTTTTTTTGTGCTCGGTGAAGCGGATTATTTTTTTGCAACAACCGGTAATCCTGCTTCCTTCCATTCCGGGAGCCCACCGCGAAACCAGTACACATTCTTCCAGCCCCCCTCGACCGCCATCAGGGCGGACTTATAGCTCTTCCAGCAGATGGTGCCATCGCAGTACATCATGAAGGGGGTGTTTTTATCCCGGGGCAGTTTGTTCAGGGCAAACTGGTCATCCGCCGGGTCGAATCCGACTTCTTTTGCGCTGGATTCCTTGTAGGGCACGGAAATCGCGCCGGGCATATGCGCCGTATCAAATTCTTCGGGCACCCGCACGTCATAGATCGCCACGCCTTTCGCAGACAGCAGCTTGGCTTCGGCAAGCGTGATGACTTTTGCGCCCGGGAGGCTGGTCGGCGTGGTATTCAACATGGACGCCACGCCCTTGAAGTCTGCCTTGCTGGCGTCGACCAGCGTGAGGTTCAGGCTGCTGCTATTTTTTAACGAAGCGGCCAGTTTTTGTTGCGCGATGGCCGGGATCGTCTCGGTTTGCACGCTCAGTGCGCGCAATGGGATCGAGGAACTGGTGAAAACGATGCGCCCACCGTTGGCGGCCGCCCAGGTTTTGGCTTCTTCTGCTGAGGCCACCGCAAGGTCGTAGCGGCCGATTTTCACGCCATACAGCGGCGCTTCAGGCATGCGGTGAAACTTGATCTCGGAGAAGTCGCCCTTGGACAGGCCGCGGCTGTTGATTTCGCCGCGAGCCATTCCGCCCATGAGCGACTCGTAGTCGGGTACGCCCAGCCGGGCCTTTGACTTGGCGGTCAAGCCGCCTTTGTAGGCGGGACCCGCTACAAAGGAAGCCGCAGTCATCGCACTGGATTTGAGTATGGGCTCAAACTTGAACTTGCTGATATTGGCAATCACCTGTGGCGGCCCGAAAACCAGATCCACCGAGCCATTCTTGGCATCCTTGATGGCGGCGAAGCCGCGGATGTAGTAACGCATCAGAACCGGCTGGCCCAGCGCTTGCTCGACTTCGTTTTCAAAGGCCCGATAACGCCGGGTGGTCTCAGCGTTGGTGACGGTTTCGTTCTGGTCCAGAACCACACCCAGCGTTAACGGCGCGGCCTGGATGTATGTTGCTGCCAGCAGCAAGGGTAAAACAGCAAAACGGAACATGGTTATCTCCACAAATTGTCAACGGAATAACGACCTGTTGCGATGAAAAGTTTAACTTTTAACGCAACATTTTCCGCTAACCCATGGAGTCCGCTGGGTCCAGCATTAGATTAAAACCGGGCTTACAATGGTCCCTTGTTTAGCCAGGACAGCAGCGTGTCGCGCAACAGGGTTTCCTGAACGGGCAGGCAGAGTGCTGCATCAATTCTGAGACGCGCACTGACTGTATCGAGCACGGCTTGATGCGCGGGCTCGTAAAAAACCAGGACGCGGGTGCCGGGTGCACTTTGCACGGCCGCTAACAGGGACTCGAGATTGGACAGGCGGTCACGGAAGTCGGTCTGGTGATAAAAGTCCGCGACGATGACGGCCGGCGCTGACTTCCGGACAAGGCTGATGGCCTTGCGTTCCGACCATTCGGTAATCACGCTGTAGCCCAGTTCCTGATACAGCTTTTTGTAGCCTGCCGTGCCGATAAAGGCATTGACCATGAGCAGGCTGGAAGGCGCACTCATGCAGCAGACTTTTTACTGGCAGGTTTTTTGGCGGCGGTTGGGGTCGATTTTTTGACCGCAGACTTCTTCGGGGCGGCCTTTTTGGCAGCGGGTTTCTCGCCATCCTCAGCGTCGGCAGCTTTGGTTTTCTTTGCCGCCGGCTTGGCCGCAGCCTTTTTCGCCGGTTTCTTGGCGGGACCTTTGGCTTCACGGGCGGCGATCAGCGACAGCGCCTCTTCCAGCGTGATCTCTTCCGGCGTGATGTCTTTCGGCAGCGTGGCGTTGGTGCTGCCGTGCTTGACATAGGGACCGTAGCGGCCGCTGCGAACCGTGATGTCTTTGCCGTCGTCCGGGTGTGGTCCTATCGTTTTCAGAATCGAGGCTGCGGAGTCGGCGCCGCGCGGAGCACGTTCCATCACCAGCACTTCGAGCGCGCGCGGCAGGTCGATTTCGTAGACGCTGTCGGTCTTGGGAATCGACTTGAACTTGCCGTCGTGCAGCAGGTAGGGACCGAAGCGGCCATTGTTGGCGACGATCGGCAGGCCGGTGGTCGGGTGATGCCCGACTTCGCGCGGCAGCGACAGAAACTTCAGCGCCAGTTCCAGCGTCGCCTGATCGAGCGGGATTTCCTTGGGCCACGATGCGCGGCGCGGTTTCGGCGCCTTCTTGTCTTCCGGCATCTCGCCGATCTGGACGTAAGGGCCGAAGCGACCCGACAGCAGTTTCACGTCGAGACCGCTGGCCGGATCCTGGCCGAGGATGTTGTCGCCTTCGGCTGTTTCAGCATGCAGCGGGCGGGTGTAATCGCACTCAGGATAGCCGGAGCAACCGATGAAGAGGCCGCGCTTGCTCGCCTGCATGAACAACGGCTTGCTGCATTTTGGGCAGGGCTCGGCTATCGGACAGCCGCGCTCGACGTCCTGTTTGGCTTTCAGTTCGCCATCAAAGCCTTTCCAGAACTCGCCCAGCAACTGCGACCACACGCGGGTGCCGTTGGAGACGTCGTCGAGCTTGTCTTCCAGCTTGGCGGTGAAATCGTAGTCGATGTATTGCGTGAAATGACGGGTCAAAAAGCAATTGACCAGGCGGCCGATATCGGTCGGCTGGAAGCGCTTTTTCTCCAGCACCACGTATTCGCGATCCTGCAGGGTGGAAATGATGCTGGCGTAGGTGGACGGGCGGCCGATGCCGTGCTCTTCAAGGGATTTGACCAGACTCGCCTCGGTATAGCGCGGCGGCGGCTGGGTGAAGTGCTGCTCGCCGTAGAGCTTGTCGACCGGCAGGGTTTCACCTTCGACCAGTGCGGGCAACTTGGACTCGCCTTCCTCGTCCTCGTCGTCCTGGTACACCGCCAGAAAACCGGCGAAAGCCAGCGTCTGGCCGGTGGCGCGGAAAGTGCCTTCGCCCACGGTGATGTCGGCGGCGACGGTGTCGAATTGCGCCGGGGTCATCTGGCAGGCGACGGTACGCTTCCAGATCAGTTCATAGAGTCTGGCCTGATCGGCGGTCAGAAACGGCTTCACCGATTCCGGCGTGCGCGTCACCGACGTGGGGCGCACGGCCTCGTGCGCTTCCTGAGCGTTCTTGGTTTTCGCCTTGTAAGTCAGCTCGGTTGGCGGCAGGAATTCCTTTTCGAAGTTGGCGCCCACATACTTGCGGATGTCGGTAATGGCTTCCTGCGCCAGATTCACCGAGTCGGTCCGCATGTAGGTGATGAGGCCGACCGGTCCTTCACCGAGGTCCATGCCTTCGTACAGTTGCTGCGCCGTGCGCATGACGCGGTCGGTGGTCATGCTGAGCTGGCGCACCCCGGCCTGTTGCAGCGTCGAGGTGGTGAACGGCGCGCCGGGATGGCGGGCACGGCGTTTCTTTTCGATGCGCATGACGCGGGCATCTTTGGATTCGAGCGTTGCCAGCCATTCCTTGCTGCGGGCTTCGTGTTCGACCGTGAACTGTTCGACTTTTTCACCCTTGAAATGGGTGAGTTTGGCGGAAAATGCCTGCGCGCCTTTATGGCTGTCGAGGTGCAGCGACCAGTATTCGCGCGGGTTGAAGGCTTCGATTTCGAGCTCGCGCTCGACAATCATGCGCAAGGCGGGCGACTGCACGCGGCCGGCGGATAAGCCGGGGCTAATCTTGCGCCACAACAGGGGCGACAGGTTAAAGCCGACCAGATAATCCAGCGCGCGGCGCGCCTGCTGCGCATCGACCAGGTCGGTCGCGATTTCGCGTGGATTGCGCACTGCGTCTTGCACCGCTGATTCGGTGATTTCGTAGAAGGCCACGCGCTTCATCGGCGTTTTGACCTTGCGCTCCTTGAGGATTTCGCTGATGTGCCAGGAAATCGCTTCACCTTCTCTATCCGGGTCGGTGGCCAGCAAAACTTGGTTTGCTTTTTTGGCCGCCTTGACGATGGCTTCGACGTGCTTGGCGTTGCGCTCGATGATCTGGTACTTCATCGAGAAATCTTCCGTGTTGACCGCGCCGGTTTTCGGCTCGAGGTCGCGCACGTGGCCGTAGCTGGCGAGGATTTCATAATCCGCGCCGAGGTATTTCTTCAGCGTTTTGGATTTGGACGGGGATTCAACAATAACGAGTGTGGACATGGCTATTTAATGCAGGCGGTCCGGCAAGTGCTCGATCAGGCCGCGGCTCCACAGCACGATCAGCGTCATCCAGCGTACATGGTCGGGTTCAATGTCTTCACCGCCCAGCTCCATCAGCCCGGAAATCACCCATTCGCGTGACTCGGGGTCAAGGATCTCGGCGCTGACCAGATACGTCAGTTCGGCACGGCAGGCTTCATTCAGGCGGTCGAGCTCTTCGGGTGCGTAATGGCGGTCGTAGGCCAGCGCCAGGCGTTCGTGGGTGGCGCTGCCGGCCAGATTGGCATACCAGTCAAGCGCGGCGTTGATGTCGGCTTCTTCGAATCCTGCGGCAAACAGGCGCTTTTCCAGCGCATCACGGTCAGGCGTCAGCGCCACCATGCGGAAACTTTCGTATAGGTAAACCAGAATGTCGAGCATGATCTCAGTGTAATTTTTGGTAACGCCCGCCGGGCAACGCAGCAATCTGCCCTTCCAGTTCAAGCGTCAACAGCTTGGCCGAAAGCGCTTCCAGCGTCAACCCGGTCGTTTGTGCCAGGCCGTCGAGGGTGGTAGGCGGGCCATCGAGCGCTTCCAGCAACGGGTCGGTCGACTTTTCCGGTAGCACGGGCGGCGTCAGCCGCTGCTGCCAGGCCAGCTCGTCCAGGATGTCGGCGGCGGATTCGACCAGCTTCGCGCCCTGTTTGATCAGGGCATGGCAGCCGCGTGCCAGCGGCGAATGGATCGAGCCCGGAATGGCGAATACTTCGCGCCCCTGTTCGGTGGCGACCCGCGCGGTGATCAGCGAACCGCTGTCGGGGGCGGCTTCCACCACCAGCACCCCGCGGCTGACGCCGCTGATGAGCCGGTTGCGGCGCGGAAAATGGCCGGGCAGCGGCGGTGTGCCAAGCGCAAATTCGGACACGATCAGCCCGCGCCCCGGTGTGCCGCCGCATCGATGCCGAGCGCGAGTCCGCTGATGATGGTGAGGCCGGCATCGGACAAGGCATGGGCAAAGGCTTCGGCATCGCGCACGCCTTGTGGCGTGGCGTTGCGGCTGCCCACGACGCCGAGACCGGGCTGGTTCAACAGGCAGCGTCGCCCCTTGCAATAGAGCACGGCAGGGGGGTCGGCTATTTCGAGCAGGTTTTTTGGATAGTCCTCATCCGCCAGTGTCATCAAGCTGTTGCCGGGCTGGGCCAGCCAGGCCTGGGTGGTGTCCAGCAGCGCCGCATCAGGTTCACCCAGCAGCGCATCGCACTGAGCCCGGGAAAGATGGGCGGAAAGCGCAGCCCGTCCCGACGCCAAAACGGCCTCCGGTGAACCGATGGATTGCATGATGAGCGCATACGACACGCGTTCGAACACGCGATACACCATCACCAGGCCACTCTGGGCATCCGGCAGCTTGACGTTGCCATCGCTGTTGTTGCTGAGGCAGGTCTTGCGGAAGCTGCTGTTGACTTCGGCCACCTGGTCATAGGTGACCTTGCCGTCTTCCTTGAGGCAGCGGACATCGCTGTAGAGCCAGGCACCCCCGTTGGGAACACCGCTGGTTCCGTTGACCCAGGTCAGGTTGCTTTTCTCGGAGGAGGTGAGCGTGACCGCTTGGCCTTCGCGGTACACCGCCAATACGTGGCCCGGCTCGAGGCCGTCACGGCTGCCGCGGTCAATCACTATGGTTTGATACTGGCCGCTGTCGGACATGCCGCCGTATGCCGAGATGATGCGGCCGTTGATCGCGGTTTCGGGCGCGTGCGGGATGTATTCAAAGGCGGCACCGTCGTCGGCCTTCACCAGCTTGTCCTTGGGCAGGATTTCCTTCGCTGACTGCGTGATGCGGATTTTCTGCGGTGCGCCTTCCCGGGCATGCCGCCGGTGGCGAAGGCTTCGTCGCCTGAGCCCAGTACCACGCGCTCGCTGTTGGTGCCCAGAATGAAGGGCGCATCCTGCATCGCGTCGAGCGGAACGACGCGCGGCTGCGACAGGAACGGGTAAATCACCCGGCTCGGAATGGCCGGAATCGCTTCGCTACCGAGTTCGGTCAAGCGTTCGCCCGGTGACAGCTTGACGGTACGCATGCCGCCTTTGTCGCCCTTGATCAGTGATAGGCGGGGTTGTTTGCCACTGCGGTCGAGCAGCACCAGGTCGCCCGGGTAAATCCAGTGCGGATTTTTGATTTCTGCCCGGTTCATGTTCCAGATCTGCGGCCAGCGCCAGGGATCTTTGAGGAATTTTCCGGAAATGTCCCACAGCGTGTCACCTTTGACCACCACGTACTTGTCAGGGGCGTTGTCCTGCAGTTTGAGCGTATCGGCCAGCACCGGTGTTGCCAGTAACAGGGCAAGTGAAATAACGAGTTGACGCACGGGAACCCCCTCCATTTAGACTTTGTCTCATCTCAGGCTGAAAAAAGCCGAGTTGAAAATAGTTGCGTTGAAAATATACTGTGCGCCTAACTTACGGCTATCACTGACCCTATATTTAGGGCAACACGCCATCGGATGCAGATTTTGCATCAAAGTGAGCGCCCAGCTCTTTCATTAGCAAAGATTTTTATGGCCAAACTCGACATTTTGCACTACCCCGATCCGCGCTTGTACAAGCTCGCCAAGCCGGTTGTTGCGGTCGATGCCCGTATCCAGAAACTCGTCGACGACATGGCCGAAACCATGTACGCCGCACCAGGCATCGGGCTGGCGGCAACCCAGGTTAACGTGCACGAACAGGTGGTCGTGATCGACCTTTCCGAAACCCACGACGCGCTGCAGGTGTTCATCAATCCCGAAATCACGGCCCGCTCCGGCACCGAGGAAAGCGAAGAAGGCTGCCTGTCGGTACCCGGCATATACGACAAGGTGACGCGCGCCGAGCGGATCAGCGTGCGGGCGCTCGATCGCAACGGCAACGCTTTCGAACTGGATGCAGACGGCTTGCTGGCCGTCTGCATCCAGCATGAAATGGATCATTTGCTGGGCAAGGTGTTTGTGGATTACCTGTCCGGCCTCAAGCGCAATCGCATCAAGTCAAAACTGCTCAAGCAGGCGCGCGAGCACCAGCCTGACCCCGCGCCGCGCCGCGCGTCGCTCTGAATCAGGCCCCCGTGCGCCTTATCTTTGCCGGTACGCCGCCGTTTGCGGCGGCTGCCCTCAACGCCCTGGCGGATGCCGGGCATGATGTTGCCCTCGTGCTGACCCAGCCCGACCGCCCCGCCGGGCGCGGCATGAAGCTGACCCCGAGTGCGGTCAAACAGGCTGCGCTGGTGCGCGGGTTGCCGGTCTATCAGCCGCTCAGCCTGAAATCACCAGAGGCTCAGGCGACATTGCGCGCAGTCCATGCCGACGTCATGGTGGTTGCCGCGTATGGCCTGATCTTGCCGCAGGTGGTACTCGATCTGCCGCGTCTCGGCTGTCTCAATATCCACGCTTCATTGTTGCCGCGCTGGCGTGGCGCCGCGCCGATCCAGCGCGCCATCCTGGCGGGCGACGCAGAAACCGGCATCACCATCATGCAAATGGACGCCGGACTCGATACCGGGTCGATGTTGTCGACCGTCACGTTGCCGATCCGGGCCGATGACACGGCCGCCAGCCTGCAAGATGCGCTGGCCAACGCGGGAGCCTCCGCCATCGTCGAGGCACTGGCGACCCTCCCTGCGCTGGTGCCCGTGGCGCAAGAGGAGGCGCAGGCCACCTACGCCTCCAAGTTGAGCAAGGAAGAAGCGCAACTCGACTGGCGCCAGCCGGCAGACTGCCTTGCGCGCGCGGTGCGCGCCTATTGTCCGGTGCCGGGCGCGTGGACGCTGCTGGAGGGCGCCCCGCTCAAAATCTGGTCGGCTCAGGCGGTCTCGGGTGCGGGCGAGGCAGGAGAAATCCTGCGTGCCGATGGCGACCAGCTGGTGGTGGCGTGCGGCGAGGGCGCGCTGGTCTTGCGCGAACTGCAGCCTGCTGGCAGCAAGCGGATGCCGGTTGCCGCCTATCTCGCCAGCCGCACCTTCGCGCCGGGCACCCATTTCGGCCGTTGAAACGAGGGCTGGCCGGGTTGCACCTGTATCATCTGGCGCTTCTCGAAGCGGCAGGCATTTCATGACTCGACCCATCCATCAGGCCCCTACCCACGATGCGTAATTTGCAAAAACTAGCCGCCGAAACGCTGGAAGACATTCTGGCTGGCGCGGCCCTGCATCAAGTCTTGCCGCAGCGCGTGCAGCAATTGCCGACACCGGGCGAGCGGGGTGCGCTGCAGGATATTGTGTACGGCAGCCTGCGCCAGCTGGGCCGGCTGGACTGCTGGCTGGGGGCGCTGCTGGAGCGGCCGCTGACCGATCCACAGCTGGGATGGCTGTTGCGGGTGGCGATTTATCAACTGGCTTACACCCGTGCCCCGGCGCATGCGGTGGTGCATAACGCCGTGACGGCAGCTGGCGAAGGCTGGCGGCGCGGGCTGGCCAATGCGGTGTTACGCAACTTTCAGCGTCGCCGCGCCGAGCTGGAAAAACTATCCGAGGCGCAGCCGTCGGCGCGCTGGTCGCACCCCGAGTGGTGGATCGCCAGGCTGCAGGCCGAGTATCCGGAGCGCTGGCAAGGCATCCTTGAAGCGGGCTTGCTGCATCCGCCGTTTACGCTGCGCGTCAATCTCCGTCATGGCGATGTCGCGGACTATCTGCAGCGTTTGACCGAGGCCGGATATCCGGCGCGGCAAACCGGTGAAGACGCCGTCACCCTCGACAAGGCGATATCGGTGCACAGCTTGCCCGGTTTTGACGAAGGCCACGTATCGGTGCAGGACGCCGGCGCGCAATGGGCGGCCCGCTTGCTGGACGCCCAGCCGGGCGAGCGCGTGCTAGACGCCTGCGCGGCGCCCGGCGGAAAAACGGGGCATATCCTCGAACGGGCCGAGGTTGAACTGGTCGCGCTCGACGTCGACGCCTTGCGGCTAAATCGGGTGCAGGAAAACCTCGACCGCCTGAAACTGGACGCCAAACGGGTGGTTGGCGATGCCTCGAACCCTGACAGCTGGTGGGATGGCCGCCCGTTCCACCGGATTCTGGCCGACGTGCCGTGCAGCGCGTCCGGCGTGGTGCGCCGCAACCCCGACATCAAATGGCTGCGTCGCCCCGAGGATATTGCCCAGTTTGCAGCGCAACAGGCCGCGATGCTGGAGGCGCTGTGGGGGATGCTGGCCTACGGGGGCTCCTTGCTGTACGCCACGTGCTCGGTTTTTCATGCAGAAAACAATGGGCAAATACAGGCGTTTTTGAGTCGCCATGCCCACGACGCCATCCGGCGCCCCTTGCCCGAACCCTTGTCTGATGGCGCCCTGTTACCGGATGCGGAACATGATGGTTTCTTCTACGCACTGTTGCAGAAAACCTGACGCTGCCTGGCGCAAGCTGGCCGGGTTCTGGCTGGCCAGTTACTTGCTGGCGGGCTGGCTGCTTGTTGCGTCGAGTGCGCTCGCGGCGGATAAAAGCGCGGTCAGGAAGGCCGCCATTCGCGCCACGCCTCAAGGCTATGTGCTCGATGCGGACGTCGAGCTGGTTCTCAATCCCACGCTGGAAGACGCGTTGAGCAAGGGCATCAACCTGTATTTCCTGCTTGAGCTGGACGTTAGCCGCCCCGGCAACTGGTGGTGGTTCGACGAAAACATCGCCACCCAGGTCCGCAAGATGAGGATTTATTACCACTTGCTGCTGCGAAGGTATGTGGTTGAAAACGGTTATGTCACCCTGCTGGGGCGGGTGAGCGACTGGCAGGTGATCGAGCGCGGCGGACTGAAAACCGGGCGGCGCTACGATGCTCGCCTGCGCCTGCGGCTGGACACCGAACGGCTGCCCAAGCCGCTGTCGATTGGCGGCGTGCCCGGCGCCCGCTGGGAGCTCGATACGCCCTGGTACAAATGGTCGTTCGATGCCCCGGCGGTCGCAGTCGCGCCGGCCGCCCCTGTCGTCCTTCCGCTGCCCTGATGCGAAGCCTGATCGCCGCCGCTTTGATTGCGGGTATCGTGCTGTTGACGCTGCTGTTTTATGCCGGCGGCGAAAATGTCATGTTTTCGGACAGCCTGCCGGTGCTGTTTGTCGCCGGCGGGGTGCTTGGTGCTATTTTGCTGGTCTTGCTCGGCTGGCGCTTATGGTGGCTGCAAAAACGCATCCGGCGCGGCGTATTCGGTGCCAAGCTCACGCTGAAGCTGCTGCTCATGTTCAGTACCGTCGCCATGTTGCCGGGGCTGGTGGTATATGGCGCATCGGTTTTCTTTCTCAATCGCTCGATTGAAACCTGGTTTGACGTGCGGGTGGACAACGCGCTGGCATCCGGGGTCAAGCTGGGCCAGGTCGCACTCGACGACTTGCTGAGCGAACTCAACAACAAGGCGCAGCGCATGGCCCTGTCGCTCTCGGATGAGGGCCTGGGCTCGATCATCACCAGCCTGTCCACGCTGCGCGAGCAAAGCACGGTGCAGGAACTGACCCTGTTCAACGAGCGCGGCGGCGTGATTGCCCACGTCAGCGGCGAACGCGGCACCTTGTTGCCGGTGCTGCCCGAGCGCAGCGTGTTGTGGCAGGTGCGCCAGCAGCAGCCCTACAGTCGGATCGAAGAGATCCCCGAGCGCGGCCTCATCATGCGTGTCATCGTGCCGGTGTACACCACCGATCTGGCTGGTGAAACCCGCGTGCTGCAACTGGTGCAGCCGGTTCCTGCCGGGCTTGAGCACGACGCGCAGGCCGTCCAGCTGGCGTATCAGGAGTACCAGCAGATCGCAGTCTCGCGGCAAGGCCTGAAACGGATATACGGCGTTGCGCTGACGCTCACCCTGATGCTCGCGCTATTGATGACCTTCGTCATTGCCTACCTGATGTCGGACCGCCTGGGCGCCCCGTTGCGCACGCTGGCGCGTGGCACCCGCGCTGTGGCCAAGGGCGACTTTTCGCAGATGCAGCCGGTGTCGAGCCGCGATGAGCTGGGTGTGCTGATCGATTCGTTCAACCGCATGACGCGGCAGTTGTCGGATGCGCGTGAACAGGCTGCGCAAAATCACCAGGAAACCGGCCAGGCCAAGGCTTTTCTGGAGCGGGTGCTGGCGAACCTGTCCTCCGGCGTGGTGGTACTCGACGAGAGTCTGCATGTGCTCGCCGTCAACAGCGCGGCTGCCCTGATTCTGGGGGTGGACGCGTCCGCCCTGCCGGCGCAAAACCTGGCCGTCCTTGAGCAGGACGACCATGCGCTGCGCGAGTTCGGCGCGCGGGTGGCCGAACGCTTCGCCCGCCACGAGGACGAATGGCAGGAACAGATCGATTACAGCACAGGCGAGGGCCGGCAAACCCTGCTGGTGCGTGGCACCCACCTGCCGCCCGGAATGGAGCGGGGGTATGTGCTGGTGTTCGACGATGTGACCAAGCTCATCAATGCCGAACGCAATGCCGCCTGGAGCGAAGTGGCGCGCCGCCTGGCACACGAAATCAAAAATCCGCTGACGCCCATCCAGCTGTCGGCCGAACGCATTGCGCACAAGCTCGGGGGCAAACTTGCGGCGCCGGATGCCGAGTTCCTTACCCGCGCCACGCAAACCATCGTCAATCAGGTTGGCGCGATGAAACACATGGTGGATGCGTTTGCCGGCTATGCGCGAATGCCGCGCGCCAAGCTCGAAGCGCTTGATCTGAATGCGCTGGTGTACGAAGTGCTGGCCCTGTACGACACCCGGACACTCGGTTTGCAACTCCATCTCGACGCCGATTTGCCGCGCATCGCAGGCGACTCCACATTATTGCGTCAGGTGATACATAATCTGCTGCAAAATGCGCAGGATGCGTTGAGTGGGCATGATTCGCCCCAGGTCGAAGTCAGCACCCGTTTGAATACCCATATGGTTTATTTGAGCGTGACGGACAACGGCCCCGGGTTTCCGGAGCATCTGAGGGCACGGTTGTTCGAGCCCTACGCAACCACCAAATCCAAAGGCACGGGGCTGGGACTGGCCATCGTCAAAAAAATCGTGGAAGAACACCAGGGCAAAATTCAGGTTGAAAACCTCAAATCCGGCGGCGCAACGATACGCGTTGCACTGCCTGTTTTTGTTGCAGATGGAGACAGTGCGTGAGCGGGCATATCCTGATCGTTGATGACGAAGTAGGGATTCGGGAGTTGTTGTCAGAAATCCTCACCGATGAGGGTTATGACGTACATCTGGCCGAAAACGCCGAGGCCGCGCGGGCGTTTCGCGCGCAACGCCGGCCGGATCTGGTGCTGCTCGATATCTGGATGCCCGACACGGATGGCGTCACGCTGCTGAAAGAATGGGCGAGCAACGGCCAGCTCACCATGCCGGTGGTGATGATGTCGGGTCACGGCACCATCGATACCGCTGTCGAAGCCACCAAACTCGGCGCCACCGACTTTCTCGAAAAACCGGTGGCGCTGGCCAAGCTGATCGACACCGTCAATAAGGCCATCAAACGCGGGGTGACGCCGCCGCGGCGGGCTCCCGGAATGGATCTTTCCGCGCTCGGCCGCAGCCCGCAAATCCTCGAACTTAAAAAGCGGCTGACCCAGATTGGCGGCAATACGGCGCCGGTTTTGCTCACGGGTGAACACGGCAGTGGTTTTGAGATCTGCGCGCATTTTCTGCATCAGCCCGCCAGCCCGTGGGTTGAAATCAAGGATCGTGCCCGACTGCTGACCGACCCCCTGTGCTTTGCCAACACGCTTGGCAACGGCACGCTCTACCTGTCCGACGTCAGCGAACTGGTGCGGCTGGAGCAAAAAGGCCTGGCGCTGCTGCTCGACCGGATTGAAAGCAGCGGCGCTAGGCTGGTGTGCGCGAGCAGTCGCAGCCTCGATATCATGGTCGCGGCGGGCGAATTCGACAGCCGCCTGTTTTACCGCATCTCCAGCCTTGTCGTTCAAATCCCGCCGCTGCGCGAGCATCGCGAAGATATTCCCGACATTGCCAATTTCATGTTGACCCAGCTGGTGGAAACCGGCGTGTGCCCGCTGCGGCGGCTGGCCACGCCCGCACTGAACCAGCTGCGCAATTTTGACTGGCCCGGCAACCTGCCGCAGTTGAGCAACGTGGTGCGGACGCTGGCGGTTACCTCCCTGTCGAACGAAATCGACGCCACCGATGTCAACCGGGTGCTGGTGCCGATGAAACAGCAGGCGCCCGCCGTCGCCCACGGCATTCCGCTGGACACGCCATTGCGTATGGCGCGCGATGCGTTCGAGCGGATGTATTTCGAGTACCTGATCCAGAAAGAGGGCGGCAGCATGACGCGCGTGGCCGACCGCGCCGGGCTTGAGCGCACTCATCTTTACCGCAAGCTCAAGCAGCTCAATATCCGCCACGGCCGACGACTGGACGAAAACCTGTGAGCGTGCGCGAGCTGTCGGAGCCCCCCGTCACAGCGCGTCGTGCCTCCCGTTCCTTAACGCTTTAACGCCTCCCCCAGCATGAAAATCATTATCCTCGGCGCCGGCCAGGTGGGTGGCAATCTGGCTGAAAGCCTGGTTGCTGAAAACAACGACATCACCGTCGTCGACCTCAACAGCGAACGGCTGGCCCTGTTGCAGGACCGTTTCGACCTGCGTACCGTGCGCGGCCATGCGGCGCACCCTTCGGTGCTCAAGCAGGCCGGCGCGGACGACGCCGACATGCTGGTCGCAGTCACGCAAAGCGACGAAACCAATCTGGTGGCCTGCCGCATCGCGTCCAGCCTGTTCAACGTACCGACGCGCATCGCGCGGATCCGCTCGGCGGATTTTCTCGGGCTGGATGCCGCTTATCTGGCCGAACACTTCGGCGTCAACGACGTCATCAGCCCGGAACAGGAAGTGACCGACACCCTGCGTCGCCTGATCGAGCACCCGGAAGCCTTGCAGGTGCTCGACTTCGCCGACGGCAAGGTGCGTCTGGTCGCCGTGCGTGCCTATCACGGCGGCCCGCTGGTAGGGCACGAGTTGCAGGACATCAAGCGTCACATGCCGAATCTGGAATGCCGCATCCCCGCAATTTACCGCCGTGACCGCGGCATCGTGCCCAAGGGCATCACCGTGATCGAGCCGGGCGACGAAGTGTTTTTTCTGGCGCGCAAGGCGGATATCCCCTCGGTGCTGCGCGAACTGCGCCATCTGGAGCGCCCGGTCAAGCGCGTCATGATTGCCGGTGGCGGCAATATCGGGCGCGGTCTGGCGCGACGGATCGAAGGCCATTACGACGTCAAGATCATCGATCACAACAAGGCCACCAGCAACCTGCTGGCCGAACAGCTGCACAAGAGCCTGGTGCTGCAGGGCGACGCCACCGACGAGGAACTGCTGGAGCAGGAAAACATCGCCGCCATGGATGTGTTCTGTGCGCTGACCAACGATGATGAAGACAACATCATGTCCGCCCTGCTGGCCAAACGCATGGGCGCCAAACGCGTGATCGCGCTGATCAACCGCTCGGCCTATGTCGACCTGGTGCAGGGCGGTGAAATCGACGTCGCCATTTCGCCCGCGCAGGCCACCGTCGGCCCCTTGCTGTCGAAAATCCGTCGCGGCGACATGGTGGCGGTGCACTCCCTGCGGCGCGGCGCGGCCGAAGTGCTGGAAGTGGCGGTGCACGGCGACGCCAAGACCTCGCGGGTGGTGGGGCGGCGCATCGAGGAAATCGACCTGCCGGAGGGTGCCACGATCGCCGCCATCATCCGCCATGGTGATAATGTCATCATCGCCCACCATGACACCCTGATCGAGTCGGAAGACCACCTCATTCTGTTTGCGCTCAACAAACGCATCATTCCCAAGGTGGAAAAACTGCTGCAAGTCAGCTTCGGGTTTTTCTGATGTCGCGCATTGCCCCCGTACTGAATGTCCTGTCCAAGGTCATCATCCTGTTTTCGGCCACTTTTCTGGTGCCACTTTCGCTGTCCTGGATACTCAACGACGGTGCGCAACGTGCTTACGACGAAGCCATTTTCATCACGCTCGCATCGGGTGTGCTTATCTGGCTGTTCACCCGCAAGGCGCGGCGTGAACTGCAGACCCGCGACGGTTTTTTGCTGGTGCTGCTGACCTGGACCAGTCTGCCCGCCTTTGCCACCCTGCCGCTGTTGATCTATCTGCCGGAGCTGTCGTTTACCGATGCCTATTTCGAGACGGTGTCGGGCATCACCACCACCGGTTCCACCATATTGTCAGGTCTCGACGCGCTGCCGATGTCGATCAATTTGTGGCGTGGCCTGCTGGTCTGGTTCGGCGGCATGGGCATGATTGTGCTGGCGGTGGCCATCCTCCCGCTGCTAGGCGTCGGCGGCATGCAGATGTACAAGGCCGAAACGCCAGGGCCGATGAAAGACTCCAAGCTCACGCCGCGCATCACCGAAACCGCCAAGGGCCTGTATCTGGTCTATGTTGGCATCTCGCTCGTCTGCGGCACCGCCTACTGGCTGGCCGGAATGTCGCCGTTCGATGCCGTCATGCACACGTTTTCCACCATGGGGCTGGGCGGGTTTTCTTCACACGATGCCAGTTTCGGTTACTGGAATTCGCCGCTGATCGAAACCGTCGCCGTGGTGTTCATGCTGGTGGCCGGGATCAATTTTTCCACCCATTTCATTGCCTGGCGGCAGCGCTCGGTGCACGCCTATCGGATCGACCCCGAGATGCGCTGGTTCCTGGCGGTCACGCTGGGCAGTTCGCTTATGATCGCGCTTTATCTGCTGTTCATGAACGTCTACCCGGATTTCTGGACATCGCTGCGCTTTGCGCTCTTCAATACCGTTTCGATCGCCACCTCGACCGGGTTTGCCAACACCGATTACAACCTGTGGCCGGTATTCGCGCCGCTGTGGATGCTATTCCTGTCCGGCTTTGCCTCCTGCTCGGGCAGCACCGGCGGCGGCATGAAAATGGTGCGCGCCCAGTTGCTGTTCCGTCAGGGACGGCGTGAGCTGACCCGGCTGATCCATCCCGCAGCGCGGCTGCCAGTCAAGCTGGGCGGCCAGGTGGTGCCCAACACCATCATCTATGCAGTACTGGCGTTTGTGTTTTTGTATGTGTTCATCATCATCGTGCTGACGCTGGTGATGACAGCCAGCGGCCTCGAACCGATCACGGCTTTTTCTGCCGTGATCGCCTCGATCAACAACACCGGCCCCGGGCTGAACGAAGTGGGCCCGGCCACGACCTATGCCATCCTGACCGACTTCCAGACCTGGATATGCACGCTCGCGATGATACTGGGGCGACTGGAGCTATTGACCGTGATGGTCGTTTTTACGAGGACATTCTGGCGTGCCTGATCCATTGGAAAATTTTCTGGCGATGCTCGCCAGCGGTCGCGACAACGCGCTTTTGCGCTTTTCGCTGGGCAACGAATACCTCAAGCAGGGCGACGCGGTGAATGCGGTCATCCACCTGCGCCGCGCGGTTGAGCACGATCCCAAATACTCCGCTGCCTGGAAACTGCTCGGCAAGGCGCTGGCCGACAGCCAGGCCCTGGCGGACGCGCTGGCGGCTTATCAGGCGGGAATCGAGGTGGCCGAGGCACGCGGTGACAAGCAGGCCGCCAAGGAAATGGGCGTGTTTGCCAAACGAATTGAAAAGCAGCTTGGGTTAAAGATTTTCGAGAACGTGTCGAAGGAAGCCTGGAGCGGCTGGCAGCGCCAGCAGACCATGCTGATCAACGAAAACCGCCTCAACCTGGCCGATCCCAGCGCGCGCAGCTACTTGATGGAACAGATGGAGCGCCATTTCTTTGGCGACGGCAAGGCCGATTCCGCCAATGGCTACGTGCCGCCCAGCAAGTAAGGCTGCGCCGGAAATCAAGCCGGCAAAATGAAAACGGGCTCCCGCAGGAGCCCGTTTTTTATTCGGCGGCGAAGGCTTATTCCAGCACTTCCTTTTCGATTTCTTCGAGCGTGGTGTGGCGCACGTCCTTGCCCTTGACCATGTAAACCACGTATTCCGACATGTTCTTGGCATGGTCACCCATGCGTTCGATTGCCTTGGTGATGAACAGGATGTCGATGAACACCGAGATGGTGCGCGGGTCTTCCATCATGAAGGTAATGAGGTGGCGCAGGTTGAGGCGGAATTCTTCGTCCACCGCCTGATCCTGGCGCGCGATGTCCACCGCCTTGGTCGCGTCCAGCCGGGCAAACGCGTCGAGCGCCTTGCGCAGCATGTCGAGCACCAGATCGGCCATGTACTTCACCTCGCGAAAACGCGGCAGGCTGATGCGCTCGGCCTGGTGGATGAGCTTGGCCATGCGCGCGATTTTGGCAGCCTCGTCGCCGATGCGTTCGAGGTCGGTAATGGTTTTGACGATCATCATCACCATGCGCAGGTCCGATGCCGTGGGCTGGCGGCGCGCGATGATATGGGTGCAATCTTCGTCGATCGCGACTTCGAGCGCGTTGACGTTGTGGTCGTTGGCATCGACCTGATCAGCCAGTTCCATGTTGCCAGAGATGAGCGCTTCGACTGCATTGGTGATTTGCTCTTCTACCAGGCCGCCCATTTTCAGCACGCTGGCGCGCACCGCTTCCAGTTCGGTATCAAACTGCTTGTAGGTATGCTCTGACAGCATCATGTTCATTTCTCCAGAATCCGTCTTGGATTATATGTTTTGCAATATGACGAGCATATGAATGGACCATTTTACCGGGTGCTGAAGGGTAGCGCGTAGCGCGTGCCATCTATGTCGAGATATAGCATCCAGTCGCCGCGCCCGCTGACACAGATCGGCAATGTGATGCGGGCTGCAAATTCGCCGGGCCTGGCGGGGCGCAGGTCATAGCGGTTGAAGCCCATGTCCATGCCGACCATCTGGAATTCCGCGCTGACTTTTTGCGTGTTCGCCACCGCGACGTTGAGACCGACTGCCTGCAGCGCAACGGGTTGCGTCGAAAACTGCACGCGGGCCGTGCTGCCACGATGCGTGAAGTTGCAGCCGGCAAGCAGGTCGGCGCATTGCACGGCGTAAGCCTCGGCCGGGCGCTTAAACCAGTAGCCCGCAACCGCAATCGCCACCAGCGCGACCACTAGCAAAAGGGGAAGCAGCAAGCGCTTCATGTCCACGCGCCCCGCAACAGCGCGACACCATGCGCGCCGTGCGACCGGGCGAGCGCCACATCGGCGCGCTCCAGCCCTCCCAGGCCGTAGACCGGAATCGCGCTGGCGGCGGCGAGTTCGGCGAAGCGTTCCCAGCCGAGGGTCGGCGCGCCCGGGTGGGTGAGTGTCGGCAACACCGGGGATAACAGGGCAAAGTCGGCACCGATGGTGGCGGCGTGCGCGAGTTCGGCGGCATCGTGGCAGGACACGCCGAGCAGAAAGGCGTCCGGCGTGGCGTAATCGGGCGGCGCGGTCAGTTTGGCCGCCGCGGTGCTGTCCAGATGGATGCCGTCGGCGCCAGCCGCGCGTGCCAGTTCGAGACTGCCGTTGACCAGCACCCGTGCGCCGTGCAGATGCGCGCGGCGCACGGTTTCGCGCGCCAGGGTCAGGCGTTCCGGCTCGGGCAGGGTTTTGTCGCGGACCTGTATCAGCTTGAGGCCCTGATCGAGCGCCATCTCCAGCCGCGCCAGAAAAGCCGCCACGCCGATCGGCTCGGCGTGTGTGATGCCCAGCAGCGGCGGCAGCGTCAGCGCCTTCAGGATGGGGAAATTGGCCGGCAGCAGCGGCGACACGGTGACCTGCGACGGTGCTTGCCAGGAAAACGTCTGGCCCTCGTGCGGATGGGGTTCGCCTTGCCACTCGACGATGCGGAAAAAATTCAGCCGCACCGTGGCATGTTCGTAGGTGAACACGCGGGTGACCCAGCGCTCGGCGCGCAGCACCGCAATGCCGAGCTCCTCGGTCAGTTCGCGCGCCAGCGCAGCCTGCAGCGTTTCGCCTGCCTCCACCTTGCCGCCGGGAAACTCCCAGTAGCCCGCGTAGACCTTACCCGGCGGGCGGCTGGCGAGCATGACTTCGCCGTCTGGACGGGTGAGCACGGCGGCGACGACTTCAACGATAGGTGACATACGACAGCACAACAGACCAAAGCTGCATTGTGCCAGCGCAGCCGGGCGCAGGAAAAGAAAACGGGGCGCATGCCCCGTGTCCGGCTCAGAAGCCGCGATGCGCGGCCGCCAGCACGTCTGCGTACGCGAGGCGCGCCAGGGGGGCCACTTCGAGTCCGGCACGCTGCTTGAAATAGGCGTCGTAATGGAACACGAAGTCCTTATCCGCCAGCGGCAGATGGCAGGCGCGGCAAGAAGACTGATCGGCACCTGCGCGGGTGCCGTTGCCTTCGAAGGCGGTGTAGATCCAGTCGCCGTTTTTCAGCGCCGCCGGCGCGCTGTCGCCCCAGCCCGGGCCTTTTGCCATCAAAAAGACTTTGGACAGTTTGTCCTTGGTCATCTTGCCGCTGGCGTCGAGCATGGGCGTGCCATCCGGATTAAGCTTCACCGAATGGATTTCCATCACGAACTGGGTGCCATCGGGAAACGCGCCTCCGGCCCGGGCCTTTGTTCCGATCGCGTTGATGTAGATGTCGCGGATTTGCTTGGCATCCTTTTTTTGCACGTCGAGCCTGAAAGCGGGCCAGCGGGTGTAGTGGGCGGGCATCGCGAGGCCGCCGTCTTTCGGCGCGACAGCGGCAGCGGTGAGGGCAGGCGTGTCCGGCGTGGAGCACGCAGACAGCGCGAAACCGATCGAGGCAACGCCCATCAAGGCAAGCAGGGGAAATTTTTTCATGGTGGGCTCCTTGGGTGAATGAAAACAGTCACTACAAGAAGCCCTACGCAGCAGCCCGGCAACCGGATGCAGCGCAGGGAAAGTCCGGACTACTGCCTGCCTGCCCAGTCGCGCGCAAACTGCCACGCCACCCGGCCGTTGCGTGCGCCGCGGCCGAGCGACCACTGCAGGGCTGCGCGTTCGAAGCGCTCGTCGGCGGGCGCGCCGAGCGTGGCGGCCCAGTGGCGGGCGATGGCGAGATAGGCATCCTGTTCCATCGCATGGAACGCCACCCACAACCCGAAGCGGTCCGACAGCGACACCTTTTCCTCGGTCGCTTCGCCCGGGTGGATTTCGTCGCCGATGTGCCGCGTGGCGAGGTTTTCGGCCATGAATTCCGGCATCAGGTGACGGCGGTTGCTGGTGGCGTAGATCAGCACGTTGTCGCCCGGCCCTGCCAGCGAGCCGTCGAGCGCAGCCTTCAGGCTGGCGTAGCCGGGCTCGTTCTCCGCGAACGTGAGGTCATCGATGAACACGATGAAGCGGTAATCCGCTTCCGCCAGCAGGTCGAACAGATCCGGCAGGCTGGGCAGCCCGGCCTTGTCCACCTCGATCAGGCGCAAGCCCTTGGGCGCGTATTTGGCATGCACTGCTTTCACCAGCGAGGACTTGCCGCCGCCGCGCGCACCCGTCAGCAGCACGTTGTTGGCGGGCTTGCCGGCGACGAACTGGCGCGTGTTGGCGTCGACCCGCTGTTTCTGTTCGTCGACGTCGAGCAGGTCTTTCAGCGCCACCCGCTGCGGATGCAGGATGGGCTTGAGGCCACCGCTTTGCGCCGACCAGCGCGCGGCGCGCACGGCTTTCCAGTCAAGGGTGGGCGCAGCAGGGGCTTCCAGGCGGTCGAGCAGGCGCGCCAGGCGGGGGATCAGGTCGGTGAGTTCGGTCATGACGAAATTTTAGCCGCCTGTCTTGTCGGCTTGAGAAAATATTAGGGACTTCCCGGCAAAGACTGAATCAACGTGCTGACCCGGCCCCGCCTGATGGCATACAAAGTAGAAGAACTGGTTGGCCGGAATGCGTTCCAACCTTTCGTTACGCCTGAATGAATGGAGCAATCATGAAGCAGTCCGAGCATCATCCTTCCGCCAAAAAGCTTAGCTGTATCCTGCGTAGCAGCGGCGGCCACTGGGTCGGCGATGGCTTCCCGGTGCAGACCCTGTTCGCCTACATGGACATGGGCACGACGCTCAGTCCGTTCCTGCTGCTCGATTACGCCGGGCCGGTCGAGTTTCCGCCGACGCACGAACGTCTCGGCGTTGGCGAGCATCCGCACCGCGGCTTCGAGACCGTCACCCTCGTGTACGACGGCGAGGTTGAACATCGCGACTCGTCGGGCGGCGGCGGCCGCATCGGCCCAGGCGACGTGCAGTGGATGACGGCTGCTTCCGGTGTGGTGCACGAGGAATTTCACGGCCGCGATTTTGCGCAGAAGGGCGGCCGCTTCGAAATGATTCAGCTATGGGTCAACCTGCCGGCCAAAGACAAAATGTCGCCGCCGCGCTATCAGGGAATTTTGAACAAGGAGATTCCGCGGGTGGACATGCCAAACGGGCAGGGCAGCGTCCGTGTCATCGCCGGGGCGTATGCCGGAGTCGAAGGCCCCGCGCATACGTTCACGCCGATCCAGTTGTGGGATTTGCGGCTGGCGAGCGCGCAACCGATTGAGCTCGAATTACCCGAGGGCTACACCGTCGCGCTGCTGGTGCTCAAGGGCGAACTGAAGGTGAGCGACTCGGACACCCTGATCAAAGCAGCCGAGGTCGGCGTGTTCGAACGCGCCGGCATTCTGCTGCGCATCGAACGTGCCGAAGACGCCACGGTTCTGCTGTTGTGCGGCGAACCGATCAACGAATCCATCGTCGGCAGCGGCCCTTTTGTGATGAACACCGCCGAAGAAATCCGCCAGGCGATGAGCGATTTCCAGAGCGGGAAGATGGGGCACTTGGCCTGAGTGCGGTGAATGCCAGCGATCAGTAAATCACGTTACGGTTGCGGTGTTCGCTTGTCGCGCACCTGCAAGCCCTTGCCGTGAGTGCGCAGCTCGAACAAACCGATGGCTTGAAACAGGCCGCTTAATTTGGTGTAGCCGTAATTGCGCGAATCAAACGAAGCCTGCTTGGAAATAGGTTGTCCCACCGCGCCCATGCCGGCCCAGCCTGCTTCGTCCGCCGCGGCTTCTATAGACTTGCGCAGCAGGCTCACCAGCCGGGTGTCGCCGCGCAGAGTTTTGGCGTCGGCACGGGCGGGTGACGGTTTGGCTTCGCCATTGGCATTGCCGTTGGCGGCGCTGCCCAGCTGCTGAGATGCGGGCTTTTCCAGTCGCCATATGCACGGCGGATATTGATGACGCCTTCTTTCGCCAGCTCATCGAGCACTTCGTCGATCATGTCAGCTGGACTGTTGTCGGCGTCGATCAGCAGGGCAATGCGATGTTCATGCGTCAGGTCTAAGAACGGTATTCGGCGTTGATCTTCACGTAATCGTAGGAAAAATCGCAGGTCCATACCGTGGCATTTACCGTGCCGCGATTGAGCACCACGCGCACCGTGATTTCTGCTGCCTTCATCACCGCTGCGCCCTGCGCTTCGGTGTAGCTGGCGGCGCGACCGCCTTTTTCTGCCACCAACACGTCGCCCAGATAAAGCTGCAGGGTGTTGACGTCGAGGTCGCCGACGCCGGCGTAGCCGATGGCGGCGAGGATGCGTCCGAGGTTGGGGTCGCTGGCGAAGAAGGCGGTTTTCACCAGCGGTGAGCGCGCGATGGCGTAGGCAATCTGCTTGCATTCTGCGTGGTCGCGCCCGCCTTCTACCGCGATGGTCATGAACTTGGTGGCGCCTTCGCCGTCGCGCGCCATCGCCTGCGCGAGTTCGATCGAAACGGCGTCGAGGGCGGCTTTCAGCGCGGCGTAGTCGGCGCTGGCGGTGTCGGCGATTTCAGCGTTGCCGGCCTGGCCGGTGGCGATCAGGATGAAGCTGTCGTTGGTCGAGGTGTCGCCGTCCACCGTCACGCAGTTGAACGACACGTCGGCCACTTCTTTCACCAACTGCTGCATCAGGCCGGGGGCGATCGCGGCGTCGGTCGCCACGTAGCCGAGCATGGTCGCCATGTTGGGGTGAATCATGCCGGAGCCTTTGGCGATGCCGGTGACGGTAATGGTCTTGCCGCCGACCAGCGCTTGCCGCGATGCGCCCTTGGCGACGATGTCGGTGGTCATGATGGCGTGGGCCGCTTCGCCCCACTGCCTTGGCGCGAGGTCGGCCTGCGCGGCGGGCAGCGCGGGCAGGATCTTGTCGATCGGCAGCGGCTCGAGGATCACCCCGGTGGAAAACGGCAGCACCTGTTCGGGCGCACACTGCATGATCGCGGCGACCGCTTCGCAGGTTTGCTGCGCCCGGCGCAGGCCTTCTTCGCCGGTGCCTGCGTTGGCGTTGCCGGTGTTGATGACGAGCGCGCGGATACCCTGCGTGGTCTCGGCCAGGTGCTGGCGGCACAGCGTGACCGGCGCGGCGCAAAAGCGGTTCTGGGTGAACACGCCGGCGACGCGTGTGCCCGCTGCAAGCTCGATCAGGGTGAGGTCGCGGCGGCCGGGCTTTTTGATGCCGGCAGACGCAATGCCGAGGCGCACGCCGGCAATGGGCAACAGGGAAGCGGAATCGGGGGCGGAGAGATTGACAGGCATGGCGACTGGGCGGGAAAGAAAGCCGCCATTTTATGCCGGGTTCCTGCCCGCTTCATGTGCGCAGGCTGTCATTTGAAGGGAGGCCAGCCCGCGCCGCAGCAATCAGGTGCGGCCCAGCAAGGCATTGAGCCGTTTGCGGAACTCGGGTCGCCACGGCCACACGGGATCGAACTCGATGGAGCGGGCCAGCGAGGCCAGCGCAATCAGACCGAAGATGGCAAACAGCAATTGTGAAATGAACTGGCGCGTGGTGAGCAGCCCCAGTGGCGTGTCGAGAAAGCCGGGCACGTAATACAGGCTTGAAAACAGGCCGAAAAGAATCGCAGGTCCGAGGTACATGATATTCCGCTTATAGTGGTTTTTTGTTTTGGTGTTATAGCAATAAGCATTCCATGTCATTTTACTTGATTAAATACAATGACTTGTCTTGATTTCATGGCTTCTGCACGGTGCGGGCTGTAAATTAATCCGACACGCGCGGGCCGGACTGCGCCAGGGTGAGTTTGCGCAGGATTTCGTGCGACAGCGAATAAAACTGCGGCGTCGGGCCGAGGTCTTCGTAGATCGGGTCGCCGTAATCGTCTTCGGCGATGACGCGCTGACCGGGGACGTAGGGCATGGCGACTTCCAGTTCGTCGAGTGCGGCGTGGATCAGGTCGGCCATCAGTTGCGACTCGGTGCAGTCGGGATACATCAGGTGCAAGGCCTCGATGCGCGCCGCATCACGCAGGGGCAGGCTGGCAGTGTAGGTCCGCACCAGCGTGTTGGACGGAGCTTTTTTCTTCCAGCGTTGGATCAGTTCGGCGATGCGCATGACGACTCCCGGTCTCAGGAGTTTTTGTTATAGCAAAGCCATTTATAAGCAGAAGCTGAAATTGCGGATTTTCGTGCGGAGCCTGCCCGGATACGCACTGCCTGTATCAACCCGCCCGCAGCCACACCAGGCTGCGATTGTTCGCCGGCATTGCGAGATCGCGTTGCAGCACCAGACCCTGCGCGCGCGCCAGCGCGTCGACCGCCTCGAAGTCGCGCACGCCGGACGCGGGGTCGCGCGCCTTCAGCCAGGCGTCGAAGCGCGCGTTGCTGTCCGAGGTGAACTGACCGTTGTAATTGAACGGCCCATACACCACCAGCACGCCGCCCGGCTCCAGCACGTTGCCCACGCCCGCAAAAAACCGGACAACCTCGGGCCAGCCCATGATGTGCAGGGTGTTGGCCGAAAACACCGCGTCGTAGCGGCCGCTGTGCCAATGCGTCTGGTTGACGTCGAGTTCCAGCGGCGGCAGCACGTTGGGCAGTGCGGCCTCATCCAGCCAGGCATGAATGCCGGGATGGTATGCCCGCACATCGGCGGTCTGCCACACCAGTTGCGGCAGCTCGGGCGCGAAATACACGGCGTGCTGGCCGGTGCCGCTGCCGATTTCGAGCAGCCGGCGGCGGTCGGCAAAGGCTTCGCGCAATACGGCCAGGATCGGTTCGCGGTTTTGTTCGCAGGATTCGGAATAGGGTTTATTGATCACAGAACAGTCTCCGGAGGGATGGCAACCAGCCGGCCATCGGCCAGCAGCAGGGCGGCGTGGATGGGGCGGTCGGGATAAATCGTGGCGAGCAGGCTGCGATAACCGTCCAACTGCGGTCGGTGGCGCTCGATCAGACGTGTTTCACTGGCGCTACAGTCGTCCGCGCCGGTTTTGTAATCGAGCAGCCAGATTGCCTCGTCGAATTCCACCACGCGGTCAAGCCGCTGCGCCTGCCCGCCGGCATCAAGCAATTCCAGCTCGTTGTGTGCGCGGCGAAACTGCGCAGGGTCGAAAAACCGCGCCAGATGCGGCTGCGCCAACAGGGCGCGAGCAGCGTTTTCGATCCCCGCCAGTTCTGTCGCAAGTTTGAGTCGCTGCGCTAACGCGGGCAGGTCGCGCGGCGTGCCGGTGAGGCCCGCGATCCCCAGAACGGCATGAATGCCGGCCGGCGCGTGCACTTCGAGGCAGGCATGAAACAGCTCGCCGCTGGTCGCGGAGGGGTGAGCGGCGACTGGCGCCAGCCGCTGGCCGATGGCCGGAGCCGTCATGCGCAGCGGCGTGGCGGGTGGTAATCGCGCATCGGGGGCGGCGGCAGGCGGCAGATCAGCCGGCAAATTGCTGTCCTGCCACGCCGCATCGACGCGCTGCAGCCAGGCGTTTTTCGTCGCATCGCCGCTGACGATCAGGCCCTGCTCGGCGCGGGTCAGCGCCACGTACAGCAGGTTGTCGGATTCGCGCTGCGCCAGCTCGGCTTCTTCGGCAAACCAGCGTTCGCGCCAGGCGCCGCGCTCGTCGAGTTTGCCGAACAGGGAAAAATGCTCGGGTCGCGCCGCCGTTGGTGGCCACGGCGCCAGCACCGCGTAATTGTCGGACCGCGGATGGTCGCTGCCGCCGAGCAGCCAGACAATCGGCGCTTCCAGCCCCTTGGAGCCATGAATGGTCAGCAGGCGCACCGCGTTTGTGCCGTCCGCTGCCAGCCCCTCGCCCGGCGCGGCGTCGCTGTCGTCGATCAACGATGCCAGCTCGCGGATAAAGCCGGCCAGCGTCGGGTAGCGCCCGGCGTCCTGCGTCAGCGCCAGCTGCATGAAGGCGCGCAGGTTGGCGGCGATCTGCGGGCGCATCGCTGCGGGCGCCGCAGCGGCGTAACGCGCTTCCAGGTCGCCTTCGAAATAGATGCGGTCGAGCAGATCGTGCACCGGCAGCGCGCCGAGTTGCGCGCGCCAGCCGTCGAGCAGGCGCGCGGCACGGGCGAGGGTGGGCGGGCAGTCCGTGTCTGCCGCCAACTGGATCAGCCGCGCCCAGCCGCGAGGCGTGACGCCGGGCTGCACTCCGCTGACCTGCACACTAAACAGGCGCAGCAGGTCGTCGTCGCTGCAGCCGAACAGTGGGCTTTTCAGTGCATGCGCCAGTTTGAGCCCGGCGTGCGGCAGCAGCAGGGTTTCCAGCAGCGCGATCAGGTCCTGTGCCTCCAGCGCGTGCAGCAGGCCGCCGCGCCGCGAGGTGATGAAGGGAATGCCCGCCTTGTTCAGTTCGCGCTCGTACAGCGCCAGATGGGTGCGCTTGGTCACCAGCGCCATCACGTCGCCGGGGCGGGCAGGGTGCGTGCGCTGTTTGTCCGTCACGCCCCAGCGACCGAGGATGTCGTCGCGCAACACGGCGGCAAAGCGGGCGGCCTCGACATGCACGGCGCGGTCGGCGGCTTCTTCGAGCGGGGTGGTGAGCGGATTGCGCAAGGCAGCTGTCGCCACGGCATCGGTCTTTTCCATGCTGATCGGCAGGCAGCGCAGCGCGCCGGGGCGGGTTGCGTTTTCGGGCGCGTGGCTGTGCGGCTCGAACCCCGCCATGTCGGCAAACACCGGGTTGAGCGCCTGCACCACCGCAGGCGACAGTCGCCGCGTCATGTGGGTGCTGAACAGCGGCGCGTTGAAATGCGTGTGCAAAAATTCCGCCGCGGCAGTGAACACGCGCGCCTCGCCGCGGCGAAAACGGTAGATCGCCTGCTTGGGGTCGCCCACCATGAACACCGTCATGTCGCTGTCGGCCTCGCGCGCCGCCGTCAGCCAGGTGGAGAGCGCCTGCCACTGCAGCGGATTGGTGTCCTGGAACTCGTCGAGCAGCAGATGGCGGTAGCGCGCGTCGAGTTTCAGCGCCAGACCCGGCGCATGTTCCTCGCTGGCAAGCAGCCGGCAGCCCTCCCACTCGGCATCGGCAAAATCGATCACACCCTGCTGCGCCTTGGCCTCCTGATACGCCGTGAGCAGCGCGTGGCCGAGCTGCAGGCCGTGGCGGTTGAGGGCCCAGATGCGCTGGTCGGTCTGGATTGCGGCAATGGTCTCGAACGCGATTTCCAGCGCGTCGTAATCGCGCAGAAACGTATCGGCTTCTGCGCCCATGGCTTTCAGCGTGGGGGCGTTGGCTTTTTTTGCCCGACGCGCGCCTTTTTTTGTCAGGATCAGCCCGCGCAAGCCGTCGAAATCCGTCGCTGCCAGCGCCTGCTGGATCGCTGTGCTGTTCCTGAATTCGGCCTCGCTGCCTTTTTCCAGTCCCAGCGCCACGCGTGTGACAAGTGCCCCCATTGAGGCATCCGTCCAGAAAGCCGCCACCGGGTCGTGTTCCAGATCGGGATGCAGGCCAGGGCGCAACTGTTCCAGCGCGTACGCCACCGGATCGGACTGGCCTGCTGTAACCGCCCACCACTCCCCTCGCGCCTGCAAAAAATTCGTCAGCAGCGCCTGCAGATTGTGTTCGCCGATGGCGTCCAGCAGTGCCAGCAAAGCCACACCATTGGGTGACGCCGGCGCCGCAGCACACTGCGCCAGCAGCCGGTCGCGCACCTCGCTCTCCAGCTGGCTGGGGCGCTCCAGCAGCGGCGCGCCCCACGGCACCCCAAACTCCATCGGCGCGCGTTTCAGCAGATCGAGAAACCAGCCGTGGAAGGTCGTCACCGTCGGCCCCGGCCGCGCCGTCAGCACTGTTTCCAGCAGCCCGCGCGCGCGCGGCAGCAGCGCGTCGATCTCGCTTTCCGGCACGGCGCGCTGGCGCAGAAAGTCGCGCACCGTCGCGTCGTCTTCCAGCGCCAGCAGCCGCAGCCAGGTGTGCAACCGGTCGGTCATTTCCTGCGCCGCCTTGCGGGTAAACGTAATCGCCAGCAGGCTCGAAGGCTCAGCCCCCGCCAGCAACAGACGGATCATGCGCGAGACCAGCAGCCAGGTTTTGCCGCTGCCGGCACAGGCTTCCACCACCGCTGAGTGGGCGGGGGAGAGGGCGGTGGCGGTGTCGAGGGGGCTTGGCATGAGTCGGGGGTGTGGGGTGGCCAGGCTATGTTGAGTTGGGATTGTCCATGTGGCTGGAGCGGCTGAGGTTTGTCGTGAAGTGGAGTGCTTCGTAGAACGGCTGACTGTTGGCCGGGGGCAACCTAAAACATTGAAGTCAACTCAACGCGTTTGAGAAGGCGTAGGCCAGTGTTATAGCTGGCGTACCAGTTAGCGAAGAAGAAACCGTAGTCAAATCCGAGAGAAATCGAAGTGCTGTGACTCTTGGGTCTGAAGGTGTATCAGGCCTCGGGATATCGCTCATCAAGTACACCGCCAAGCTTTTTTCTGCGAACGTTGGGTCAAAACGTTTATCGAGTTTGTCCGAAAAATCAGTGCCTAAAGCCTTAGCTATGTTCTTCCAGAGTTTCTGCTTCAGACCAGGAGTTTCAGATATGGCTGCTTCAATTTCTTGTGCAATATCCAGTACACCGACTCCCCCGGTGAGAGGTTGCAACATCAGAGACGCCACAAAACCGGTGCCTGCTGCTGGTGACTGAAGTTGCTCTAACGCAAACTCATGCGCTCGAAGAGCACGAATTGTAGATTTGACCTCAAGGTGCATAGCTGTGTTTGAGAAGTCAAACCTGTCGTATTGGTCTTCCTGCCAGAGGCTCACTGCGTGTGCAGGGTTCCCACTTTTCAAAATGACAAACAACTCAGCCCAGAGCCCGGAGACCTCCCAGCTGCTGGGTAGAGACAATGCGCGGAATAGATCTTGTAACTGTGAAATGCAGGATTCGAGTTCCCTTGTGCCACTTTCGGTGGGGAGTTCTTCAATGGCTGCACCGACGCATCGGACAAAAAGTTCATGCAACTCCGGTTCCGATGCGTCACACCACACGAGACAGAACTGGTCTTCTAGGTCAATCTCATCCGTCCGAATGTGGCATGTGGCGTGAAACTGGGCTGAGAGGTGGCGAAAGCTGATACTTGGACTGTATTTAGCGATGCTTGAGTCGTGAAGCAAGAATATGGGCGCGCCGTCATCGTTCTTGGCGAGAAAGTCCTTACGCCTTGTGCTCAAAGGTATTGCTTTGAACTCTGCGGAAGAAACTGCGGTGGGCAGATCAAGGAAAGAAGAAATAATACTGTTCACTGTCAACTCCGCCCCTCGATGTGAAGGTGCTTGCTTAGCGCGCTAGGTACATTCACAGCAAACCATGTAACGCTTCGGATGTCCGCTGAACTTTTGTCTCGCGTCGCCGTACCGAGATTGAAGCGTCGCAGTTGCAGCGACACGCGCTCTGCTGACATGAAGTTTTTATCGTTTACGGTATCGGCACTGTTACTGAAGTATTCGTTAATAGGCGCATTCCGATGTCCGGCAGGAAAACCTCGACCAGCGTCGCGTGTGCGGTATTGGGCATCAAGGTTGTTCATCAAGAAGACATCTGTCTTAAGGCTTTCATCCTCGCGCAATAGTTCGGCCATGGCGATGAGAATGGCGCTGTGCTTTTCTGCGTCGGAGGGATCTCGTACCTGAACTTTGAGCAGGAAATCTTCGAGAATTACGCGCAGCGGGATTGCCTCGAGTACAAAGTTTGGCGAGGCGTCCTTCGAACCTTTGAACTGCGGAAACTCCGCTGCATTCACAGCAGGGCCGAAGCGTCCTTTCCAATTCCCAACTGTATTGGTCAGGAGTTCCCTGTTGAATTCGGCGGCAACGTCATCTCTTTGGAGGGCGCGAGGTACCAGCCACCCATCAACTGGAATGCGGCGGGTGCTGAGGCCAATTACGTTGGGGCGGCAAGGTTTCAACAGTGCGCCCAAAATAAAATCACGTCGCCAATCTGTTAGCGGCTTTCCACGATTACTAATGAGCGCCGCCCTGACAAAGTCCTCATGGTCGACATAGTCGGCAAACGCTTCCCGAACGCTGTCTTGCACAAACACCCTGCATAGTCCGAGGTAAGGCCTCTTGTATCCAAAGAATCGAGCGCGTTGCTGGAGCGTATCTGCTGCTGGCGAGGTGCCGAGCGGTCTAGGCATGTAGGTTATGACTAAGCCTTCCACTGTATAGCCCCGATCAAGAGAGGCGCCACCCACGAGAATCCAATAGGGGGTCGATTTCCAGTTAACCTTCTTCTCGGCATCGGGTGTGCCATTTACTTCCACACACTTTATTTCGTCGAAGACTTCGTCCACCATCGACTCGATGAGTTCGGGCAGCGATTTCAAATCGGGATAAGTTTCTTTCAGAGCGTTGTATTCGGTCTGAAAGCGTGCTTCAGCGTCGGCAGGCGTTTTTTTGTACTGCTTTTCAATGGTGGAAGTCAGCGTTTTGAGCGACCTGTCCATCCAGGCCTTGTAGACCTTGTGTGATGCAGTCAGCATGGCTGGGTGGACCATCATGGACCGGTTGCGGTCTTTCCCCCTTTCCATTGTTAAGGCGTGCTGTGCTGCCACCAAAAGGAAGTAGCGTAGCGCGCCGAGCAGGCTCTTCGGTGGAGCAGAAACTACGTTGGTCGAACTCGGTACCTCTAGACTTGGGATGTCGATAACCAAGCCCGGGTTCTCCTTAAAAAAAGCCTTGCCGCCGGTATAGGCGTCGCCAGGCGTCACAAGTTCCGCGAAGGATGGATTGAGGAGGTCGGTTTGGGCGAGCAGCAGGTTCGCTTGGGGTGTGGCCGTGTACTGGAGAAACGAGTGGTGTGGCACGGTGTCGCGAACGACACAGATGCGGTCGTAGATAGTGCTTCTAGCGTCTGCGGCAGCTTTTCTTGAGCGGATTTTTGCGGCGTTCGTGTTCAGACTGGCTTGGTCGCTCTCGTCATCGATTATCAGCACCGGCACACTATCCAAAGAAAGCTTCTTTAGTACGGTTGCCAAGTGTTCGAGTTTGACGACTTGCTTGAGCACGGTGATCAGAATGGCCCTTTTCTTCATTGGGCGCTTTCGCCATGCCTGAATTCTGTCTTCGATTTCGCTAGCAGAACTTTTTGCAGGATTCGAATAATGGTGCCAGCTTGCGCCGTCGTCGATGCCGAGATCCTTGCATAGGCGTTCTTCTGATTGCGCGCGCAGGTTGTTTTTAGTGCCGGCGAAAACGATAACCACGCCGTAGTTGTTGTCACGTGCGAGCGAGATGACTGTCTCGAAAGACATGGTCTTGCCACTTTGCACGTAGCCAACCACGAGTCCTGTCTCGCGCCCAGCAGGCTCTGTTGGAGGTAGGCATCGCCCGAGGATTCTCTGTGCTTCTTGCAGCACGGAGTTTTCGCCGGTTGAGAGATCGTCAAAGCTCGGCCCGTTCGGGTCTTTTGACTTGCTCGCAAGGAACTCCTGCGTGAAATCGCCTCGCTTAGGTTCCCAGCGCAAGGGAGGCTTGATTTTGCTGAGAATCGTGACGGATGTTGTCATTATTGAAAACCGTGCGCGCGAGCGCCCCTCGCAGTAAGTAATTGAAGTGATATAGGACGCTCTGAGGAGGCTCCCCTGTGAGATCTTCCGACAAGACCAGTGAGACGCAGACGGCAGTTGCGAGGCGAAGGAGAAGTTCGACGTTCTCGTTGTTGGCGCCAATGAACTCGGTGGAGAAAGGGTGCGCAAGGGACAAGTCGAGGCTTAATCGACGCACTCGGTCCGAGTCATCTTCCTCCTGCTCCATCTTGGCCAGGGATACCCACTCATCTCTAGCAGGATCGACAGAAGTACGTAGGGTAATCACCCAATGCCAATCGCCGTCTGCCACGGTTACGGTGCGCTCGGACGCTTGTAGCGGACTGCTGTCTATTTCGGGTGGCAGTTCTGCTGGTTCAGCTGGATACTGTCTTGCCGCGACCAGGAGCGGCGCGACATCTTTTTCCAGATACTCGGCAACTGACGCAGTGGCCGCAACTGCTCGTGCCTCGATGGACTTCTTGGAGGGCAGCGCACGGTAGTTCTGTGCTTGTGCGAGCAGGTCGAGGGGGGGCGCTTCAACTGCTTTTTTTAGGAACTCGAGGAAGATGTCCTCATACGCCTCCCAACGAAAGCCATCCTTGGTGTGGCTTACTTCGAAGCCCTCGACGTGAAGTTCGCCGAAGAGTCTCTGGAACGCATAACTGTTGGTCTGTTTAAAGATGTACGCTGGGCGATACGTATCGTCAAGGCTGCCAACGATCAGGCGGTCACGTCGAAAAAGTGCAAAACCTGCGAGCGGTGTGGAGCCGACCTCGCGTAACGCAGCGAAACCAGTGACGCGCTGACCATCGCCAAAGTCTAGATGAATTTCCTTCCGCCACTCAACGGGCACCGCACCGTCACCTTGCGCTGCGACCCCAGAGGATGTGTAGCGAATGGCTTTCAGAACCTGTGGCGACTGATAGCTAAGTGACTCGCCATTGAACCGAAGGATGAGTCGGCCGTCTCGAAGGAACACGCGGTATATGCTTGCCAGGTGTTCCTTTATCTTGGCAACCGTACGGCCTTGGGGAAGGTGGTGGAGGCCGCGAAGCGAGACGACGGTGTAATGTGCGGCAGGGTCGACGTTGCGAATCTCAGAGTTCAAGTGCTCAATTTTGTTCTCGACAATATGCTTGACGTCAAAGTAGATGGTTCTTTCGACCGATTCGCCGATGGCCTTGGTTCGCACGCTCCAGGTCTCGGCAAACCAACATGCAGCACTCTTCATCCCCATGCCGAACTCAGAGAGCCCGCTTCGGTCGGTCGGAGTCTGAGCAGCTCGAAACGCACGAGGGAAGTCGGCTACCGAAATCCCGGCAGCGTTATCGGTGATGACAATCTGCCCACGTTCGATCGGATCGAATTGAACGTCAACAGTGAGTTGGAATTCACCATCATGAAGTGTTCTTAGCCGCTCTCCGTTGGCAATGGCACTCTGAAGCGCGTTATCTATGAACTCAGCGATGGCAAACCATGCCTTGTAATTCAGATGCCTCAGTACCGAAAGGACGGTAACCTCAGGACGAATCTCAATAGGTGCAGGTTGCAGATCAGTAGCCTCCATCATGCAACCGCCGCCAATTCAGAAAAACATTTCCTACTCTTTTGCTCATTCTTAGGTGCTTGTGTTGGGGCAACGCCTGTGCCCGAGAGCAGCGCCTGTGCAACTCGCTCGACCACACTAGTGTTGACCGCATTGCCCAAGGCTTGGAACGCTTGCGCCGGGCGGCTGGGCAATTCCTTCAGGGCGTCCAAGCTCTGCAGCCGCGCGCACTCACGAGGCGTCATGTAACGTTTTTGCCAGCCGATGATGGGCACCTGCGTGTCAGTCATTGCGATAAGGCTAGGCGCCGTTGTGCGGCGCTTGATGCGTACCCCAGAGGCCCGAAACTGCAGCACGTATTTCCAGATGTCGTGCTTGCCTCCCTGAGCGTTCCACTCAAGTTTCTGTAGGCTAGAGGGAAACTTGAGAATACGAGGTAGCCAGGGGTCAATCCAGAATTTGTTGTCCTTGTAGAACTGCCGGTTTTGCCGGATAAAGTTCTTCTTCCATTTCGGGAATTCCATCTGTTCCGTGCGTGCGTGGCTTGGCAATGCTCCCCACCGGTTTTCGATATCTCTAATGTGGTCAAGCTTAGAGCCGTGACTCCCTTTGAAACCTTTAAGCGCGTCTTGCCCGTGTAGTACCTTAAGCGCATAGGGGGTTTCGTCTTCGAAAGGATAAGTCGCGCCCCACTCCATCGACCATAGCGGAAACGATGGGAGGACTACATCCTTTGGACAGGCTTGCAAAAACGCATCCCAGGTGTCCAGGCATTCGCGGACTTGCGGAGAAAACTGTTTCGCATCGGCCGGATGGTCGTCTAGAACACTTTCAATTGAAGTTTCAGCGGCCGTGGTTTCAGGCCAGACGAAGCTGGTAAGCGGGCGCACAGAACCTACAATGTATATGCGCTCACGAATCTGCGGAATTCCGAAATTATGCGGCGAGAGTTTTGCCGCCTTTATATGGTAACCAAGGCCGTCAGGCCCCAAGAGCTTCTGGATTTTTTCCCAGGTCTTCCCGTGGTCGTGTTTAAGCAAGTTCGGAACGTTTTCGAGAATGAAAAAACTTGGCTTTTTCTGCCGAAGAATCTCTTCGACATTGAAAAAAAGTCCACCTTGCTTTGTACACTCGAACCCGAGTTGCTCGCCCGCCTTTGAGAAGGGTTGGCACGGAAACCCTGCCGTAAGCACATCATGGTCGGGTATCGACTGGGGGGCGATCTGTGTAATGTCACCAGCAGGGCGGAGTTCGAAGTTCCTCTCATACAAGTCCCGCAGGTTTTCTTTCCATTCGGCTGCGAAGACGCATGTCCCCCCTAAGCGGTTAAGCGCAAGGTGGAACCCCCCTAGACCTGCGAACAAATCAATAAATCGGAAAGCGCGTTTTTTCACTGTTCGCTGAAATAGGTTTGGGCTAAATTGGACTTTTATTGGAGTTTACCTAAGTGTCACCTGTTCTGGACGGAAACAACTGGGGCGCATACTTCTCCGAACGACCATTCCGGGCCAGGTGCGAGTTGTCGCGTTGACAAAGAAAGTTACTAGCCGCCGGGCTACCCCCGGCCAACGCTCAGCAGTTCTGCCAACACCTCAACTACAACCACCACCACCACCACCTTACGCATACCCCCCATACCGATGCATCGCCGTCAGCACAATATCCTCGTGATAGTGGTGATGCAGCGCTTCCAGCAGCTTGGCGTGGATGCCGCCAAAGCCGCCGTTGCTCATCATCAGGACGTGGTCGCCGGGGCGGGCGTCGGCCACCAGCTGGCTGATGAGGGCGTCGAGCTTGTCGAATACGCGCGCTTTGTCGCCGAGCGGGGCGAGTGCCATCGCGGCATCCCAGCCGAGGTTGGCGCCGTAACAGTAGACCTGGTCGGCGTGCGCGAGGCTGGCCGGCAGGGCGGCTTTCATGACGCCGAGTTTCATGGTGTTGGAGCGCGGTTCCAGTACGGCAAGGATGCGTGCTTTGCCGACTTTGGCCCGCAGGCCTTCGAGGGTGGTGGTGATGGCGGTGGGGTGGTGGGCGAAGTCGTCGTAGACGGTGATGCCGTGGACGGCGCCGCGTACTTCCATGCGGCGCTTGACGTTTTCGAAGCGGCTCAGGCCGTCGATCGCGGTGGCGGCGGGGACGCCGGCGTGGCGTGCGGCGGCGATGGCGGCGAGCGCGTTCATGCGGTTGTGTTCACCGATGAGTTCCCATTTGACGCGGCCTTGCAGGGCACCGTCGAAGGTGACGTCGAAATGGCCCTGGGCATCGACTTCGCCGATGGTCCAGCCATTCGCACCACCGAAGCGTTCCACCGGCGTCCACAGGCCACGCTCGAACACGTGCTCGATGCTTTCATCGCGGCCGTTGGCGACGATGAGGCCATTGCCGGGAATGGTGCGCACCAGATGGTGAAACTGGGTTTCGATGGCGGCGAGGTCGGCAAAGATGTCGGCGTGGTCGAATTCGAGGTTGTTGAAGATGGCGGTGCGCGGGCGGTAGTGGACGAATTTGGAACGCTTGTCGAAGAAGGCGGTGTCGTATTCGTCGGCTTCGATGACGAAGAAGGGGCTGTCGGTGAGCCGCGCGGAGACTTCGAAATTCTGCGGGATGCCGCCGATGAGGAAGCCGGGGCGCAGGTGCGCGTCGTCGAGTATCCACGCCAGCATGGCGGAGGTGGTGGTCTTGCCGTGGGTGCCGGCCACCGCCAGGACCCATTTGTCTTTCAGCACGTTGTCGGCCAGCCACTGCGGGCCCGAGGTGTAGGGCAGGCCGCGTTCGAGGATGGCTTCCATCAGCGGGTTGCCCCGAGTGACCACGTTGCCGATGACGAAAATGTCGGCCTTGAGGTCGGCTTGAGCGGCGTCAAAGCCTTCGATGAGGTCGATGCCGAGCGCGCGCAGCTGGTCGGACATCGGCGGGTAGACGTTGGCGTCGCAGCCGGTGACGGTGTGGCCTGCGCTGCGGGCAATGGCGGCGATCCCGCCCATGAAGGTGCCGCAGATGCCGAGGATGTGGATATGCATGGTGTCTGGTAAGCGGTGAGGGGTGAGCGGGAAGCGGTGAACGCTGGTGGCGCGGATTATCCCACAGCGGCAGCACGCCTTTGCTGGATCAGGTGGGTGAGCAGGGCGCGCAGCTTGGCGGGGCGCAGCGGCTTGTGCAGCAGCGGAAATCCGGCCTGGATAATGCGCAAAATCGTGTCGGGGGCGGTGTCGCCGGTGACCAGCACGGCGGGGATATCGTGTCCGAACTGTTGCCGCAGGCGGGTGATGACGGCGATGCCGTCGGTGTCGCCGGGCAGCCGGTAATCGGTGACGATGACGTCGGGAATGCGGTCGAGGCTGAGCAGTTCCTGTTCGGCTTCGGCCACGCTATGTGCGGTCACCAGGTCGATATGCCAGTTGTCGAACAGTTCTGCCATGCCGCGCAGGATCGCGGACTCATCGTCCACCAGCACCACCAGGGCGTCGGCGGCCAGCTTGCCGGGCGCGGCGAGCGGCAAGGGCGAGCGGATCAGGCGCGCATCGCCGCAGGGCACGTCGATGCTGAATGCCGATCCACGCCCGGGGCGCGACAGCAGGTCGACGCGGTGCCCCAGCAGCCGGCTCAGGCGCGAGACGATGGCAAGCCCCAGTCCGAGACCCTTGCTGCGGTCGCGCGCCGGATTGTCGAGCTGGACGAATTCCTGGAACACGCTTTCCTGCTGCTCGGGCGGGATGCCGCGTCCGCTGTCGATCACGCTGAGGCGCAGCATGCGGCCGCGCCGGCGGCAGGCCACCAGCACGCCACCCTTGTCGGTGTAGCGAATGGCGTTGGCGATCAGGTTGAGCAGGATGCGCTCGATCAGCAGGGGGTCGCTGTAGAGGGTGACGTCGATCGGATGAAAGCGCAGCCGCAGATTTTTTTCGGCGGCGAGTGGGGTGAATTGCTTGCTCAGGCTGTCCAGCAGGCTGCCCAGCGAAAAATGCACCGGATGCGTTTCAATGGTGCCGGCGTCGAGCCGCGAAATGTCGAGCAGGGAATTGAGCAACAGTTCCATGGCGGCGGTCGAGGCCTCGATGTTGTCGATCAAGCCCTGGATGCCGGGTTGCAGGTTGCGTGCTTTCAGGGCGGCGACGAACAGTGACAAGGCATGGAGGGGCTGCCGCAAGTCATGGCTGGCCGAGGCAAAAAAGCGTGATTTGGCCTGATTGGCGCGCTCGGCCATGTTCTTTTTTGCAGCGAGATCGGCGGTGGCTTCGCGGATACGTTTTTCCAGTTCGCCGCGGTGCGCCTGCAAGGCTTCGGCCATGTCGTTGACCCCGGCAGCGAGTGCGCCGACTTCCCCGGCCGGGGGCAGTTGCGCGCGCACCGTCAGGTCGTTGTGTGCCAGCCGTCCGACCACGCGGCCGACATGCTGCAGTTGCCCGGCCAGCCGGTTGGACAGGCGCCACGCCAGCGCGCCGGTGAGCGCCAGCGCCACCAGCATCAACAGCGCGGCATGCAGCAGCGTGTCGCGCTTGAAAGCCTGGATCTCCCTGAGCGACACCCCGGCTTCGACCTGTCCCAACTGGTTTTGCGGCGGCGCGGCATGGTCGCCGAACAGCGCGTCCTCATTCGGCCCGAGACTGGGCAGGCGGATTTCGGCGCGCTGGGTGTATTGCGCGGTGGCGGGGGAAGCGGCGGCCGGCAGGCCGCGACTGGCGATGAGCTGGCCGCGGCTGTCGCGCACGCGTGCGGTGGAAAGCCGGCTGGCTTCAAGCTCGGAGGCCAGCAGCGCATCGACGCGTTGCAGGTCGCCGCTGATCAGCGCATACGGCAGGGCTTCGGCCAGATGGCGGGCAGCATTGCTGGCGCGCGCATGCAGCGCATCTTCCGCTGTGGCAAGGGTTTGCGAGGTGAAGTAGGCCACCATGCCGAATTCAGCGAGCATGGCCGGCAGCAGCGCAATCACCAGCATCCGGCTGCGGATGCTGGTGGGCAAGGGCAGGCGACTGAACAGATGGCGTAAAAAATCCACCGCAGCCTAGCTTTTTTGCATCAAGCGCTGGATTTCGAGCACGGCTTCGGTACGGTTGCTGACGTTAAAGGCGCGAAAAATCGCCGCGATGTGAACTTTAACCGTGCCTTCGCTCATCGCCAGCATGCCGCCGATGCTCTTGTTGGCGAAGCCCTGAACCAGCAGGCGCGCCACTTCAAACTGGCGCGCAGTCAGGCCGCTGTGCTGCAGCGCCTTGAAATCGTCGGGTGCGACGGTGTGCAGACCGCCGTGGCTGTCGTCGAAGCAGGCGGGCACATAGATGTCGCCGGCCAGCACCCTGCGCAAGGCGGCCAGCATCACCTCGGTGGAGGCGGCCTTGGGAATGTAGCCCAGCGCGCCGGCTTCCAATGCGCTGCGGATGTCGTGGGACGATTCTGAGGCCGAAAGCACCACCAGGGGAATATCCGGGAATTCGCTGCGAAACAGGGTGATGCCCTGCATGCCGACGAATCCCGGCATGTTGAGGTCGACCAGTGCGAGGTCGAGGTCGGGGTGGGTGCGGGTGTGGGAAAACAGGCTGGGATAATCGTGGGCATCGACGATTTCCAGCCCGGGCTCGAGCTGGGCCAGCACCTGGCGAATCCCCTCGCGCATCAGCGGGTGATCGTCAGCCAGAAGGGTTTTCATTGCGCGCGTCCAGACATGGGCGCGATTCTAGCGCCGATTTCCCGGGCGGCAGACAGGCTGCCGGCGCGTGTGCTTACTTGCCGCGTGTTTTGCGGCCGCCTTCGTCGATGGCTGCTTCCAGATAGCCGAAGTAATAATCCGGCGTCAGCATGCCAACGATCGCTTCGCCGGTATCGCCACCCTGCGGCGTCAGCACCTTGACCGTGGGCACCATGAAGACCTTGTGCGTGGCGGCGAACGCGCCTTCCGTGGTGGCGCTGCCGTCAAAGCCGGTGAGCGGCGTGGTGGCGCCGACGGTCACTTCGCGAATGATGACGCGCTTGAGATAGGCCGGATCCTTGTGCATCGGCAGCAGGTATTCACGTTTGACGCGCTCGCAGTAGGAGCAGCCCGGGCTGGTGAACACCACCAGAATCGGGACATGGCGCTGCATCGCCAGTTTGCCGTCGGCCTTGAAACTGCTGGCCTGAACCAGTCCGTCGGCCGCGCTGGCGGCGCCGGACAGCCCCAGCCCGCATGCTAAAATTACGGCCTGGAGCATCACCTTCCAGGGTGCGATCAATCGCCTCATTGCAGTCGTTCCTTTGCGTGATGATGGAGTCTTCATGTGTGTTTCCCGTGAAAGTGCCCTCGCCATGTGGCAGGCCGAGCATATCCGCGACCGCCTGCGCGCGCTGCACCCCGGCTGCACGGTGAGCATTCTGGGGATGACCACGCGCGGCGACCAGATATTGGATGTTACGTTGTCCAAAATCGGCGGCAAGGGGCTGTTTGTCAAGGAACTCGAGGTGGCGCTGGAAGCCGGGCAGGCCGACCTGGCGGTGCACTCGATGAAGGATGTGCCGATGGAGTTGCCGCCCGGTTTCGAACTGGCGGTGATCGGCGAGCGCGAAGACCCGCGCGATGCCTTCGTTTCCAACCAGTATGAACGCCTGTCCGACCTGCCGCCCGGCGGCGTGGTCGGCACCTCCAGCCTGCGCCGCGAAGCGCAGCTGCGCGCGCGCTATCCGCATCTGACCGTAAAACCGCTGCGCGGCAACGTCGGCACCCGGCTGAAAAAGCTCGACGAGGGCCAGTTCGATGCGATCCTGCTCGCCGCCGCCGGCCTCAAGCGGCTCGGTCTTGGCGCGCGCATCAAGAGCCTGCTTTCCGTGGAAGACAGCATTCCCGCCGCCGGCCAGGGTGCGCTCGGCATCGAAATCCGCAGCGACCAGCCCGCGGTGGCGGCGATGCTGGTCGCGCTCAATCATCCGGAAACCGCCGCCTGCGTGCGCGCCGAACGTCAGGTCAGCCGCGTGCTGGGCGGCAGTTGCCAGGTGCCGCTGGGCGCACACGCCATCCTGCGGGGTGACCTCCTGCACATCACTGGTTTCGTGGCGAACCCGGACGGCAGCCAGTTCATTCACGATGCGGCTGAAGGCAGCATGGGCAACCCCGAAGCAGTCGGCCAACTGCTGGCCGACAAGCTCCTGGCACAAGGCGCGCGCGCCATTCTCGACGCCCTGCCGGCGGCATGACGCAAGGCCTGCTGCAGCGCACGGTTCTGGTGACGCGGCCGTTGCAACAGGCCGTGGGGCTGGCGCAGGCGATCCAGGCGGCAGGCGGCGCGGCGTTTGTTTTTCCGGCACTGGCAATCGAGGCGGTCGCGTCCGCTGCATTACGCGTGCCGTTGGCGCAACTCGCCGCTGCGGATTGCATCATCTTCATCAGCCCCAACGCCGCGCAGTTCGGCATGGCCGCGCTGCATTCAGGGGGCTGCGCGCTACCCGCTGCGGCGCAGTGTTTTGCCGTCGGCCCCGGCACCGCCCGCGCGCTGGCTGAACACGCGGTCAAAGACGTCATCACGCCGGACGGCCAGGACAGCGAAGCCTTGCTCGCCCTGCCGCAATTGCACGACGTGGCCGGCAAGCGCGTGATGATCGTGCGCGGCGTGGGTGGGCGCAGCCTGCTGGCCGACACGCTGCGCAAACGCGGAGCGACGGTGGACTATCTTGAATGCTACCGGCGCGTGCGGCCCGAAGCGGATGCCACCGCCTTGCTGGCGCAGTGGCAAGCCGGCGGCATCGATGCCGTCACGGTGACCAGCGCGGAAACCCTGCACAATCTGGCGGCGCTTCTGGGCGAGGCCGGCAGGCCGCTGTTGTTGCATACCCCGCTTTTTGCCCCGCATGAGAAAATCGCCGCAGCGGCGCGTCACTTTGGCGTTGCAGAAGTCATTGCCACCGCGGGCGGCGACGCCGGCCTGGTCGATGGCTTGATTAACTGGTTCAGGAAACCCCATGACTAACCCCCCCGAAACGACTCCTGTTGCACCCGCACCCTCCCGGTTTCAGGCGTTGCCGCTGGTTGCCCTGCTGATCGCGACGCTGGCGCTGGCCGCAGCCGCCTGGTCGTGGTCAGACAGCCGCGAGCGCATCCGCGACCTGAAAACCGAGCTGGGACGCCGTCTGGCCGATTCCGGCAAGGATGTCAGCGAAACCCGCCTGCTGGCGCGCAACGCCGACGACGCGATGCGCCAGGTGAGCGAGAAGGTTGCGCGCATCGACGCCCAGATGGTGACCTCGCAACAGCAGCAGCAGGCGCTCGAATCGCTGTACAAGGATCTGGCGCAGGGACGCGACCAGTGGACGCTGGCCGAAATCGAACAGGTGCTGCTGACCGCTGCGCAGCAGCTGCAACTGGCTGGCAACGTCAAGGCCGCGATCATTGCGCTGGAAGGCGCCGACACCCGCCTGCAGCGTCTCGACAAGCCGCAGTTCACCGCGTTGCGGCGCGCCATAGCCGCCGATCTGGCCACGCTGCGCGCCGTGCCCTCGCTCGACGAGGTGGGCGCAAGCGCCCGCATCGAGGTGCTGGTGACCCGTATCGCCGGCTGGCCGCTGGCGAGCGCGCAGGCGTCCGAAGCCGTGGCTGCGCCGCGTACCGCCAAAGCCGGCTTGAGCATCGGTCAAGAAGTATGGACCGAGTTGACCCGCATCGTGCAGATTCGCCGCGTCGACCGCAACGAAGCGGTGCTGCTGCCGCCCGACCAGGCCTATTTCCTGCGCGAAAACCTGCGCTTGCGCCTGTTGTCGGCGCGGCTGGCCTTGCTGTCGCAGGACCAGGCGGCGTTTGGCACTGACCTGCGCGCAGCAGCCGACATGCTGACGCGCTATTTCAATACGCGTGACGAGGGCGTCGCAGCGGCGCTGAAGGATATCAAGCGCCTGTCGCAGCTGCAGATCGCCACCAAGCTGCCCGGAATCGATGCCAGCCTCGCCGCGCTGGACGCTTACAAGGGAGAGCATTGATGCGCTGGCTGATCTCGCTGCTCATCATCGTGGTGCTGGCGGTCGGCCTGGCGATGGCCGGCCGCTACGACCCCGGTTATGTCGTGCTGGTGTATCCGCCCTGGCGCATGGAAATTTCCTTCATCAGTTTTGTGCTGATGCTGGTCGGACTGGTGGTGGGCGGCATCTTGCTGTTGCGCCTGACCCTGCTGACTTTGAACCTGCCGCGCATCGTGCGTGAAAAGCGCGAGCAGATGGCGGCGGTAAAACGCGACGAAAACTTTGCCGGCGGCCTCAAGGCCTATACTGAATATCGCTACCAGGATGCCGAACAGGCGCTCGGCCAGTGGCAGGGCGACGACACGCGCACCGGTATCGCGCGCGTGCTGGCAGCGCGCGCAGCGCAGGACATGCGCGCGGTGGCGCAGCGCGAGCGCCATGTTCGCGAGGCCACGGAATACGGTGCAGAACTGGCGGCGCAGCTGTTTGAAGCCGAAACCCTGCTCGACCTCAAAGACGCGACCGGCGCGCTGGTCGCGATCCAGTCCGCCAAGGCCATTGCACCGCAACACACCGCCCTGCTGCGGCTGGAACTCAAGGCGCGGCAGATGACCGGACAGTGGGACGAAGTCGACAAGCTGCTCGACGCGCTGACGCGCAGCAACGCCCTGGAGCCCGCCACGGTGACGCAGTTGCGCCGCATGGCCTACGCTGAGAATCTGAAACGCCGCGCGGACGACGACCGCGCCCTGCTGGATTACTGGAAGAAAGTGCCTGCTGAATTCAAGCTCGATGCCTTCGTCGCCCGTGCGGCAGCGCGCGCCTTCATTCAGCGCGGCGGCGCCGATACCGCTCTGGATATCATCGAAGCGGCGCTCAATCGCGACTGGCACGAAGATCTGGTGAGCCTGTATGGCGAGGTGCGCGGCAGCAGCCCGACCCGGCAGGTCGAGCAGGCCGAGAAATGGCTGCATGCCCAGCCGCGCGATGCCCGCTTGTTGCTGACGCTGGCGCATTTGTGTAGCGAACAGGAATTGTGGGGCAAGGCGCAAAGTTATCTGGAAGCCAGCCTTGCGGTTGCGCCGAGTACCGAAGGTCATATCCGCATGGCTGAATTGAGAACCCAGAGTGGGCAGATCGGCGAAGCCTGCCAGCATTATCAGAAGGCCCTGATGCTGTGCCGCGCGCAGTAGAAACTGGGCGCGAAATACCCGTTTGGGGCTGACATTTTTGTCGACAAGTGCGACTGCGAGGCGTGTACTATTTGGCCTTGCTCATGTTTTGAATAGGAAATTATATGCGACCGTTTTTTCTTGCTGCCCTGAGTCTTGTTCTTGCCAGCGCATGGTTTGCGCCAGTCAGCCTGGCCGCCACAGCCAAGGCCACACCCGTGCAGCAGGCGGGGGTGTACAAAGTGGCGATCGAACCCGGCGTTAGCCTGGACGACGCGGCGGAGTCAATGCGCCTGCGTGCCAATGCGCTGAATCTCAAACTGGTGGCCGAGCTGCCGCTGTCCAAGCAGGTGGAAGCGAATACCGGCAAGCCGCAGCGCACCACCACCATTTTCGAGTTTTGCGATGCGGTGACCGCCAAGGACCTGATCGACCAGAGCCTGAACTTTGCGATTTACGTGCCGTGCCGCATTGCCCTGGTGGAAGACGCCAAGGGGCAGGGCTGGCTGATCATGATCGACATCAACGTCGAGGAATTTGCCAAGGCCAATAAACTGTCGCCCGACCTGCAAGCGCGCATCCAGAAGGTGCGCGACGGGCTGGATGAGATCATCCGGGCGGGTTCTAAGGGTGAGTTGTAAACGTAATGCGATGATGCCCAGGCAAGCTGTCTGAAAAAAGCCCGCTAAATGCCCAGCACTCTGAACGTGTGTTGAAAACCTGAGTGGTTTTCGCCGGAACCTCTCCCCGCTTGGGCAACTGAGCGGGGCGTTTTGTTTTCTGGCTACAATACCCGAAAAGGCAATGGGAGGAAGGTATGCTCCCGGCGTTGCGGGTGCCCTTTGGGCTTAAAGACGAAGTGCTCTATGAATCACGCCAAGTGCCGAATGGCAAGGCGTGTGGCTGTATCTGTCCTGCTTGTCAGCGATCCCTTATTGCCCGCCAGAACCATCAAACCCCACATTTTGCCCACGCGCCCGGTGAGGACTGCGCCAAGGCGCTCGAAACTGCCGTCCATCTCGCCGCCAAGCAAATCATTGCCGAACGGCTGGAGTTACGGTTACCCGTCCTTGCGTACATCAATCCCTATGCCCGTCCCCTTTATGGGGTTCCGTCCCAACCGCAAACGGTCTATGTTGAGCACACAGTAAAGTTGGATACCGTTGCGGTGGAGTATGGGTTGGGTGATATGCGCCCCGATATCATCGTGACTGTAAACGGTAGTAATACCTATCTGGTGGAAATCGCCGTTACCCACTTTGTTGATGACGCCAAGCAAGCCAAAATTAACCAACGCCAACTCCACGCCATTGAGATCGACATCAGTCGCCTCAAAGGGCAAGTGACCTTTGCGGGGTTGGCAGAACTGTTCTTTCGCACCAAACCCTATCCCGCCAAGTGGCTCTATCACCCCCGCCTGGAAGAACTGCGCCGCGCGGATTGGGAAGAAGATCAGATTACCAAATCGATTGCGGCACTCGAACAACAAGAACGGGAAGCGGAGTTGGCCGAAGCGGAAGCCCGATTTCGGAAGTACAGGGAGATGCCGCCCGCCGCCAAGTTAGCCTTGAATTGCCGGAAACTGGGGTTAACCAAAGACCAGATCCAAAAACTGACGACGTTCGTGCCGTGGGAAAAGTCATTGGGAGCGCCACGTGTGGTCTGGCAATCCGCCGTGTTGGTTTATCGCGCTCGCGTACAACAAGAACAAACGCAAATCGTCGAAATTAGTTATCCCTCTGCGTTTTACCCCAAGGAATGCTTGGAATGGTTGGCGTTGGGATTTGCTATCGACTACGGTGATGACGAAAACACTAAATACGCCGTCGCCTTCTGGAAATACATTCACTTCCTGACAGCCATCGGCGTCCTCACCAAAGACCATTCTGGGAACTACGAAATTACCATCCCCCCGGACTACTGGCGGAATATGCGACGTAATCGCACCACCCCGTGCAACGAAGGCATAGGCAGGGACGGTCTCCCAGATTCGCACCCCGAGATCGAGCCGCCAAAATTCCTAACCCACCGCTGGGACGCTGAGCGTGCCCCAAGCCCCGTCGGTCCCCCACCGCGCCATTTCTGGCCCACCCCAAGAGTTCCCTGAAAAAAACGTCCCGCTCAGTTGCCCTGGTGTGGCGAGGTTCCACCGAAAACCATTCAGGTTTTCAACACACGTTCAGAGTGGCTGGGCTCAATGCGGGCTTTTTCATGCTGCAGCTTCGGCGTCCGCCGCGTACGCAAACGAGTCCGCGAAGAACTCATCCTCATCCAGCCCGCGTGCGCTGACAAATGCCTCGCGTGCCGAATCAACCATGATCGGCGCGCCGCAGGCATAAACCTGATAACCGGACAAATCAGCAAAATCGGCCAGCACGGCATCGTGCACATAACCGGTGCGGCCTTGCCAGCCATCTTCCGGCTGCGGGTTGGACAACACCGGAATGAAGCTGAAGTTGGGGCGCTCGGCCAGCCACTGCTGTGGCAGTTTGGCCATGTATAAATCCTTCAGCGAGCGCACACCCCAGTACAGCACCAGTTCGCGGTCGGTGTGCTCGGCAAACGCGTGTTCGAGCATGCCCTTGATCGGCGCGAATCCGGTGCCGCCAGCGATGAAGATCATCGGCTTGTCGGAATCCTCGCGGATGAAGAAGCTGCCGAGCGGACCTTTCAGGCGCAGGATGTCGCGTTCCTTCATGCTGGAAAACACCTGGTCGGAGAACAGGCCGCCCGGAACATGGCGGATATGAAACTCCAGCAGCGCATCGTCGTGCGGCGGGATCGCAAGCGAGTAGCTGCGTGCCTTGCCGTCTTTCAGCTGAAAGTCGACGTATTGTCCGGCCAGAAACTGCAGGCGCTCATTGGCGGGCAGTTTGATCTTGACCACCATCACGTCGTCGGCGCATTTTTCGAGTTTTTCCACCCGGCAGGGCAGCGTCTTGACCACGATGTCTTTGGCTGCGCCGATTTCCTTGGCTTCGATCACCATGTCGGTCAGCGGCCTGGCGCGGCAGAACAAGGCGCGTCCCTGCGCTTTCTCTTCATCCTTGAGCGCGTTGGGTGAATGCTTGCCGTAGTCGAGTTCCCCCGACAGGACTTTGCCCTTGCACGCGCCGCAGGCGCCGTTCCGGCAGCCGTAAGGCAGCGAAAAACCTTCGCGTAGCGCGGCTTCGAGAATGGTCTCGTCGTCGGCGACGGTGAACTGGTGCCCGCTGGGCTGGATGGTGACTTGATGCGGCATGATGTGCGCTTAAAATGCGGTGGGAAAACAGCGAATTATCGCCCGGGCGGATAAGGTTTTCACCCTTTCAAGACTATGGTTACAGGCGGATCACTATGAAAACAATTCTGATCGTGGGGTTCGGCGATGTCGCCGGGCGTCTGGTGCAACGCTATGCCGGACAGGCGCATTTTATCGGCCTGATCCGTCGCCCCGAGCGCGCCGCCGAACTGCGTGCGCTCGGGGTGACGCCCTCTATCGGCGACCTCGACAACCCCGCCAGTCTGCGCCGCCTGCCCCGGGTCGATGGCGTGCTGCACCTTGCACCTCCGCCAGCCACGGGCGAGACCGACCCGCGTACCCGCCACCTGCTGCACGCGCTGCTGCGTCATGGCAAGCCGGGCTCGCTGGTCTATATCAGCACGAGCGGCGTGTATGGCGATTGCGGCGGCAACTGGGTTGCCGAGACGCGCCCGGTGGCGCCGGTCAATGGCCGTGCGGTGCGACGAGTCGATGCCGAACGCCAGTTGCGCAGCTGGGGCGAATGTTTTGGCGTGCAGGTCAGCATTTTGCGTGCGCCCGGAATTTATGCGGCCGATCGCTTGCCGCTCGACCGCATCAAGCGCGGCACCCCGGCCCTGATCGCGGCAGAAGACAGCTATACCAATCATATTCACGCCGACGATCTGGCCCGCTTGACCTGGGCGGCCCTGTTTCGCGGCCGCTCGCAACGCATCTATCACGCGGTCGACGCGCATCCGCTAAAAATGGGCGACTGGTTCGACAGTTGCGCCGACGCGTTCAATTTGCCGCGCCCGCCGCGGGTGAAGCGTGCCGAAGCGGAAAACGTGCTGTCGGAAGCGCTTCTATCCTTTTTGCGCGAGTCGCGTCAGCTGTCGAACGCGCGCACGACGCGTGAACTGCGCCTCAAATACCGCTATCCGACTTCGGATGATTTGCTGAAGGAAATCAGTCAGGTGCCGGCAGAAAACCCGCAACCGGGGCAGATCGCGCTGTTCTGAGCCGTCCAGCAAGGGGGTTGCGGTTGTTTTGGCAAGCGCGCCCTTAAACCAGCACCTGCCGCGTTGTCGCGAAATAGTGGTCGATTTGCTGCTCGATTTGCGGGGCAATCATCGTTTCGGGGCGTTTGCCGTTCGGGCAGACGAGCCGTGGCGTGGTGCCGAACAGGCGGCAGATGAGCGGCCGTTCGGTGTAAACCTGACAGCCTGAGTCGCCCAGATGCGGGCAGCTCAGCTGGACCAGTGCCGCTGCATGTTCTGCCTCGCTTTTGATGGGCAGATGCGCCATTTCCTCGCTCGACGCGGTGACCGGCCCGCAGCAATCGTGGCAGCCGGGTACGCATTCGAAAACGGGGATGTGGCGGCGAAGAAACCGGATGGTCTGGCTATTGGGGGTCATGTGGGCGCAGATCGGGATGAGTCGGCATGAGGCGGGGCTCGGTGGCTGGCCTGCTGCCAGCCGGGTTGAGTATGGGCATGATCATAATTATCATGCCCTTATGTAGTTTGAATCCGTCGTCGGGGAATATCAAGGATACGTCTGCCATCCTCGAGTCGCGTTGTTGCGGGAAGACGCGCGATCACGCTGTGCATTTTTTCGCGTAATACCGTTAGTGGCGGCCTCGAACCTGAGCAGCACATCCCCCGCTTCTGTATTGATTTCATGGGATTTTATTGAACCGGTGCGGCTGGCTGCGCGATTTTGAACGATTGCGTCAGTGGGCGGTCAAGCAATGACCCGGCCATTCACCTTGAATAAGGCGCAGATCTATGCAGGCAATTTTGAAATACATGAAAGATCGCGGTGAGCAGCTCGATACCGAAATCGCCGCTGCGACACGCATCCCGCTGGCAGAGGTGCGGCTTTATCTGACCGAGCTGTCGAAGAAGGGTGACGTCATCATGTGCCACTCCACACGCTTTATCAAGGGCAAGAAGTGTGAAGGCATGTTGTGCCGGATCGCGGGTTATACCCCGGCTGCCAGCCCTGGTAGAAAACCCAAAGCCAAGGATTAGAGCGGGCTGGTCCCTGTCGGTGTGAACGCTTCAGGGATGGCGACTTGTTGCGGGGAACGTCCCCGCGCGAGGCGGTCGGGGCGTCTTCACGGGATATGTGCAAAGGCGGCATCTGCCGCAGCCGGCGAGTCCGCCATGTCCGCCAGCACATCAAGCACGCTGACCGAGGCATCCTGCTGACCGAGCGTGTCCATCAGCCCGAATGCCTTGAGCTTGTGCGCCAGCCGCGGATTCGCCTCGCATACGCGCACGCGGATGGCGCGCTGCTGAAAGTGGCGCACTACGTCGGCCAGCGCATGCATGGCGGTGGCGTCGGCGAACGGCACCCGTCCCAGCCTGAAAATCACCACACGTGCCTGGTCATGCAGCCCCGCCAGAGTGCGCTCAAAGGTGGCGGCGGCGCCGAAGAACAACGGGCCGTCGATGGAATAGATCTGCACTCCGGGCGGCACGCCGACCGGACACAGCGCGGCCAGGCTGGCCTCGCTTTCGCTCTCGATCTGCACGGTTTCGCTCATCCGCTTCATGAACAGCAGCGCAGCCAGCAGCACGCCGACATTGACCGCGATCACCAGGTCGGCGAACACCGTGAGCAGGAAGGTGATCAGCAGCAGCACCTTGTCGTTGAGCGGCGCATGGCGCAGCAGGTCGGTGAAATGGCGTGCCTCGCTCATGTTCCACGCCACCACGAACAGGATCGCGGCCAGCGCGGCGAGCGGGATGTGCGCTGCAAGCGGCGCCAGCGCAACGATTACCGCGAGCAGCACCAGTGCGTGGACGATGCTGGCGAGCGGACTGTTGCCACCGTTGCGGATGTTGGTGGCGGTGCGCGCGATGGCGCCGGTCGATGCGAATCCACCGAACAGGGGCGCGGCGATATTGGCGATACCCTGGCCAACCAGTTCCTGGTTGGGGTTGTGGCGGGTGCCGATCATGCCGTCGGCGACCACTGCGCACAGCAGCGATTCGATTGCGCCCAGCATGGCGATGGTGAAGGCGGGGCCGAGCAGTTCCAGGACGCGCGCGAACGTGACCTGCGGCAGGTGTGGTTCGGGCAGGCCGCCGGGGATGCCGCCGAATGCGCTGCCGATGGTGGCGACGCCGTCGAACTGCCAGTAAGCATGCGCCAGCGTGACGGCGAGCATCGCGATCAGCGGGCTCGGAATGCGCCGGGTGAGGCGCGGTGAAATCACGACGATGGCGAGCGCGCCGACGGCGAGCAGCGTGGTCGGCAGATCGAGGCCCGGCATGGCCTCGAGCAGCGACATCAGCTTTTCATGAAAATGCGGGCCGGAGGCTGCGGGCTGCAGGCCGAAAAAATCCTTCCATTGCCCGACGAAGATGATGACCGCGATGCCGGCTGTGAAGCCGGTAATCACCGGGGTGGGGATGAAGCGGATGATGCCGCCCAGCTTGACCAGGCCCATCGCCAGCAGGATCAGGCCCGCCATCAGGCTGGCGATTTGCAGACCGTCGATGCCGTACTGGGTGGTGATGCCGGCCAGAATCACGATGAAGGCGCCGGTCGGTCCGCTGACCGACACCCTCGAACTGCCGAACAGCGCGGCCAGCACGCCGGCGACGATGCCGGTGTAGATGCCCTGCTCCGGGCGGGCGCCGCTGGCGATCGCAAACGCCATCGCCAACGGCAGCGCCACCACGCCGACCACGAGGCCGGCACCGAGATTGCGCATGAAGTGACGCCGATGGAACAACCCGGCACGCCAGGACTCCAGTGAGGCGATCATTCCGGTTTGTTAAAACTCGTTGCGAATGCGCTTGTAGCCTTTGACCAACTCGCTGTTGGCTTGTGCCACGCTTTCCGAGAACCCGCTGGCATCCAGCGTCACGCGCTCGATCCCGGCCAGTTCCTCGTTGGAATGAATGTTCGCGGTGGAGGGAATGTAAAAGCCTGGTGGTACTTCGCAGCCTTCGACGACCGAGTTGTGGCGCACCACCGAGCCCGCGCCGACCACACAGTTGAACAGCACCGAGTTGAAGCCTATGAACACGTTGTCGCCCACCGTGCAGGGGCCGTGCACGATCGAGCGGTGCGCGATCGAAGAACCCCGGCCGATGGTGACGCCGCCCCCGGCCTTGCAATGAATCACCACGCCGTCCTGGATGTTGGAGTTGGCGCTGATGACGATGGCTTCCATTTCGCCGTTTTCGTCGACTTCGTCGGCGCGAATGACGGCATAGGGGCCGATGAACACATTTTCTTCAACGATGACCTTGCCGCAGAGGATGGCAGTGGGATCGACGAAGGCGCTGTCGTGAACGACGGGAAGATCACCGGAAGGATTGCGACGGATCATGATGTGCGGGCCTCGCCATTGGGGAGATGGGTTTGACAGACGGGGAAGGCGCGCACCGGGCAGTTGCGGCAAATCTCGTTGTCGAGATTGGCATAAATGACCGACATCGGGCGGATCTTCGCCGGGAACAGGTTTTCCTCGCCGATGTCGTCCATGAAGTGTCCGCGTTTCAGGGTTTCATGGATGCTGTCCTTCATGCGGTAGAAATACAGTTTGCCCCCGATCTTGCGGCGCTGGCGTGCTGCCTCGGCCAGAAACTCTGCGCCGGCCAGGTCGACGAAATTGATGCCGCTGGCCATGATCACCAGGTGCTTGCGTTCGGGTTCGTTTTCTTCCAGCACCTGCAATTGCTGTTGCAAATGCGCGACCGCGCCGAAGAAGATCGAGCCGTGGAGCCGCATCATCTTGACCTGCGGACATTCTTTGCGCCCCTCAAGCGGACCATAGTGGTGGTTGGTCGGATCGGGGTCGGGCAGCACCGGCTCCAGCACGGGCCGCGAGGTGCGGTACAGGTAGAAAATCAGCGACAGTGCAATGCCGAAGAAAATGCCTTTTTCCAGATCGATCAGGGTGCCGATCAGCGTGACCCACAGCACAATGGTTTCCTGCTTGTTGATTTTGGGCAGCAGACTGATGTGGTGGAAATCGATCAGGCCCCAGGCCACCAGGAACAGGATGCCGGCCATCGCTGCATTCGGCAGGTAGGCCGCGAGCGGCGCCACCAGCAGCAGGATCACCACCAGGAATAGCGAGGCGAATACGGCCGCTAAAGGGGTGCGCGCGCCGGCGGCGTAGTTGACGCCACTCCGGTTGAACGAGCCGCTGGAGGCGTAGCTGGAGAAGAAACTGCCGACCAGGTTCGACAGGCCCTGGCCGACGAATTCCTGGTTGCCGTCGATGTGCTGGCCTGATTTGGTGGCGATGGCGCGCGAGATCGAGACGGCCTCGGTCAGCGCCAGCATGGTGATGATGAGCGCAGGGAACAGCATTTGCTGTAGCGCGTCAAAAGAAAGGTCTGGCGCCGATAAGGGCGGCAGGCCTGCGGGCAGCGCGCCTACGGTCTTGATGTGGGTGACGTCTACACCGTAATGATTGTTCAGGAACAGCGCCAGAAAGCTGCCCACCAGCATGGCGGCGATCATGTAGGGAAACTTGGGGAAGAAACGCTTGACAAGAATGCCCGAGATCAGCGTGGTGGCGGCCACCGCCGTGACATAGGGGTCGATGTCGCCAATGTGATGGCCGAACAGGGATAGGGTTTCGAAGAAGGGCGTGCCGCGTGGAATGGCCAGGCCGAAGAAGTTTTTGATCTGGCTGCCGGCAATCAGCATCGCTGCGCCTGCTGTAAAACCGATCACCACGGTGTGGGAAATGAAATTGACCAGTACCCCCATGCGCGCCAGCCCGAGGATGAGCTGGAACACCCCGGCCATGAAGGTCAGGGTCAACACCATGCTGATGAATTCGGGCGAGCCGGGCGTGGCGAAGGGGCTGACCGAAGCAAATACAGCGATGGAAATCGCGGTGGTGGGGCCGGATACCAGATGCCAGGACGATCCCCATAGCGCGCCGATGATGGCGGGTACCATGGCCGCGTAGAGGCCGTATTCCGGCGGCAGGCCGGCGATGGTCGCAAAGGCGACCCCCTGCGGCAGCACGATGAGCGCGCCGGTGAGGCCGGCCATCGCATCGGTGCGCGCCGTGCCGGCATCGACTGTCGGCCACCAGCGTAAAAAGGGAAAAAGCTTGTAGACCCAGAGCGGGCAAACCTGGGCGAATTTGGCAAGGGTATTGGACATAGTGCGGGTATTTTAATGCATTCGTGACTGATGACCCAGAGCGCCAGGCGCCCGCAAAGCCCGTTTCAGCCTGTTCCCGCTTAGGTTTCGGTCTTGCCGTGGAGTGTGAGCAGGGTGGCGGGGGTGACTGGTTTATTGCGTTGCGCGAGGAGGAGCAAGGCCTGATGAAACTCGCCCGGCAGGCGCTTCATCGTGTCAGCCGCTTGCGGCAGGTAATGCACCTGCTCGAACGGTACGCGTTCGTCAAGCGCGGTTCGGGCCTGCGGCCGGAAATGCTGCCAGGCCAGCTCCACCCAGGCCTTGTTCTGGCTGTCGACGAAAATGAACTCGTCGGTATCGAGGACCGCCATGTACTGCATCGAACGGATCGGCACGAACAGGCAGTTCCCCGAACGCGCGAGCAGGGTATGCGCGAGGTTATAAATAGAAGCGGGCAGAAAGTCGGGTAATCGTGCGATTTCCTGCTCGCGATAAAAGCGTTCTTCCATGATGCAACGTTAGCAGGCCAGGCGACATTTTGGGAGACCGGGTTTGAGGCAAAATGGTGGCACCTTCTGAAAGACCGATCCATGGCAGACCTGATTTTTGATACCCACCTCGAACAGTTTGAACGCGACGTCATCGAGGCTTCGCATACGCAGCCCGTTCTGGTCGACTTTTGGGCCGACTGGTGCCCGCCCTGCCGTGCGCTGACGCCGGTGCTGGAACGTGTCATGGCACACTACGCAGGCAAGCTGCTGATGGCCAAGGTCGAAGTGGACGCGGGCGCGAACATGAAGCTGGCCGGCCGCTATGAACTGCGTGGGTTCCCTACCGTGCTGTTGTTCGACAAGGGTGAAATCGTCGGGCGCTTTTCCAGCGCCCACCCGGAACACTGGGTGCGCGACTTCATTGCCGAGCACCTCGATATTGAATAAACCCTTGCTGGTGCTCGACACCAATGTGGTGCTCGATCTGCTGCATTTCGACGACCCGGCCACGCGGGCCTTGTTGCAGGCCCTGCAAAACGGCCAGGTGCGCTGCGGGGTGACGGACGCCACCTTCGGCGAATGGCTGCGCGTACTGGCCTACCCGGAATTTGCGCTGGATGCCGGGCGGCAGGCCGTGCTGGCTGCGCGATATCGCGAATTGTCCGGCCGGGTTCCGGCGGGCGAACCGGTCACGGGTTTACCGCGCTGCAGCGATCCGGACGACCAGAAGTTCATTGAACTGGCGGCGGCAAGCGGCGCGCAGGCGCTGGTCAGCAAGGATCACGCCGTGTTGAAGCTGCGCCGGCGCTGCGCTCCGCTGTTCCGCGTGATGACGCCCGTCGAAACGCTTGTCTGGATGGATGCTGCGCTGCCGTGAGTCTTAAACGGTGCCAGGCGCGAAGCTGAGCCGCGCCGCTTCGCTGACCGCCAGCACCGCCGGATGGCTCAGGCGGCGCTCCACCGAAATGGCGAAGAAGCGTTCGCGGATATCCAGCGTCCGGCCCAGTTCGATTACCTGATACTGTTTCATTACCGCTGGAGCGGTGGTCAGCGGCACCGGGAAGATGCCTGCGCCCGCCTGGCCAAAGGCGCTCATCAACGCGCTGTCATCGAATTCACCGACGATGGTCGGCGCCGCCCCTTTCTTTTCCAGCCAGCGCAACAGCGGCACGCGCAGGGCGCTGTCTTCTCCAGGTATCAGCAGCGGCGCGCCGTGCAAGGCGTCAGGAAACCCCGGCTTCAGTTTTTTGACCACGCTGCGAGCAGCGAGGAAGGCGATGCCGCATTCGCCGAGCGGATGGCTGTAACCCTTGATGTCCATGTTGGACGGTAACGGCCGGTCAGCCAGCACCATGTCAAGCCGGTGGATCGAGAGTTCCGCCGCCAGCTGCTCCAGCCGGTCTTCGGTGCACACCAGCTTGACCGGCTCGGCCAGGGTGAGTGCCGGCGCAAGGAGCTGATAGGCAATCGCTTTCGGCACCACATCGGCGATACCGACGCGAAACGGGTGCACTGGGGTGGTCGCGCGGTTTTGCAGGGTTTCTTCGAGTTCGGCGCCGACGTGGAAAATTTCGTCGGCATAGGCCAGCGTGGTGCGGCCGATATCGGTCAGCTCCAGGCGGCGTCCGCTGCGGCGGAACAACTCCACCCCCAGCCGGGTCTCAAACGCACTGATCTGACCTGACAGGGTTTGCGGCGTCAGATGCAGCTTCTCGGCGGCGCGGTTGATCGCGCCGGTTTTGGCGACGGTGCGGAAATAATGCAGATGTTTGTAGTTCAGCATGGTGCAGGTTACGGTTTCAACTCGATTCGATAAATCCGAACAATAGCAGTATAAAAATCGAATTTAATTGTTGATTGGCTGTCTGTATCCTGTTGCCTGTTCGTCAAAAGGCTTTGCCCCTTGTTCAAGGAGAACTTCATGAAACGTATTTTTCTGTTCCTCGCCACCAACATGGCCATCCTGCTGGTGCTGTCTGTCGCCATGAGTGTGTTCGGTATCAGCCCCAGCCTGGAAGGCTATGGCTTGAACATGAACGCGCTGGTTTTCGCGGCCTTGTTCGGTTTTGGCGGTTCGCTCATTTCGCTGGCGATCTCCAAATGGATGGCGAAGAAATCGATGGGCGTGCGTGTGATTGATACACCGTCGAATTCAACCGAGTTCTGGCTGGTTGAGACCGTGAAGAAATATGCGGCGGACGCCGGAATCGGCATGCCCGAAGTCGGAATTTTCGACACGCCCGAGGCCAACGCCTTCGCCACCGGCATGAACAAGAATAATGCGCTGGTCGCCGTGTCGTCCGGCTTGCTGCAGGCGATGACGCGCGAAGAAGCTGAAGCCGTGATCGGCCATGAAATTGCCCACGTCGCCAACGGCGACATGGTGACGCTGACGCTGATACAGGGCGTGGTCAACACCTTCGTCATCTTCTTTTCGCGCGTCATCGGCAGCACGGTTGACCGGCTCGTGTTCAAGAACGAAAACGGCCATGGCATCGGTTTCATGATCACGACGATCATCGCTCAACTGGTGCTGGGTGCGCTGGCCTCGATCATCGTCATGTGGTTTTCGCGCCAGCGTGAATTCCGCGCCGATCGCGGCGGTGCCAGCCTGGCCGGCAAGGACAACATGATCGGCGCACTGCAGCGCCTGGGCAGCCTGCACCCGGCGCCGTTGCCGGAAAAAATGGCCGCCTTCGGTATTGCTGGCGGCGGCGCCAGCGGCCTCAAGCGCCTGTTCATGACGCACCCGCCGCTGGAAGAACGGATCGCCGCCTTGCGCGCAGTGCAGTAAACCCTAACCTGAGCTGAGAGAAAAACATGGAAGCGACCCTGCATATCGGCGAGCCCTGGATGTGGGGCGCGTTCATTGTTTTTGTACTGGTGATGCTGGCCATCGACCTGTTCCTGGTCGGCGGCAACAAGGCGCACAAGGTCAGCTTCAAGGAGGCCGCAACCTGGTCGTTCGTGTGGTTCGGACTGGCGATGCTGTTCAATCTGGGCTTGTGGTGGCACCTCAAAGGCGCATACGGCGCCGAGATCGCCGACGTCAAGGCGATGGAGTTTTTGACCGGCTACCTGATCGAGAAATCGCTTGCGGTCGACAATATCTTTGTCTTCCTCATGATCTTCAGTTTTTTTGCGGTGCCGGCGGAATACCAGCGGCGCGTGCTGATTTATGGCGTGATCGGCGCGATCGTGATGCGGGCCGTGGTGATTGGTGCCGGGGCGTGGCTGGTGCAGGAGTTCCACTGGATTCTCTATCTGTTCGGCGCCTTCCTGGTCATCACCGGCATCAAGATGCTGATGGCAGCCGAGGCCGAGCCCGACATGAGCAAGAATCCGCTGCTCAACTGGTTCAAGCGCCACTTGCCGCTGACGCCTGACTATCGCGGCGAAAAGTTCTGGGTGATCGAGAACGGCGTGCGGGTGTTTACGCCGCTGTTCCTGGTGCTGATCATGATCGAACTGTCTGACCTGATCTTTGCGGTCGACTCGATCCCGGCGATTTTCGCCATCACCACCGATCCCTTCATCGTGTTCACGTCGAACATTTTTGCCATCCTGGGCCTGCGCGCGATGTATTTCATGCTGGCCGGCATGGCCGAACGCTTCCATTTGCTCAAATATGGCCTGGCGTTGGTGCTCGTGTTTGTCGGTACCAAGATGCTGATCGTCGATTTCTACAAAATTCCGATTGGGTTGTCGCTCGGTATCGTCGGCCTCATCATTGCGACTTTCATGTTTGCCAGCCTGTGGGTGACGCGCAAACCGTCCGCGCCGCGCTGAGGCGTGCAGCCTGCCGGTTGGCTCGACGAGGTACCCATGCCGAGCAACATTGATTCGCCCCTCGCACGCCGCATTGCGGCGTTTGCGTTTCTGGTTTTCATCTTCGGCAGCACCCTCTGGGTGCTGTCGCCGTTTTTTGCCTCGCTGGCGTGGGCCGGCATTCTCGCCTATGTGACCTGGCCGCTGCATCAGCGCATCTACCGCCGCTTGCCGGGGCACGAAAACCTCGTTTCCCTGCTGATGACACTAGGCGTGGCGGCGACCTTGCTGGTGCCGCTGCTGTGGGTCATGTTTACCGTGGTGAGCGACGTTGCGACCGCCTCGGCCATTCTCAAGCAGCTTGCCGCCACAGGCTTGCCGCCGTTGCCCGACAGCATGCGCAACTGGCCCGCCGCCGACTGGCTGATCGCGCAATATGACCGCGTGCAGGGCGATGCCGAATGGGTGCGCATCCAGATGGCGACGCTGGGCCTGCTCGATGCCACGGCGCTGAAAATGCTGGCCGGTGGGGTGGGGCGCAATGCGGCCAAGTTCGGCATTGCCGTGTTCGCCCTGTTCTTTTTGTATCGCCACGGCGACGAGTTGCTGGGGCAGTTTCGCCGGGTGGCTACGCGCTGGCTGGGCGAGTCGGCGCGGGGCTATATACAGGCGGTCGGCGTCACCGTTCGAGCGGTGGTGTTCGGCATCGTCCTGACCGCTTTGGCGCAAGGCGTGCTCGCCGGACTCGGCTACTGGGCCGCAGGCATCACCGCACCGGCGTTATGGGGCGTGATCACGGCGCTGGTATCGCTGATTCCTTTCGTCGGCCCCGTGGTGTGGATCGGTCTGTCGCTCGGCCTGCTGGCGCAAGGCGACACCCAGGCCGCGGTGGGCCTGTTCCTGTGGGGCGCGCTGGTGGTGAGTTGGGTCGACAACGTGATCCGTCCGCTGGTCATCAGCGGGCCGACCCGCATCCCTTTCCTGCTGGTGTTTCTCGGGGTGCTGGGTGGGCTTAACGCTTTTGGCCTGATCGGCCTGTTTCTGGGGCCGGCGCTGCTTGCCATATCGGTCGCCATCTGGCGCGAGTGGCTGGTGCACAAGCGTGTGGGCTAGGGTATCCTTGCGCCTCGTTTTCCCGGGTGGGGTGCCATGAATCCTGCAAAAGACCGCACCATTTCCCGCCTGGCTCTCGGTGCGTTGGGCGTGTTCGAGACCATTGGCCTTGTCGTCATCACGCTGGCGACCGCAGTAGCCGGGGTGATCGAGGTGAGGACCATGATCGCGGCCGGCACCGTGACGCTGGCCGACCTGCTGTTGCTGTTCCTGTATCTCGAAATTTTTGCCATGGTCGGGGTGTATTTCCAGTCCGGCCAGTTGCCGGTGCGTTTCCCCATCTACATCGCGATCGTGGCGCTGGCGCGGTATCTGGTGCTGGATATGAAAAGTCTCGATGTCTGGCGCATGCTGGGCGTGACGGCCTCGATGCTGTTGCTGGCGGTAGCCGTGCTGGTGATTCGTTATGGCCATGTGCGCTTCCCTTACAAAGACACCCACAAGAGCCGGGATACGCTGCCTTGAATCAACGCGGTCTGCCCATCGGGCAGCCGCGATCCCTTTTTTGCAGGACATGCCCCTGCTGCCCCCAACCGGTCTGACGCTCACTGATGGAACTGACTCCCCCCCTGCTGCAACTTGCCACTCAGGCGCTCGATCTGGTGCTGGATTTCAAACGCCCGGCCGACGCGGTGCTGTCGGCGTTTTTCCGCGAGCATAAAAAGCTCGGTTCGCACGACCGTCTGTCGTCGTGCCCGCCGCCAATCCGCGCACGCTGATCGTCGCCTGGCTGATCAAGGTGCGCGGCATGAGCGGCGCGACCCTGGAGCAATTCGCCAAGCCCGAACTGATCGCCCACATCCGCAATGCCAAAACCGATGAGATGCCGCTGGCCGACGTGGCCGAACTGCCTGAGTGGGTAGTCGAAAAGCTGCTGCCGTCGATGAGCGAGGCCGATATCCTCGCGCTCGGCCGCGCCCTGCAATTGCCCCGTATTCGCCCTGGGGCATCCGTTTCAAGGAGCATCCGGCGATCAACCGCCATCCGCTGTTCGTCGACGGCAGCCTCGAAGTGCAGGACGACGGCAGCCAGCTGCTGGCCCTGCTGCTGGGTGCGCGGCGCGGCGAAATGGTGTGCGATTTTTGCGCCGGCGCAGGCGGCAAGACGCTCGCCATCGGCGCGATGATGGCGTCTTCCGGTCGCCTGTATGCGTTTGACGTAGCGGAAAAGCGGCTCGCCAACCTGAAGCCGCGGCTGGCGCGTTCGGGCCTGTCCAACGTGATGCCGCAGCTGATCGCGTCTGAAAACGACACGCGGGTCAAGCGGCTGGCCGGCAAGCTCGACCGCGTGCTGGTCGATGCGCCGTGCTCGGGCCTGGGCACGCTGCGCCGCAATCCCGACCTGAAATTCCGCCAGTCGCCCGACAGCGTGGCGGAACTGACGCAGAAGCAGGGCGCGATCCTGCGCGCAGCCGCCCGCCTGGTGAAACCCGGCGGGCGGCTGGTGTATGCCACCTGCAGCCTGCTGCCGGACGAGAACGAAGCGATCGTCGACGCGCTGCTGGCGGAAGGCGGGTTCACGCTGCTGCCGGTGAATGAAATACTGGCGCAGAACAAGATCGACCTCGACACCGGCCCCCTGCTGAGACTGTCGCCCGCCCTGCATGGCACCGATGGATTTTTTGCCGCGGTCATGGTCAAGACTGCAATGGTCGAAACGACCGTTTGACCTAGTCCGGCTTTGCGGTTATCCATGCGCATGTTCTTTTGCCAGCGGATTTGATCTTCGATGACGGCAGCCCTTGCTCACCCCGACGTCCTGGCCACGCTTTGCGGCCTGTTTCGCGCACGTGTGGCGGCGACGCCGGATCGGGTCGCCTACCGCCAGTTTGACGCAGCGGCGGGCGCGTGGAGCGCCTACACTTGGGCCCAGATTGCTGCCGAGATCGCGCGCTGGCAAGCCGCGCTGGTAAACGAAGGGCTGGCGCCCGGTGACCGTGTGGCGCTGATGCTGAAGAACTGCGTCGAATGGGTGATTTTCGATCAGGCCGCGCTTGGTCTCGGTCTGGTCACCGTACCGCTGTATCTGGACGACCGCCCGGACAACGCTGCCTACATCCTCAATCATGCCGAGGCCAGGCTGCTGGTGGTCGAAGGCAGGTTCCAGCACAAGACGCTTACCGAAATGACCGGATCGGTGCCGAGCCTGCAGCGCATCGTGTGCCTGGCAGCGCCCGAAAACGGCGCTGCCGACTCGAACCTGCATCCCGTTGTGGCCGCTGACTGGCTGGCGGCGGCGTCCGGTGCAGTGGTTCCTGAACGCCAGATCGGGGCCGACCAGCTGGCCAGCATTGTTTATACCTCCGGCACCACCGGACGCCCCAAGGGCGTGATGCTGACGCACGCGAACATGCTGTGGAATGCCTACATGGCTTCGCAATGTGCGGACTTTGGCGCAGCGCCGGTGTTCCTGTCTTTCCTGCCCCTGTCGCACACGCTGGAACGCACCGGCGGTTATTACCTGCCGATGCTGCTCGGAGCCGAGGTCGCCTATGCGCGTTCCATCGCGCAACTGGCCAAGGATCTGCAGGACATCCGGCCAACGGCGCTGATTTCGGTCCCACGCATTTACGAGCGGGTGTACGGGCTGTTCGATCTGGCGGTGCAGGTGGGCTGGCGGCGCTTCGAACGCGCGCAGGGGCGCGCCGGCTGGCATCCCGAGCTGCTGCTGTGGCCGCTGCTCGACAGACTGGTGGCGCGCACCGTCATCGACAAGCTGGGCGGCCGGCTCACGGTCGCGGTGTCCGGCGGCGCGGCGCTGACGCCGGAGATCGCGCGCGTGTTCATCGGGCTCGGGGTGCCGCTGTATCAGGGTTACGGTCTGACAGAGACCAGCCCGGTGGTGTGCGTCAATCGACCCGAGTCCAACGTGCCGGCCAGCATCGGCCAGCCTCTGCCTGGAGTCGAGGTGAAGATCGGCGACAACGACGAACTGCTCACGCGCAGCCGCTGCGTGATGCGCGGCTACTGGAAAGACGACACCGCCACGCACGCCATCATCGATGCGGACGGCTGGCTGCACAGCGGCGACAAGGCAAGCGTCGATGCAATCGGTCACTACAGCATCATCGGCCGGATCAAGGACATCATCGTCCTGAGCAATGGCGAGAAGGTACCGCCCTCCGAGATGGAGTCCGCCATATTGCTCGACCCCCTGTTCGAGCAGGTGATGCTGGTGGGCGAAGGCAAACCCTATCTGGCCGCCTTGACCGTGCTGAACGCGGAACACTGGCAGGCGTTTGCCGCAGAGCTGGGGGTGGACCCTGGTCAGCCGGATATCCTGACCGATCCGCGCGTGCTCAAGGCCCTGATGCGGCGCATGGTCAGTCACCTCACGCATTTTCCAGGCTACGCGCAGATACGCCGCGTGCATCCTGAACTCACGCTGTGGACGGTCGAAAACGGCTTGTTGACCCCCACGCTTAAAATCAAGCGTAATCTCATTTACGAGCGTTATCGCGCGGCCATCGAGGCCCTGTACGCTGATTTCGCCCGAGCCTGATTTCACCATACCAAGGGAGACTTACATGACAACGCGGTTCAACCGCCAGGCGCTAGGCCTGGCACTGGCAGGCTGCAGCAGTGTGGCGCACGCAGCAGGGTTCGCGCTGATTGAGCAGAATGCCAGCGGCCTCGGCAATGCCTACGCCGGCCAGGCCGCCAGCGCGCAGGATGCCAGCACGATTTTCTTCAATCCGGCAGGGATGACGCTGCTGCCGGATAGCCAGTTGGTCGTGGCCGGTCATTTGATCAACTCATCGGCAGAATTTTCCGGTGGCAACGGTGTCTCTATTCCTGGTGTGAATACCGGTGGCGATGGTGGGGATGCGGGCAGTCTGGCTTTTTTGCCGAATGCTTACCTTGCGTATCGAGTGTCGCCGTCTATTCATGTGGGCGTGGGCATGAATGCGCCCTTCGGCCTCAAAACCGAATACGAAAGTACTTGGGCCGGCAGCACCCAGGCGATCGAGTCCGACCTGAAGACGGTCAACCTCAATCCTGCTGTCGCGTGGAAACTAAGCGAGGCGTTCTCGCTCGGTGCGGGCTTGAGTCTGCAATATGTCGAGGCGACCCTCAGCAACGCCACTGCGACAGCCAGCGGCATCGGCACGGTGAAGGGCGATGATTACGGCTGGGGTTTCAATCTAGGCGCCTTGTGGCAAGTGAACGCAGCCACGCGCGTTGGCCTTGCCTATCGTTCCGAAATCGATCAGTCGCTGGAAGGCGATCTCACGTTCAACGCATCATCTACCGTGATTCCCGTGACGGCCGACGTCACGTTACCGGACTCGGCTTCGTTGAGCGTTTTCCACAAGCTGAACGCGCGCTGGGACTGGCTGGTTGATGTGACCTGGACCGGCTGGAGTGATTTCAAGGAGCTGCGCATTGTGCGTAATGGCGGTGTGACACTTGGGGTGACGGAGGAAAACTGGAGTGACAGCTATCGTTATTCGGCGGGCGCCAACTACCATCTCGACGACAAGCTGACCCTGCGTGGCGGCCTGGCGTATGACGAAACCTTCCGCACCGCACGCATTCCCGATGAGAACCGCACCTGGGTCGCATTCGGCGCGCAATATCGCCTGTCGTCCACAAGCCTCATCGATGTTGGCTACGTGCATATCTTCATCGACGATGCGCGTATCTCCGAGGGGGCAGTCAAGTTAAGTGGCGAGTACGAAAGCGCGGTCGATATCCTGTCTGCTCAGCTGACCCTGAATTTCTGACCATGCTGCAATCCGTTCCCTTCGACAATTTGATCACCCGGCTGATCGCCGACAGCCAGAACGCCAGGCTGATGTGGCAAATTGGCGTGCTGGTGCTGTGCGCGCTGGCGGCGTGGCTTGTGCGGCGGCCGTTGCGTTCATGGCTCGATGCTTCCGCGTATGCCCAGTCGACTGGACGTGAAGGGATGCAGCGCATCGGCTTTCCCCTGCTGATGTTGCTGGCCGTGCTGGTCGGGCGCGAAGTCGCAAACCTGGTCCTGCACGCGACGCCGTTGCTGGATGTGGCGGTCCCCCTGTTGCTTGCGCTGGTTTTGGTGCGCGGCGTGGTGTACGGCCTGCGCTTTGTGTTCGGGCCGCGCGAGTCGCTGAAAACCTGGGAGCGCACGGTGGCCTGGCTGGTCTGGGGCGCGTTCGCGCTGCATCTCACCGGCTTGCTGCCGCGCATCCATGCCGCCATGGAAGTACTGTCGTTTCAGTCCGGCAGCCATCGTTTCTCGCTGTGGCTGCTGGTGCAGGCGGCGTTCGTGATCGTCCTGGCCGTGCTGCTGGCGCTGGCGTCGGCGCGGCTGGTCGAGCGTCATCTCATGAATCTCACCGAGATGAATCTGTCCCTGCGGATGGCGCTGGCGAAAGCCACGCGTACCATTTTGCTGGTCGTGGCGGTGCTGGTTGCCTTGCCAGCAGTGGGGATCGACCTCACCGTGCTGTCGGTGCTGGGCGGCGCGATCGGCGTGGGCATCGGCTTCGGCTTGCAAAAAGTGGCCAGCAACTACATTTCCGGCTTCATCATTTTGCTCGACCGCTCGGTGAGGATCGGTGACCTGGTGACGGTCGACAACAAATACGGCGAAGTCAGCCAGATCAATACGCGCTACACCTTGCTGAAAGCGCTGGACGGCACCGAAACCATCGTGCCGAACGAAACGCTGATCACCCAGACCGTGATCAATCATTCGCTGTCCAAGCCCAATGTACGGATCGGCATCCCGGTTCAGGTGTCATACGACTCCGATCTGGAGCAGGCCCAGTCCTTGATGCTGGACGCTGCGCGTGGCCATGCGCGCGTGATTCAGGACGAGGAGGAGAATTGCCCCAGGGTGTTCCTGCGGGAGTTTGCCGACAATGGCATTCAAATGGAATTGAGCGTGTGGATCCGCGACGCCAGCGAAGGACAGGGTAACCTGCGGTCGGATATCAACTGGGCGATCTGGCGCGGATTCAAGGCAGCCGGGATCGAAATCCCTTTCCCGCAGCGGGTGGTTCACCTGAAGGAAATCGCCTGCCTTGCGACAGACGGCCATTGATTTTCATGGAAATTATCCGTATAATTCCGGACTAATTTGTCTTATTAGGAACACAAGCCATGCTCACAAGCCTGTTGGCTTTACCGGGTTGGAACCTTCAGTGGTGGCAGTATGTACTGATCACCCTGGCGCTGACCCATATCTCCATCGCAGCCATTACCATTTTCCTGCATCGCTCACAGGCCCACAGGGCCGTCGACCTGCATCCCATCGTCAGTCATTTTTTCCGCTTCTGGCTATGGCTGACCTCCGGCATGGTAACCAAGGAATGGGTTGCCGTTCACCGCAAGCACCACGCCAAATGCGAAACCGTCGAAGATCCGCACAGCCCGCAGACGCGCGGCATCTGGAAGGTTCTGCTGGAGGGTTCCGAACTGTATCGCGCTGAAGCCAAGGTGGCTGCCACGCTGGAAAAGTACGGCCATGGCACGCCTGACGACTGGATGGAGCGCAATGTCTACAGCCGTCACTCGGCCATGGGAGTTGCCCTGTTGATGATCATCAACATCGCCTTGTTCGGACCGATCGGCCTGACCATCTGGGCGGTGCAAATGGCGTGGACCCCGATTACCGCTGCCGGCATCATCAACGGCATCGGCCACTACTGGGGTTACCGTAATTTCGCTTGCGAAGACGCCAGCACCAATGTCCTGCCGTGGGGCATCCTGATCGGCGGTGAAGAGCTGCACAACAACCACCATGCCTACGGCACCTCGGCGCGTCTGTCGAACAAATGGTACGAGTTTGACATCGGCTGGCTGTATATCAAGCTGATGTCTTATGTCGGCCTTGCCACAGTCCGCAAAGTGGCGCCGACCGTGAAATGGCAGCCCGCCAAGCCCCTGTGCGATCTGGATACGCTGCAGGCGGTCATCACCCATCGTTACGATGTAATGACGCGGTTCGTTAAAAGCGTGCGTGACGACAGTGCGGCCGAAATCGCCAAGCTGAAGGCCGGATCGCATGTGCCGCAAAACTGGAATCTCGATAGCTTCCGCGCATGGCTGTACAAAGAGCCGAGTGAGCTTGCCGCAGCCGACAAGGCCGACTTGGACAAGCTGCTGGGCAAGAGCGAGCGCCTGCAGACGGTTTATCGCATGCGTCAGGAACTGGCTGCAATCTGGAGTCGTTCCACCGCCAGCCGCGAGCAGTTGCTGGAGCAGTTGCAAGCCTGGTGCAAACGCGCCGAAGACAGCGGCGTGCAGTCGCTCAAGGATTTCTCGGTGCGCTTGCGCTGCTATGCCTGATCTGGAAAGGCCTGCCCGAGGGCAGCCTTTCTTCACCGCAGCGAATTTTTCCGCGCAGTGAAGCCAAAAGAAAACCCGCCAACCGGCGGGTTTTCTTTTGGCTGGAAACCAGCTTATTTAAGCTTGGTTTCCTTGTACATCACATGCTTGCGGGCTTTGGGATCGAATTTGCTGATCTCCATTTTTTCCGGCATGGTTTTCTTGTTTTTGGTCGTGGTGTAGAAATGGCCAGTGCCCGCAGTGGACTCCAGCTTGATTTTTTCGCGTCCGCCTTTAGCCATGGTGGACCTCCTTAGACCGAAACGCCGTTGGCGCGCAGGTCAGCCAGGACAGATTCAATGCCGTTCTTGTCGATGGTGCGCAATGCAGCAGTAGACAGACGCAGGCGAATCCAGCGATTTTCAGCCTCGACCCAGAACCGGTGTTGCTGCAGGTTCGGCAGGAAACGACGCTTGGTTCTATTGTTGGCGTGGGAAACGTTGTTTCCAACCATGGGCTTCTTGCCCGTTACGACACATACGCGAGCCATGATGCTGCTCCAAAATTGAGGGTTAACTGGTTGGGATCAGCCAGTAGCGGCCAACCCGAGAACCGCGATTTATACCATAGCCTGCAAGAATGAGGCAAGTCCGGAGTGTGTTCAAAGGTGTCCGGACTCCATGAACGACAGTGATGACGCGCCAGCGACGATGAAGTGGTCCAGCACGCGGACGTCCACCAGGGCCAGTGCTTCCGCCAGTTTTCGGGTGAGGACGCGATCGGCCTGGCTGGGTTCGGCCACGCCGCTGGGATGGTTGTGCGCCAAGATCAATGCAGCCGCGTTGAGCGCCAGCGCTCGCTTGATGATTTCGCGCGGATAGACGCTGGTCTGCGTCAGCGTGCCGCGAAACAGTTCTTCGACAGCGATCACCCGGTTTTGCGCGTCGAGGAAGACGCAGCAGAACACCTCGTATTCCTTGCCCCGCAGAATCAGCCGCAGGTAATCGCGCACGGCGTGCGGCGACTCCAGCGCGTCGCCTTTCTGCATGTCTTCCGCCAGTGTGCGGCGTGCCATTTCCATGACGGCCTGCAACAGGGCGTATTTGGCCTCGCCCACGCCGGGCGCCATACAGGCCGACTGTTTGTCGGCGCGGCACAGGCCACCCAGGCCGCCAAAGCGTTCGATCAGTTCGCGTCCCAGGTCGACGGCGCTTTTACCAACCACGCCGGTACGCAGAAAGACCGCCACCAGTTCCGCGTCCGTGAGCGCCGCAGCGCCTTGTTTCAGAAGTTTCTCGCGTGGACGCGCGTCCAGAGGCCAGTCGCAAATCGCCATATTTCCCCCCTGTTAGAATATCGGCATTGTCATGGAAACGTGCGCAGGGAAACGAAATCGTGTCATTGACACATAAAAAAATCATTTTGGGCGTGACCGGCGGAATTGCTGCCTACAAGGCGGCCGAGTTATGCCGCCTGCTGGTCAAGGCGGGGGCGGAGGTACGGGTGGTGATGACTGCGGCGGCGCAGCAGTTCGTGACGCCGCTGACCTTCCAGGCCCTGTCCGGCCAGCCGGTGCTGACCTCGTTGTGGGAGGCCGCCAGCGGCGACGGCATGGAACATATCCACCTGTCGCGGACTGCCGACCTGTTGCTGGTTGCTCCGGCTTCCGCCGACTTTCTGGCCAGGCTCGCCCACGGGCGGGCAGACGATCTGCTTACCACGCTGTGCCTGGCGCGTACCTGCCCACTCGCGGTAGCGCCGGCGTTGAACCGTGAAATGTGGGCGGCTGCGGCCACCCAGCGCAATCTCGAACAACTTCACGCAGACGACGTGAACGTGCTGGGCCCGGCTACGGGCGAGCAGGCCTGTGGCGAAATCGGCCTGGGCCGCATGCTGGAAGCCAGCGAGATTGCCTTGGCGTTGGGCGCTTTGCTGGCATCCGGGCCGCTGGTGGGCAAGCGCGTCCTGATCACCGCTGGCCCGACGTTCGAGGCGATCGACCCGGTGCGCGGGCTGACCAACCGCAGCTCCGGCAAGATGGGCTACGCGGTGGCGCAGGCGGCGGCCGAGGCCGGCGCTGCGGTCTGTCTGGTCTCGGGGCCGACGTGTCTTGCGCCGCCCGCCGGAGTGCGTCGCATCGACGTGCAAAGTGCCGCCGAGATGCGTGCGGCGGTGTTGGCCGAATTGCCGTGCAATGTGTTCATTGCGGTGGCGGCGGTGGCCGATTACCGGGTGGATGCCGCCGCCACGCAAAAAATCAAGAAGAGTGCCGCCCCGCTGACCCTGCAATTGATCGCCAGCCCCGACATCCTGGCTGAAGTGGCGGCCTTGCCCGATGCGCCGTTTTGTGTCGGCTTCGCCGCCGAAACCGAGCGGCTGGACGACTATGCCGAAGCCAAGCGCCTGCGCAAAAACCTGCCCCTGCTGGTCGGCAACCTGGCGCAGGACACGCTGGGGCAGGACACCGCCGAGCTGGTGCTGTTCGATGCCCTGGGCCGGCATCCGTTGCCCCGGGCCGACAAGCTGACCCAGGCACGTGCCGTGATTCACCACGTATTGACGCTGTTGAACTGATGAGAAACCGACGAACATGAAGATGGATGTGATGATTCTCGACACCCGGCTGCGTGACTTGCTGCCGCAATACGCAACCGCAGGCTCGGCCGGTCTCGATTTGCGCGCGTGTATCGATAGTTCAATCGTACTAGCGCCGGGCGAAACCCGGCTGATTCCCACCGGCATGGCCATTCATCTGGCCGATCCCGGCTACGCTGCGCTGATCCTGCCACGCTCGGGCCTGGGCCATAAACACGGCATCGTGCTGGGCAATCTGGTGGGGCTGATCGATTCGGATTATCAGGGGCAGCTGATGGTGTCGGCCTGGAATCGAAGCCAGCAAGCGTTCGAGCTGGCGCCGCTGGAGCGGCTGGCGCAATTGGTCATCGTGCCGGTCGTGCAGGCCAAGTTCAATCTGGTGGAGGCGTTTTCAGCCAGCCAGCGCGGTGAAAGCGGGTTCGGCAGTACAGGCCGTCAATAAAGTCGGAATTTTTTACATCGCACCCCCGACACACCCGACAGGCCTGCCTGCCGGGTGTGTTCATATTGGGGCATGGAATTTGCTGTACTCAGGACTCAGAGGTATTCCGCACCCGGCATGCCTGAGTTACGCGGAAGAATAATTCCTGAGTTTGGAGCTTGCTGGCTTAAACACCCTATGCCCTCTTCGTCCATATTGCGGTTTGGCCTCACCCTGATCTCGGCACTCGTGCTGCTGACAGGGCTGGTTACGGCTGCGATTTACCTGTCGCGGCCGCAGGCACAGACGGTGGCGGAAGAGATCGATACGCCGGTCATGGCCACGCAAATCGAATTTCTCGCTGCGGCAATGCAGCGCAGCGCGGCCTGGATTGCCAACCATCCGCAAACCCTGGAGTGTTTTGCCACGGCGGCGCCGGACGTGTGCCAGGCGCAGGCGGCCAATCTGCATGCCTTGAACCAGGATGCGACTGTGCTGTTCGTCACCGCAGGGCAGAACCAGCTTTTGCCGGGGTTTTTGCCGGGTGACACGCGGCGCCTGATCGTCAGTGCCGGACGCGGTGGCGAAAGCGCATCTGCCAGTTTCAGCCTGTCGATTTCGCACCCGGTGAAGAACGCCGCAGGCCAGCGCCTGGGGGTCGTTATTGTCGAGCAAAGCATGCCGCAACTGCAGGCGCTGTTCGATACCCTGCCGTTACCGGATGCTGCCGCCTACGCCGAACTGCAGCAAAAGCAGGGCGAAGGCGCGGTCAGCGTATTGATGCGGCGCGGCAATCAGGCCATCAAGTCACGCAATGCGCCCAACTGGATCGCCCTGGACGGCACGCCGTGGACGATTGCCGTGTGGCGCTACGAAAAGCCGTTGATTGAACGGCTGGCCCCCTATTTTCTGGGTTGGCTGTTGGCCAGCCTGCTGATCGCGGTGATGGTGATGGCGTTCACGCTGACGATTCGCAACCGGGTCGGCGACAGTCTGCGCATGATGGTTCGCTTCACCAATGATTTACGCCAACAGCGGCTGCGCGCGGATTACCCGGTCACGCTGGAGGAGTTTTCCTCGCCGATCGAAACCATGCTGAAAATCGGCAAGATCATGCTCGGCAAGCAGAAGGAAGTGAGTTCGCAGGCGCGCCTCGACCACCTGTCGCAAGTCCACAACCGGCGCAGTTTCGACGAGAAGCAGAAAGAGCTGTTCGCCAGCATGAAAGAGGGCTGGTCGCACAGTTTGCTGATCATGGACATCGATAACTTCAAGCAGGTCAACGACACCTTCGGCCACGAAGCAGGCGATCAGCTGATTATCAAGTTCGGCGAGGCGCTGAAAGCGACCCTGCGCAACAGCGATTTCATTGCGCGCCTGGGCGGCGACGAGTTTTGCGTGCTGTTTCCCTTTACGCCGCTGGAACGCGCGCAGGAACTGGCCGAGCGGCTGCGCGCCAAAATGCCGGAAAACGTTGAGCTGATCAAGGGCGTGACGCAGCGGCTGTCCTGGAGTGGCGGGCTGTCGGAATATAGCCGCGACGACAAGGAAGAAAACGAGGCGCTGGCGCGGGCGGATGCTGCCTTGCTGGAAGCCAAGCGCGGCGGCCGCAACGTGACGCGAATCAAGGCCGTGGCTTGAAGCAGGCGAGCAGCCCAAGCCCTGTCGCAAGCACGCCCCATACCCCCAGCACGGCTGCGTTGCCCCAGCGCGCATAGGGCGTGCTGCCGGCATAACCCTGGATTGTCCCGCCGAGGCTGCCCTGGGTGAAGGGCGGCAAACTGGCCAGCAACCGCCCCCGGGTGTCGATGATGGCGGTGAGCCCGGTGTTGGTGGCGCGCAGCATCATGCGGCCGGTTTCCAGCGCGCGCATTTGCGACATCTGCGCATGCTGCCATGGTGCGAGCGAGTCGCCGAACCAGGCCAGATTGCTGACGTTGACCAGTACGGTTGCAGCGGGCAGTTGGCGGATGATTTCCTCGCCAAACGCGTCTTCGTAACAGATATTGACGGCCACCTGCTGGCCGCCTACGGCAAGCGGGCGCTGGTCAGGGGCGCCGCGCGCAAAGTCGGACAGCGGAATGTGCAGCACCGTGATCACCCAGCCCCATACGGCTTTCAGCGGAATGTATTCGCCGAACGGCACCAGATGCGTCTTGTGATAACGCTGGCTGGGCGCGCTGCCGAGGCTGATGACACTGTTGTAATACGCGCCATCGAGTGACCCGGTCGGCAGGCCGGCGAGCAGGTCGCCGCCATTTTGGCGGCCTATCGTGGCCAGCCGGGCGCGATCCGCGTCGGGCAACGCCGATTCGAACAACGGCAGGGCGGTTTCGGGCAGGACGATGAGCTGCGCGGGCGAAGCGGCGGCCAGGCGCGCGTAACTGTCCAGCGTGGCGCGCGTTTTGCCGGGTTGCCATTTCAGGTTTTGCGGGACATTGCCTTGCAGCAGCGCGACTGTGGTCGGTGCGCCCAGCGGCGTGGTCCAGACGACACTGCGCAAGGCCTGGCCCGCGATGGTCAGCACCAGCACGGCAACCAGGGCCCAGGCGCGCAGCGCAGGCTGCCGACGCGGAGCAAGGCCCCACGCCAGCAGGGCTGCGATCAGGGCCATGACAAACGACACGCCATAGACGCCGAGCACTGGCGCATAGCCGGCCAGCGGGCTGGCCGGCACTTGCGAATAGCCCAGGCTGAGCCAGGGAAAGCCGGTGAATATCCAGCCCCGTACCCATTCCGACAGGCCCCACAACAGCGGGAGTCCGAGCAGCAGCCGAAGGGTCGCAAAAGCCGGCGCGCTTTCAGCGCCCGAAGCAGGCGCTGAAAGCGCGCCGACGAGCGCCGGAAGCAGCGCCATCAAGCTGCAAAACATCAGCGTGGCGAGCCCTGCCAGTCCCATCGACATGCCGCCGTAGACCGACAGGCTGATGTAAATCCAGCTGACGCCGGTGAGAAAAAACCCCAGTCCCCAGGCAAACCCGATACGGAATCCGGCGCGCCGCGACGACGTGCGCAGCAGCAGGGCAAACAGAACGGCCAGGCTCAGCAATGGCAGCGGCCAGAAATTGAACGGGGCAAAGCCGCCGATGGCGAGCGCGCCGGCAAGCAGGCTGGCAAGCAACATCCAGCAGGACGAATAGCGCATGGCGGGAAACCTACCCGCCATGAATGGCGCGGGATCGATCAAAGGCCCGACTCAAAGTCGATATGGCCGTCGATCAAGGTGTAGCGCACCCGGCCCTGCATCGGATGATTGAGGAAGGGCGTGTTGGTGCTCTGGCTGAACAGCGAGCGGGACGTGACCACCCAGTCGGCATGCTCGTCGAACACGCAGATATCCGCACTGCTGCCGACCGACAGATGCCCGCCCGGCACGCCGAGGATCTGGGCCGGTTTCCATGAAATCAGATCCAGCGCCCGGGCCAGCGGCACGCCCATTTCGCGCGCCCATTTCAAGGTCAGCGGCAGCAACAGTTCGACACCGGATGCGCCGGGCGCGGACTCGCCGAAGGGAACCTGCTTTTCGTCTTCATCGACCGGCGTGTGGTCCGAACAGAGAGCATCGATGGAGCCATCGCGCAGCGCCTCGCGGATGGCGTCGCGGTCGCGCAGGCCGCGCAGGGGCGGGCATAAATGCAGATTGGAATCGAAGCCAACGAGGTCGTTTTCCGACAGGTGGACGTGGGTGGCGGCAACATCGCAGCTGACCGCCAGTCCTTGCGCCTTGGCCGCGCGCACCATCGCAATGCCGTCGCGGGTGGACAGGCGCATCAGGTGAACGCGGGCGCCGGTCTCGCGCGCCAGTTGCAGAATGGTGGCCAGCGCCACCGTTTCGGCCAGCGCGGGAATGCCGGGCAAACCGAGGCGCGTGGCGACGGCGCCATCGTGGGCCACGCCATCCTGCGCCAGCGACATGTCCTGCGGCCGCAGCCACAGGCTGAAACCAAAACTTGCGGCGTATTCCATTGCGCGCAACAGCACGTGGGTATCAGCGATCGGGGCGTCGGCCTGGGTAAAGGCGCGGCAGCCAGCTTCCGTCAATTCGGCCATTTCGGTGATCTGTTTGCCGTCGAGCTTTTGCGTCAGCGCGCCGAGCGGATAGACGCGCGGCCCGGGCAGGTTGCGGGCGCGGAATTTCAGCATTTCGACCAGGCCAGGCTCGTCCAGCGGCGGGTCGGTATCAGGCGGACAGGCCAGCGAGGTCACGCCGCCTGCCGCTGCGGCGAGCATTTCCGATTCGAGCGTGGCGCGGTATTCATAGCCGGGTTCGCGCAGCCGTACCGAGAGGTCGATGAGTCCGGGGCAGACGATCAGGCCGCTGGCGTCGATCGTGCGGTTGGCGTGGAAATCGGCAGGCGGCTGGCCGATGGCGACAATTTTTCCGGCGGCGATGAAGAGGTCGGTGACGTCGTCACGCGCATTCATCGGGTCGATCACGCGGCCGTTCTGGATATGGATTTTCATGCGTTCAGTTACCTGCGAGCAAAGCCATGACTGCCATCCGCACCGCGATGCCATACGTCACCTGCGGCAGGATCACCGATTGCGGGCCATCGGCGACGGCAGAATCGATTTCGACACCGCGATTCATCGGTCCGGGGTGCATCACGATGGCATCCGGCTTGGCGAGCGCGAGTTTTTCCGACGTGAGGCCGAAAAACTTGAAATACTCCTGCGCGGAGGGCAGTCGCGCGCTCTTCATGCGTTCGTTTTGCAGGCGCAGCATGATGACGACATCGCAACCCTTGAGGCCGGCTTCCATGGTGTGGAAAACCTTGACGCCCATTTGCTCGATGCCGACCGGCAGCAGGGTCTTGGGGCCGATCACGCGCACCTCGGGCACACCCAGCGTGGTCAGCGCGTGGATCTGCGAGCGGGCGACGCGCGAGTGCAGCACGTCGCCGACGATGGCCACGCGCAAGTTGTGGAACGCGCCCTTGTAGCGGCGGATGGTGAACATGTCGAGCAGACCCTGTGTCGGGTGCGCGTGGCGGCCGTCGCCGGCGTTGACCACCGAAATGTGCGGCGCCACGTGGCGCGCGATGAAGTGCGCCGCCCCCGACTGGCTGTGGCGCACGATGAACATGTCGGCGTGCATCGCGGACAGGTTGTCGACGGTGTCGAGGATCGCTTCGCCCTTGCTTTGGCTGGAGGTGGAAATATTGAGGTTGACCACATCGGCTGATAGGCGCTTGGCGGCGATTTCAAACGTGGTACGGGTGCGCGTCGACGGCTCGAAGAACAGGTTGAAAATACTTTTGCCCCGCAGCAGCGGGACTTTTTTGACTTCGCGCTCGCCGACGTCCATGAAGGATTCGGCTGTGTCCAGGATTTGCGTCAGGATGGCGCGGGGCAGGCCATCGAGGGTGAGGAGGTGATGCAGTTTGCCGTCTTCTGTGAGTTGTGGGTTCATGCAAGTGAGAGCGTGAGGTGGCCGTCGTCGAGGCGGGAAAGGTTGATGTTCTGGTGTTTGGGCACGTTGAGCGTGAGGCCGACGAAATCCGGGCGGATCGGCAGCTCATGGTCGCCGCGATCGATCAGCACCGCCAGCCGGATGGTCGCCGGGCGGCCGTAGTCAAATAATTCGTTCATTGCAGCGCGTACTGTGCGGCCGCTGTGCAGCACGTCGTCCACCAGCAGGATATCGCGGCCTTCCAGATCGAAGGGCAGATTGGATGGCTTGACCTGCGGGTGCAGGCCGATGCGCGAAAAATCGTCGCGATAAAACGAAATGTCGAGGGTGCCCAGCGGCTGGGCGCTTTTCAGCAGCGCATGCAGGCATTCGGCCACCCACACGCCACCGGTATGGATGCCGACGATGTAGGTTTCGGGCGTGAGCGTCGGCGCGATAGCATCGGCAAGTTGGGTAATGAGCGTGTGGGCGTCAGGCAATGAGTCGGGCATCAAAAAAACCTTGCAGAATGAGTTGGGCGGCAACAGCGTCAACCAATGCCTTGTTTTTTTTGCCGTGGATGCCGCGGGCATGGAGTTCGGATTCGGCCGCCGTGCTGGTGTGGCGCTCGTCGATCCAGAACAGCGG
>NCHD01000016.1 GCA_002257045.1 Hydrogenophilales bacterium 16-61-112 | reverse complement strand
TATTCTGGCTGATGCCGTTAAAGTGACCCTCGGCCCGAAAGGCCGCAACGTGGTGCTCGACCGTTCCTACGGCGCACCGACCGTGACCAAGGACGGCGTATCCGTCGCCAAGGAAATCGAGCTGAAGGACAAGCTGGAGAACATGGGCGCACAGATGGTCAAGGAAGTGGCGTCCAAGACCTCCGACATCGCCGGTGACGGCACCACCACGGCAACCGTGCTGGCGCAGTCGATCGTCAACGAAGGCATGAAATTCGTTGCCGCCGGCATGAACCCGATGGATCTGAAGCGCGGCATCGACAAAGCCGTGATCGCCATCGTCGCCGAACTAAAGAAGATGTCGGTGCCCTGCACCAGCAGCAAGGAAATCGCCCAGGTCGGTGCCATTTCCGCCAACTCCGATTCCTCGATCGGCGACATCATCGCCGCCGCGATGGACAAGGTTGGCAAAGAAGGCGTGATCACGGTTGAAGACAGCTCGGGTCTGGAAAACGAACTCGACGTCGTCGAGGGCATGCAGTTCGACCGCGGCTACCTCAGCCCCTACTTCATCAACAACCCCGACAAGCAGATGGCGTTGCTGGAAGATCCCTTCATCCTGTTGTACGACAAGAAGATTTCCAACATCCGTGACCTGCTGCCCGTACTGGAGCAAGTTGCCAAGGCCGGCAAGCCGCTGATGATCGTGGCTGAAGATGTCGACGGCGAAGCACTGGCCACCCTGGTGGTGAACAACATCCGCGGCATCCTGAAGACCTGCGCCGTCAAGGCACCGGGCTTCGGCGACCGTCGCAAGGCAATGCTGGAAGACATGGCCATCCTCACCGGCGGCACCGTGATCGCCGAAGAAGTCGGTCTGAGCCTGGAAAAAGCCACCCTGCAGGATCTGGGTCGCGCCAAGCGCATCGAAATCGGCAAGGAAAACACCATCGTCATCGATGGCGCCGGTAACGCCGACATGATCAAAGGCCGCATCAGCCAGATCAACAAGCAGATCGACGAAGTCAGCAGCGATTACGACCGCGAGAAACTGCAGGAACGCAAAGCCAAACTGGCTGGTGGCGTGGCAGTGATCAAGGTTGGCGCCGCAACCGAAGTCGAAATGAAAGAGAAGAAGGCCCGTGTCGAAGACGCGCTGCACGCTACCCGTGCTGCCGTTGAAGAAGGCAGGCGTGAAAATCGTGCTGCGTGCGATCGAAGAGCCGCTGCGCCAGATCGTCAAGAACTGTGGCGAAGAGCCTTCAGTCGTCGTCAACAAGGTGCTGGAAGGCAAGGGCAACTACGGCTACAACGCCGGCACCAGCGAGTACGGCGACATGGTGGCGATGGGTGTGCTCGACCCCACCAAGGTCACCCGTACCGCGCTGCAGAACGCTGCATCGATCGCCAGCCTGATGCTGACCACCGACTGCATGGTCGCTGACTTGCCGGACGACAAGCAAGGCGCTCCGATGGGCGGCGGCGATATGGGCGGCATGGGCGGTATGGGCGGCATGATGTGATTTGCCGGTCCTGTTGTTGATGCCCTCACGGGTATTCAGGCTGTCCCAAAGCCCCGCTTCGGCGGGGCTTTTTCATGCGCGCTCCGCTATCATCGGGCCAGAACCATGAGGAGGGTTAGCGATGCAAGATGACAAGCAGGAACACGGCTGCACCCTCCGTCCACAGCCGCATTGTTCAGCCTGCTGACCCCGGCTTCGCTTTTGTGATCTAGCCCTTCCAGCGTCCGCGCCCTTCCCTGCCGCCTGCACTCGTGGCATGCCGGGCAAAACTGGCGCTTAAACCGGTCAGGGAGCAGACGCTGGATGACAGCTGGGTGGTGGTGGATGTCGAAACCGGCGGGCTCAATCCGCGGGTCGGCCCGCTACTGGGCATTGGCGCAGTCAGGGTCACGCACAGCGCGATTGCCATGGCGCCCACCTGCGAAGTGCAGCTACGGCAGCTTGAGGCCACGGCAAGCGACAACATCCTGGTGCATGGCAGGCTCGCTGGTTCAATACGCATCAAACCTGAGATTCGCCGGCGAAAAAAAGCCCCCGGTGGTTATTCCGGGGGCTCGATAGTGTGCGGATGAAACCTTAGTGGGCGCTTGCGCCTTCCGCGTTGATGCCGGTGTTCTGCCGCACGTAGAGCTCTTCCCACATGTCTTCCGCGCGCTTGTCACGGAACAGCAGGGAACCCAGAACGACCATCAGGAAACCCAGCGGGATCGAAATGAGGCCGGGATTCTTGAGCAGGAAGAACGGCTCCTCCAACCCAGCCATGCTGGTGGTCTGGCCTTCCATTTTCTTCAGGGTGTCCTCGGCCTTCTTGATGTCTTTTTCCAGCTTGGCGATATCCTTCTGCGCCGCCTCGATTTCCCCGATATCAGTCAGCGTCGGCAACGTTGCCTGCAGCGTGGCCAGCTTCTCCGGCGCACCCGGTTTGGCAGGCTTTTCAGGCGATGCGGGCTTGGCCGGCCCGGACTTCACGCAGCCTTCCAGTGCAAACAGTTCGCACGCAAAACTGCTGGCCGAAACTGCAGCGGCCGCAGGTTTGGCTGCCTGGGCCGGTTCGCCCTGTAATACCTTGTTGGCGTCTTTTATTGCGGTCTTGGGGTAAGTCATGTTGGGCGATACCAGAACCAGCGTGATGGCGGTAATGGCCCCGACCAGCATGCCCAGCACAATGCCGTAGGTGTTGGCGCGTTTCCAGTACAGGGTCAGAAACACGGCAGGCAGGTTGCTTGATGCCGCCACGGCAAAGGCCAGCGCCACCAGGTGAGCCACGTTCTGACCCTCGGCGGCGATGCCGACGATGATCGCCAGGATACCGACGATGACGGACGACACCCGCGCTGCAATGACCTGCTCCTGCGGCGAGGCATGATCGCCCTTGATGACGCCGACGTAAATGTCGTGCGCCATTGCAGACGCCGCTGCCAGCACCAAGCCCGCCACCACCGCAACGATGGTGGCGAACGCCACGGCCGCAACAAAGGCGAGGAACAGGTTGCCCAGCACAGAGTCGGCGCCACCGCCTGCGTACTGCGCCAGCAGGGGGGCGGCCATGTTGCCGCCCGGATCCATGTTCGAGATGACACTGGAGCCGACATTGATGGCTGCGCCCATGCCAAGGAACAGGGTTAGCATATAGAAGCCGCCGATGATGCCCATCGCCCACAGCACCGAGGTGCGAGCAGCCTGCGCCGTCGGCACGGTGAAGAAACGCATCAGGATGTGCGGCATGCCGGCGGTGCCCAGCACCAGGGCCATGCCCAGGGAGATCTGGTCGATCGGGCTTTTCAGGAACAGACCGGGCTCCAGGAAGCGCTGACCAAGCTCCTGCGGCGTCATGGTGGTGGCAGCATCGCCGACCAGCTTGGCGACCTGCGCCTGCACCTTGGGATCGCTCACCACGGCGTTAAGGAAACCCGGCAACGAGAAGCCGTACTGGCTCCAGGTAATCAACACCAGCAGGATAGACGCGGTAACCAGCAGCACAGCCTTGATGATTTGCACCCAGGTAGTGGCCTTCATGCCGCCAAATACCACGTAGGCCAGCATCAGTACGCCGACACCGATCACCGAGACGTAGTAATCGATGCCGATGAGCGTCTTGATCAGCACGCCGCCGCCGACCATCTGCGCGGTCAGGTAAAAAGTGGACACGGTGATGGTGGACAGCGCCGCAACCGTCTTGGAGGCCTTCGGGTGATTGCGAAAAGCGAGGATGTCGCCCAGCGTGTATTTGCCGATGTTGCGGCAGGGTTCGGCGATCACCAGCAGCACGGTGATATACGCCACCAGCCAGCCTACCGAATACATGAAGCCGTCATAGCCGTACAGCGAAATGAGGCCGGCAATACCGAGGAAGGACGCCGCGGAAAGGTAGTCACCCGCGATCGCCCAGCCATTCTGGATGCCGGTGACCGAACGTCCGGCCGCATAGAACTCAGACGTCGTATGCGTCTGCTTGGCCGCCCAGAAGGTGATGTACATGGTGATGGCGATGATCGCGCCGAACACCGCGAAGGTCATCCACTTGTACTCGTCGGCCACTGCGCCAGCGCCCGCACAGGCCAGACCGGAGGCAAGCAGTGCCGCTGTGCCCATGAACAAAGGGGTATGGCGTTCCATTATTTGCTCCCACCGATGTTTTTGGCATCGCGCACGATTTCTGCGGCCATGGCATCGTATTGCCGGTTGGCGCGCTGGGCGTAAATGGCGGCGATGGCCCAGGCCACGATAAATTCGGACAGTGCGAACAGAATGCCCACGTTGACGGGTCCCCATACCTTGATCTTGAACAGATCCTGGAAATAGGCGGCACCCACTGGCAGCAGGAAGTAATACGCAATGGAGAACAGCATCAGCCCCCATAGGAAAGTGGTTTTCTTCTTGTGCAGCGCCTGGAACCGCGGATCCTGATCGATCGCGGCCCAATCGAATTGTGAGCCAGACATGGGAAGCCTCCTTTGGTGGATTAACATTCTTGTTGCCCTGCACCCTGATGCAGCCAGGGCCGGCGCTCAACATATCGTAAAAACCCCAAGAACTGAAAGCACAAAGCACTCAAGGCCAAAACCCCGCAGGGCAATCGGATCAATATTCGAAATATCGAGCTATCACCGCCTGTAGCTTGCGGCCCTGGCGGAAGGCTTCCTTCAGGATGCGGCGATCCAGCGCATTGTGCTGCTCGGGATCGATGCGATTCCCGACGACCTCGTCCCGTGATGGTTGCGCGTGCTGATGGCGCACCCGCAGCAACTGGATGAAGTGAAAAGCGGCCACCCAGGCTTCCACCTCTTCCGCTGCCATCTTCCAGGTGCGGGCCGCCCCCCTGAGACGCGCCAGCGTGCCGGTTTCGCTGACACCCGCATACAGCGCAAAAATGCGGGCGGCATCGACAAACGGCGTGATGCCTTTGATTTTGAGATTCAGGGTGTGCGCCTGCGCGCCGCCCGACGACAGCACAAAATCGCGCACCGGCCCGAGCGGCGGGCGACTGGCGAGCGCGTTCTCCGCCATGCATTTGAGAAACAGCCGGTTGTCCTTGATGTTGTCGTTCAACCATTCGCGCAATGCGCCACTCAATTCATGTGCGCCAAAAAGCGGGCGAAAGTCGAAAAAAATGCTGGCATGGAGGAGTGCTGGCGCATCACTCCGATGGATCCAGTTGGCAAACGTGGCGCGCCATTCCTCCACGCCCAGGCACCACTTCGGATTGCTGGCCATGATTCCACCTTTACAGAGCGGATAACCACACACCGCCAGCCGCTGGTTCACGCGTTCTGCAAACGCCAGCAAGGCTGACTGTTCCGCTTCCGTGGCACGTTTAAAAATCAGCGCATTGTCCTGGTCGGTGGCGAGGCCTGTTCCATGCGGCCCTCGTAACGCAGTGCCAGCCAGCACCACGGCACATCGGGCAGCCTGGCTGCACGGCTTTCCCGTTCGATCACCCGCTGCGTCAGTCTGTCATTCAGGCCGGAGAGGATGGCAGTCAGGTTTTCCGCATCCATGCCCTGGGCCAGCAGGTTGTGGGCGAGCGCGCCGATGTCCCGCGCCAGCGCAGGCAAGCTGGCCCGATCCTCGGCGCGTACGATGGCGCCGGTGATGCCACGCATGGACAGGCGACGCAGCGCAAACACGTCTTTTTCCGAGACCACCCCAATCAACCGCCCGCCTTCAACCCGCGCCAGATGGTGGATGCCTCGCCGGGACATCAGCAGCAAGGCATCCGATACCGGTGCAGCGTCTTTCAGCGTGACCGGATCGACCGACATCACAGTGGCAATCGGCGTGGTCAGGGGAATCCCGGCCAGCGTCACGCGCTGCAACACATCCTTCAGGGTCAGAATGCCTGCCGGGTGAGCCGCGTCATCGCAAATCACGACCGACCCCACTCGCAGCGTATTCATCGCCGCCAGTGTCTCGGCCAGTGGTGGTGTCGGGACCGACCGACAGTGGCGCCTGGCGAATCAGGCTGCGCACCGGGCGTGAAAAGCGGTTTTCATCAACCTGAGCCAGCGCATAGTCGGACTGCACCGCCCGCTGCGACGCTTCCAGCAGGCTGGCGATGCGTCGCGTGCAAAAATCGTTGACCGCCCGGCTGCGTCCAAGCAAGCCATGAAAGTCGGCGGCAGTCAGGCGATAGCAAAAGTGTCCGCTGTTGCGATGCAGCGATTCGCCACGGCGCGCTCGGCGAGCAAAGCGCCCAGCGGGAACATTTCACCGCCGCTGAGCTGCAGCAAGCGCGAGCCCCGGCTGTCTGGCGCTTCAGCTTCGATCACGCCTTGCTTGATGATGAAAAGGGTATCCGCAGGCTGATCGCCAGCCTCAAGCAGAGCCGTATCCTGCGGGAAATACGCAACCGACAGGCGCGATCAGCCACGCCATATCCGCTTCTTCCATGGTGGCGAAAGGGGCGTGCGAGCGCAGGGTCTCGAGGTGGCGTGCAGCAAGCTACTGGCGATCGGGAGCGTAAGCGTAGAGGCCATGCTGCATCTTAGGTGAACGCAACACGGGACGGTCACGCTTTTCTTGCCGCCACAGGATAGCTGCATGCCGGATCGAAGCACGCTACACGCCGGCATTGGTTGCGGGTTGACTTGCCGCCCGGCTCGGGGTCTAATGGCGCGCCTTGCGACTGGCGACAGACGCAAAAAACTTAAAACGGCCAGGTAGCTCAGTCGGTAGAGCAGCGGATTGAAAATCCGCGTGTCGACGGTTCGATTCCGCCCCTGGCCACCAGTATCCATAACGGCTCACAGCAATGTGGGCCGTTTTTATTTGGTGGCACCGTGACAGAAACGTGACAACTCGATCACGTTTTCCTTCGGTACGGACTCAATCCGCGATGCGACCGCTGCTATACGCTCAATATTGATTGCCGCTGTTTGACCGTCGACGCAGGGACAACCAATGGCGACTAGATCGATAACTGCACCCACATAGGACGGTGGTCAGATACGTAGTAACGCAAATAGGCCTTGAAGTTCTTCTGGTTAGTTCCGTCCTTCCAGAGATCAGGAAAGAGAGCAGCATCATAGTCAAACACGCCCTTCAGCCCTGTGAAGCGGTTCTGTGACGTCTCAGGGAAAAAGGCGATCTGATCGTAGTTGGCGTCAGTACTAATACTTGAGGCAATTTGAGTTGAATGCTCCGGGAGTTCAAGGCCCAGTTTCGTTAAGGCCTTATAGATCGGATCACCAGGCTCGCATTTCGGCATGTTGAAATCACCAAGAGCCAATAGCTCACGTGTGAAAGAGTACCGACTCTTCTTTCTCAAGTCTGCCCACTTGGCCACTGCAAATGTCTCTAATGACCGACGCTCAATTGATGCTGGTTTTTCGTCCCCGTAGAACAGATGGACATTCACGAGCATCAAGGAAGTGTCGCCTACTGAAAACGCCGCCAGATAGGGCGTACGGTCAAACCCATTGAATTGAGCGTTAATTCCCGGAAGCTTGATCGATTTATAACGAGAGGGCGGGAAAGCGATCTCGCCAACCTCCTCAAGAACGGTCAGCTTCTTGCTGTCATAAAGGAATGCCATCCGTTCGTTATTACCCGATGCGTCTGACATGATGACGCGGTATGATTTTGGGAGCTTGTTGTGTATGTCGAACAGATCGCCAAAGTTTTCGCGACATTCTTGAACAGCAACAACGTCGAACCAGTTCACAACCTCAGCGATCACTGACAGGTCTTGATCACGTCGAGCCTGTGCACCAAGGTTCGCAATATTCCAAGTGGCTACCAGCAGCTTGCCTTGTTCGCGTTTTGGAATAGCGCGGGTTTTCTTGTGCTTGCGCAGGCGATCAATCTCAGCGCTTAGTTCGTATTCAAAGGCAAACTTGGGCTTTGGAAAAACGGGCATCTTTCACCTCCGGCTTCCATCTTAGCCTAGTGCCCTCGCAGACAGATTTAGATGCCAGGAAGGATCTGATGAAGCGTCATTGCTGTGACAAAAATGAAGGTCACTAGCCAGTGTTGGCAAACACTGGCAGGCACATTATCTACAAAAACAACTAGTTACGGCAATTGAAAATCGGCTTGTCGACGGTTCGATTCCGCCCCTGGCCACCAAGATTCTGTTTTTGCCTGCGTTTTAAACAGGGAGCGGGGCGCTTATCCCGTAGCCAGCCTGTCGCCGCGGGCAAACCCCCGCATGGAATGGCTTAACAGCTCGGACGCTTCGTGGGCAGAAACCGGGGGGCTGTAGTAATAGCCCTGTATTTCGTGACACTGCATTTGCTGCAGGCGCAGCAGCTGGGCTTCGCTTTCCACGCCTTCGGCGATGACGTTGAGATGCATGCCGCGCCCCATGGCGACCATGGCGTTGACGATGGAGACGTTTTCCTCGCGGTCGAGTTCCTGGATGAAGGACTGGTCGATCTTGAGGGTGTGGATCGGAAAGCGCGACAGGTATTTGAACGAGCTGTAGCCGGTGCCGAAGTCGTCGATGGCGAGGCGGATACCGCTGGCGGAGAGCCGTCCGAGCTTGATGGCGTTGGACTCGAAATCCCGCATCAGCAGGCTTTCGGTGATTTCCAGCTCGAGCTGCTTGCCGTCGAGCGAATACACCTGCAGGGCGCGCATGACGGTTTCCACGAAATCGGGGGTTTCAAGCTGTCGCGCCGAGATGTTTATCGACACGCGCACCGGCGGCAATCCGGCGGCGCGCCACGCGGCAATTTGCGCGCAGGTCTGATTCAACACCCAGTCGCCGATGGGCACAATGATGCCGGCTTCTTCAGCCACCGGGATGAATTCGCCGGGGGAGAGCATGCCACGTTGCGGGTGCCACCAGCGCAGCAGGGCCTCGAAGCCGCGTACTTCGCCGCTCAGGGCGTCGACCTGGGGCTGATAGAACAGGACAAACTCGTTGTGCACCAGGGCGCGGCGCAGGTCTGCCTCGATCTGCATGCGTTCCGAATAAGGCGCCTGCATGCCGGACTCCCAGAACTGCAGGCGGCTGCGGCCGCGGGACTTGGCCTGGTACATGGCAATTTCGGCCTGACGGATCAGGCTGTCGATCATTTCGCCGTCTTCCGGCGTCACGCAGGCGCCGATGCTGACGGATATGTAAACCTCGTGGCCTTTGACGTGCACCGGCTTCGACAGGGCCTGGGTGATCTTGCGGCAGATGTGTTCGACGTCGCTGCGCGAGACCAGCGTCGGCAGCAGCACGGCGAATTCGTCGCCGCCCAACCGCGCCAGGGTGTCGCCTTCGCGCAGGCATTGACGCAGCCGCGCGCTGACGGCGAGCAGCAGTTCGTCGCCGACGGTGTGGCCGAGCGAGTCGTTGATGACCTTGAAGTGATCGAGGTCGAGGCTCAGCACCGCCAGCGGCTGCTGGTTGCGCCTGGCCTGCGCCAGCATGAGGCCGAGATGGTCGCGGAACAGCGCGCGGTTGGGCAGACCGGTGAGCAGGTCGTGGTAGGCCTGGTAATGCACGGTTTCTTCGGCCTGCTTGCGCTCGGTGACGTCCTTGGCGACGCCGTAGCTGCCGATGAAGCGTTGCTCGAAGGCGCTGGCCTGCTCGTCGTACATGCCGGTGGCAGTGAGCTCGACCGATTTGCACAATCCGTTCATCAGACGCGGGCGGCGCATGCCGGGGTTGCACTTGAGACGAATTTCCTGGTTGCGCACGCTGCGGTCGCCGGCACGCCGTTCGTTGAAAATATGTTCGGCGCGGCCGAGGTCGTCTTCGTGCACCAGCAGGCTGTAGTGCTGGCCCAGCAGGTCGTCGCGGCGGTAGCCGAGCAGGCTTTCGACCCGATCATTGACGAACGTGAAGCGGCCTTCGACGTCCAGTGTGTAAATGAAATCGGGCGAGCTGTTGACCAGAAAACGATGCCATTTTTCCGACTGCTGCAGGCGCTGCAGGATATGGTTGTTTTCACGTTCCAGGCGCCGCTGGATCAGCGTGTTGTCGATGCGGCGCAGCAGTTCTTCGGGTTCGTAGGGTTTGCGCACGAAATCGGTCGCACCGCCGCGCAGCGCGCGGATGGCGGCATCGATCGCGCTTTCACCCGACACCACGATGACCGGCGTGTCGATGCCGCGATCGGCGATGAAGCGCAACACTTCGTTGCCGTTGAGGTCGGGCATGCCGAGGTCGAGCAGGATCACGTCGAACTGCTGTTTGCCGATGGCGACCAGGGCGGCGCGGCCGCCATTGGCGGTCACCACGTCGTAATTGCGTGCGGTCAGCAGGCGGGACAGTCCCTCCAGGATCAGCGGTTCGTCGTCGACCAGCAGCAGGCGGGAGTGCACCGGAAAGGGGCTGACCGAATGGGCGGTTGGCGGGGAGTCGATGGGGTTGCTGGACATGTTTGAAGTTCTCCGGAGCGCGGGTTACATCGACCCGTAGCGCGTTGTGGTGAGGGTTGTCTGGCCGGTTTGCAGGGTAGGCAGACGGATGAAGAAATGGGTGCCGTGCGGGCCGCTTTCACAGCTGAGCTGGCCGCTCATGCGCTCGATCAGGCTGTGGCTGATGTTGAGGCCAAGGCCTGCGTGGTCGCCGCCTTTTGCGCTGGTCAGGGGCTCGAACAGGTGCGCGGCGACGGCGGCAGGCAGGCCGGGGCCGGTGTCGGCGATTTCGATTTCGATTTCGCGCTTGCCGTTCGTTTCGATCAGGCGCGAACTGAATTTCAGATGGCCACCCGCGGTCATGGCCTCCACCGCATTTTTCGCCAGGTTGAACAGCACCTGCTTCAGCGCGTCTTTCTGCAGCGGCATCGGCGGCACTTCGGGGTTGAGGTCGATCTGCACGCTGACGTTGTTCGGCGTGAACAGGGTGCCCAGCGACATCCGCACCAGTTCGGAAATGATGCTGTTGACCGAGACCAGTTCAAGTTCGGCAGCAGGCGCGGGTTCTGGCATGTCGTCGGCGGCGGTGATGCCGCGCACGATGCGCGCAACGCGCTCGATTTCGTCGCCGATGATGCCGAGGTCGCGCTGCACCGCGGAGTCCGCACCCAGCTTGTCGGACAGCAGGTTGACGTAGTTGCGCATGATGGTGAGCGGATTGGCGACTTCGTGCACGGCGCGACGGGCGCGTTCGCGGGGGATGTCATCGCTTGCCGCAGGCGGTGCGACAGGCTGCGGGGGAATGATCACCCTGGGCGCAGGAGTGGGCGGGGCCATGCGGGGACGCAGGGTTTCTGTGTATTCGGCCACGATAAAGCGCCACAACGCGGACATGGCCAGCTCGGGGTTCGCGTCGCCTGCGACCAGCACGCCGGTCTGGCCATCGTTCAGCATCAGCGGCTGGCAGAGCAGCCGCGACACCCCGAGCAGGCGCGCGATCTGCTCGTCGACCAGCGCACCATCCGTCGCGCCGCACTCGAACTGTTGGGGCGCGCTGCGCACCAGCGAGCGGGGCAGTGCCGAATGTCCATCGTCGAGCGGGATAGCCAGAGCGTTCAGCCCGGGCGCAGTCGGGAGCAATGCGCTGGCCCGCAAATGGCCGTCGGCAGCGGGAACAAACAGACAGATGCGCTCGATCCCGAACAGGGCTTGCAGCGTGTCCTGCAGCAGGGAAAACGGCGGCATTTCGCGTTTGGCATAGCGAAAATAGCTGTTGATCGCCGACTGTGCGGCCTGGCCGGCATACAGCTGCGCCAGGCGGTCAAATCCTGCGCTCTGGCTGGCGGACGGCACATCGGGCAGGCCGAAGCGCAAGGCCAGCTGACGCGTCTGCATCTGCGTGTCGGCCAGCAGCTGGGCGGCTTCGCCAGCCCCCATCTGCAGGGCGGCGAGCGCCGCGCGCACATCCACGCTGTCCACCGCATCGGCGCGGGCCATCAGCTGATAGGCCAGCTGAACGACGCGCACCAGCGGATGCGCCGCCCGCCCGCGCGCCAGGGGCTCGGCATGAAAGCGCGCAGCGTCGCTCAGCCAGCCGTTCGGGTCGATTTCAGACAGATAGTCGCTGGGGCGCGTTTGCATGAGCGAGGGCGCCCCGAGGGCGGCAGACTCGAGGTAGTTGCCCAGATTGTGGGCAAGCCCGGCGGTCCAGGCGGCCTCGGCATCGGCGATGCCCGCACGAAGGGCGAGCGCCTGGGCTAGGTGGGCCACGCTGACCGATTGCCGCCAGTTTGCCGAATAGCTCACCTGCGCCGCGCCTTTTGCGACCGGCGCTGCGAGCAGCAGCGCCCGCAGCAAATCCGGCTGGGCGGTCACATCGGCAGGCAGCAGGCGCAGGCGCAGTGCGATCACGGGGTCGCAACGGACGCAGGCGGCAAACTCGGTCTGCGCAATGTCGCCGCGCATCAAATGCTCCAGTGCTTCGGCGACAATGCCGGGGGCACAAAGACAGACCGTTAGCTCCGATTTTTTTAGTAACTTATTCGGAAGTTCTCGCATGTGGTTGCTTTATATATTCATTTTTGATAAACCGTCAATCTGTGAGCGCATGTTTTTCAGTCTGGCAGGAGAACTGTTGTTTTCAAGTTCGAGACTGAATGGCCGTATAAGTGGTTCGGCGCGACTTTCCGCAGCTCTGATTAAAGCGAATTCCTATGAAAACTGTTCTGGCCGGATTGATTTTGTTGGGCGCAAGCACCGGCGGCGCCGCATTTGATGGGCAGGCGTCCCTGCAATGGAGCCAGCCGGGCGCGGCAAGCGTGTCGGTTAAGCCTGCGGAATCGGTTTATCTCACCGCAATGCCGGAGCTGTCTGCGCAATCGGTCCTGGTTTTCGACCAGGCCAGCGGCCAGCCCTTGCTGGCGAAAAATGCCAGCATGCAGACGCCGATCGCCTCGATCACCAAGTTGATGACAGCGATGCTGGTGCTCAATGCCGGGTTGCCGATGGAGGAAAGCATCACCCTGACCGATGAAGACCGCGACACGCTCAAGGGAACCGGTTCGCGCCTGGCTGTAGGCTCGAGCTATACCCGGGGCCAATTGTTGCATCTGGCGCTGATTGCTTCGGATAATCGCGCGGCGCATGCATTGGGACGCAGCTATCCCGGCGGGCTGGAGCGCTTTGTCGCCACCATGAACCGCACGGCACGCATGCTGGGAATGAAGGATACGGTATATGTCGAACCGACGGGTCTGTCGAGCGACAAACTGGCTGACTACGCGCACCAGAACTTCCCCGAGATCCGTCACATCAGCACCACGGGCCATTACAACCTCGACGGCCAGCGCGTGGTGGTGCAGAAAAAGCGCCAGCAACCCAGGGTCTATTACCGCAGCGTGGCGTTCAACAACACCAACCGCCTGACGCGCATGGATGACTGGAATATCGGGCTGTCGAAAACAGGCTTCATCAACGAAGCCGGCCATTGCCTGGTGATGCAGGCGCAGGTGGCCGAGCGCGATGTCATCATCGTGCTGCTGGATGCGACGGGTTCCAACCGTCGTGCCGGCGACGCGGCCCGGATCAAGCAATGGCTCGAGTCCAGCAGCCCGTCGCATCGCGCAGACAGCCGTCACCTGGGCGCTTCTCGCACCTGAATCTTGTTTGCACGGACTGCGGTTGACGTCCGCAGTCCGGGGGCGGCGTTATGATGAACGCCCCCGCTCCCGCCTGTTTTCCGCATGTCCCCCGAACTCGCGCAGCAACTGCTGCTTAAAACCCTGCTGCCGCTGGCTTTGCTGATCGCGGCCGGCGGCATCTGGCCGCGCTGGCAAAGCGGCATTTCCATCGTCGGCCTGCGGGGTGAAATCAACCGGCTGGTACTGAATTTTTTTGCGCCGATGCTGTTTTTTGCAGCCGGCGCAGCCGCCACCGTCGACTTGAGCCTCCTGCAGGTGCCGCTGATTCTGGGCGTGGCCACGCTGGCCGGCCTTGGCCTCGCCGCGCTGGCGCTGTACGCCACCCCGCTCGGGCGGGGTCTGTCGGACCCGGCCCGCGGCACCATCATGCTGACCGCCGGGTTCGGCAACGTGCTGTTCTTTGGCTACCCGTTGCTCACCACCGTTTTTGGCGAGCCCGGCGCGCGCTATCCCTTTTTTGCCGACATGCTGGCCGCCACGCCGCTGGCGTGGTCGATCGGCGTGTGGATTGCCTTTCGCTGTGGCAAGCACACCGAGCGCGCCTCGTTTCTTGCGATGTGGCTCCGGCTGCCGCCGGTGTGGGGATTTGCCGCCGGGCTGGCGGTCAACCTGTCCGGCCTGCCGCTGACGCCGTTGATTGAGGCCGCGCGCTGGGCTGGCAGTCCGACTATTCCGCTGATGCTGTTCGTGCTGGGCCTGACCATTCCATGGCATGACCTGCGGCCGCAAAAAGCCGTGTTTGTGTCGCTCGTCATCAAGCTCGTGCTGATGCCGCTGCTGGCGCTGGGTCTTGCGCTGGCGTTGCCGGGCAAGTTGACCGAGCCTGCCGAAGCAGGGGTACTGGAAGCGGCCATGCCGACCATGGTGATGGTCATTGCACTGGCCGATCGCTTTGGTCTGGATACCCGGCTGGCCGGGCTGATCATGGGCTGGTCAACGCTGGCGGGATTGGTTACGCTGCCATTCTGGTTGGTCGTCGTGAAAGGGCTTGCATCATGAAAATCGGATTTATCGGCAGCGGCATCATGGGCCGCCCCATGGCGGAAAACCTGTTGCGCGCAGGCCATCAATTATTTGTTTACGGCCGCGTTGTCTCCGACACCACCGACGTCGAACAGATCATCTTTGGCGATCGCGGCCTGATCCACGGCGCCAAACCCGGCCACACCATCGTCGACATGAGCACCGTGTCGCCTGCCGCCACCCGCCGCATCGCCGCCGCGCTGGCCGAACGCGGCGTGCATATGCTCGACGCCCCGGTATCCGGCGGCGAAGTTGCGGCGCGCGAAGGCACGCTGTCGATCATGGTTGGCGGCGAAGCGCCCATCTTTGAGCGGGTGCGCCCGCTGTTCGAGGCACTCGGCAAGAACATCGTCCACGTCGGCGGCCACGGTGCCGGCCAAGTCGTCAAATGCTGCAACCAGGTCGTCGTCGGCCTCACCTTCGAGGGCGTCGCCGAAGCCATCCTGCTGGCACGCCGCAACGGCGTCGATCCGGCTAAGATGCGCGAAGCGCTGCTGGGCGGCTTCGCCGGCAGCCGCATCCTCGAAGTCCACGGCCAGCGCATGCTCGACTCCAACTACAAGCCAGGCTTCAAGGTCAAACTGCACCACAAGGACATGGCCATCGTCATGGACAACGCGCAGGAAACCGCCACGCCGCTGCCCGGCGCTGCGCTCATCGCGCAGCAGATGAACGCACTGATGGGTGCGGGCGACAGCGAGCTCGATTCGTCCGCCATCATGCGCGCGCTCGAACGGCTGGTGGGCGACACCAAGTGAGCTTCAAGGAACGCGTCGTTTTCCTCGACCGCGCCGCGCTTACCTCCGACGACCTGCCGATCCCGAGCTTCGAGCACAACTGGAGCGAGTATCCCGATTCGGACGCAGCCGACATCGTGCCGCGGCTTTTCTGGGCGACCATTGCGATCACCCATGCGTGTCCGCTCGATGCCGAAACGATCGGCCAGCTTCACAAGCTCAAGATCATCGTCGTGACCGGGCCTGCCGCGGTCGATACGGCTGCGTGCGAGGCACGCGGAATAAGCATAAGGCATCTTCTGGCTGGCGATGCAACGTCAGGGCAGGCCCTGGTGGGGCTGCTTGAGCGACTAGTCGAAACAGGGCGGGGCTGATACGGGCGGCGTTGCTGCCACGTCGGCACATGCCATCCCGCAGTTCAGCATAGGCGTCGCAACGCGTCCACATCGTTGAGCACGATCATGTCGTCATGAACCTCGATCAGTTGCTGGCCGCGTAGTTTGGCGAGAACCCGAGACAGGGTTTCCGGCTGGATACCCAGACGCGACGCGATGACATGCTTGGGCACCGACAGCCGCACACTGGATGCTGCTGCGTCCCCTCCCGGCAACTGCTCAAGCAGGTAGCCAATCACCCGCTGGGCACCGCTGTGCAGGGACAATCGGTCGATCTCGTTGATCATCCCATGCATGCGCTGGCTCATTTTCGATAAAAGCCGCAGGCACAGATCTGCATTGTTTTTCACCAGCCCGATGAAATGCCGGCTATCCAGCGCCACCAGCCGGGTTGCCTCGATGCTGCAGGCGTTGATCGGGTAGCAGCCGTTCATGAACATCGCCGCTTCGGCGAAAAAATATCCGGACCGAATCAGGTCCATTACCTTTTCTTCGCCGCTTGGCGCCATGCGACACAGCTTGATGGTTCCCGTCAGGACAAAGAAAAAATCCGTGCACGGATCGCCCTGGTCGAACAGCGGTTCGCCCGGGATCAAGGTACGCACCCTGGCGTGTACCAGCACACCTTCGAGTTCCGAAGCCGACAGCGCTGCCAGCAGATAGCCGTCCTTGAGGTGTTGAATGTCTGCCGGGTCCAAATTCATGGGGCAGAGTATAAGGTCATCCGGTTGACCTATATCAAGGCGTCGCGCCCTGCGCAGAGGGAACATGAGCCGTTTTCGGTTTGGATTACGGCATCCCCTTGCTGCCGGCGGCTACAACATTGACTATTCATGATCGTGGGCTATACATTTCTTCGGGCAGTTGCGGCAAGACGCGTCAGGGAGCATGCGAGCGCATCGAGTCGCGGGGCGCCCCGCTCCCACGCTGGCGCTGCAGATACAGCAGTCCATTTGCAGCCCCATCAGGCAGGGTGAACACACTGATCGATCAGCGTTACCCGGGCATCGTCTGGACCGTGTTTTTCTGCCTGATGCTGATATTCGGCGCAATATCGTCAAGTCGCGCGGATATTGCCGCAGCCTATCCCCAGGTACACGACCTGTTTACTGCCGCCGACCGCTTTGGCGAACCCGAAGGCGACCCGCTCGCCAGCGCCGTTTATGCGAACGACGAACTGATCGGCTACGCCTTTTTGACTGCGGACATGGTGCGCATTCCTGCCTATTCGGGAAGCCCGGTCAATGTCCTGGTCGGGATCGACACCCGTGGGCGCATCGCCGGTGCGCGTATCGTTCAGCATAAGGAACCGATTCTCGCGGCAGGCATCCGGGAAGAACGGCTGGCAAAGTTTGTCGATCAGTACCGCGACAAGCCGGCAGACGGCCGCATCCTCGTCGGTGCACAACGTGAAGGTTATGCCACCGTCGATGCCATTACCGGCGCCACCATCTCGACCATGGTCATTAACGCCACCATTACCCGTGCCGTCAGGATGGTGACCGAGTCTCGCGGCATTCATCCACTACAGGCCGCAGCACCGCCGCCCTCTTCTCTGGCAACACCGGCCGCAACGGCGCTGCCGCCACCCGCTACGGCGACGCCAGCGAGACCGGCAGCCACGGCACCCTCTCCCGTCAAGGCGATCCTGTCAGCACCCGCCAGGCCGGCCCTGGCCCGCGCAGCGACTTCTCCACCCGCTATGGCGCAGCCGTCGGCCTCCCCGTCTGGCGCTCCCGTCTTCAACGCGGTCGCCGAAGATGGGGAGCCTCTATGGCATGCCCTCTGGCAGATGCGCAAGCTGGAAATCGCATTGCTTGTTCCGGGGCTGGTTCTGCTCACCGGCATCCTGCTGTTTCAGGACTACCTGGCGCGCCGTCCCTCATTGCTTCACCGGGTGCGGCTCGGCTTCCTGGTCTACACCCTGTTCTTCATCGGCTGGTACGGGCTGGGCCAGCTGTCCATCATCAACGTGCTGACCTTCGTGCAGGCGGTTACCCACCAGTTCAGCTGGGATATCTTCCTCATCGATCCGATGCTGTTCATCCTGTGGTCTTTCGTCGCAGTCACCCTGCTGCTATGGGGGCGTGGCGTTTACTGTGGCTGGCTGTGCCCGTTCGGCGCCTTGCAGGAGCTTACGTACCAGCTTGCGCGCAAGCTCAGGATACCGTCCTTCGAAATTCCCTATGTGGTGCATGAACGCATGCTCGCGCTCAAGGTCGTGATTCTGCTGATGCTGTTCGGGCTGTCCCTGCAGTCCATGGATACGGCGATCCGCGTGGCCGAGATCGAGCCATTCAAGACTGCGATCACCTTGCGCTTTCAGCGTGAGTGGGGCTTCGTGGCCTTTGCCTTGGGTGTGCTCCTCCTCTCCGCCCTGAACCGCAAGTTCTACTGCAAATACATCTGCCCGCTGGGCGCCGCGCTCGTCATTCCCGGCCGCTTCCACTCCTTCGAATGGCTGCGTCGGCGCAAGGAATGCGGCAAACCCTGCCAGGTCTGTGCCGTGGAATGCGAAGTCCAGGCTATCCGGCCGACGGGAGAAATCGTGGTGAACGAATGCCACCATTGCCTCGATTGCCAGATTACCTACTACAACAATTACAAGTGCCCGCCACTGGTCGAGAAGCGCAGACGGCGTGAACAGCGGGTCAATCGGGTACGCGAACAGGCCGGTGTGGAAAAAGGGGTGATTGACGAAGCATGCCCGGGAATCATCTCCATCACGGTCAAACCCAGTCTTGGTGAATGCACCGGGGATGCACAAAGTCCCTGCTCGGGTTGCAAGGCAGTCCTTTGATCTAAATCAAGGCGCACATGCGAACGAATGTTTAACCTGAAATCGTGGTAGGCAGGTTCTTTACTTTTTACTAGGGAGAAATAGAGATGAATATCAGGTTGACCATTCTGGCTGCCAGCATTGTCGTTATGTGCACTGCACAAGTTACCCTTGCGGCGGATGCACCCGCTTCCGGTCACCCCGGGACGGTCGATCCCGAGCTGCGCTACAAGGGATCGCCTTCTTCCATGAAGGGGGAAGAAACGCAGGATGTCGTGACACCGAAGGCCCCGGCGCTCACTGCGGCCGAATTCACCCGCGCCAAGCAAATCTATTTCGAGCGCTGTGCCGGCTGTCACGGCGTCCTGCGCAAGGGCGCCACTGGCAAGCCGCTCACCCCAGATATCACCCTGCCGCGCGGCACCGACTACCTGAAGGTCTTCATCAACTACGGTTCGCCCGGCGGCATGCCGAACTGGGGCACCTCCGGCGTGCTGAACGAACAGGAAGTCGACCTTATGGCGCGCTTCCTGCAGCACGAGCCGCCGACGCCTCCCGAATTCGGCATGGCCGAAATGAAGGCGACCTGGAAACTGAAGGTGCCGCCCGAGAAGCGTCCGAAGAAAAAGATGAACAATCTGGATCTGGAGAACCTGTTCTCCGTGACCCTGCGTGACGACGGCAAGATCGCGTTGATCGACGGCGCGAGCAAGAAGATCATCTCGACGATCGAAACCGGCTACGCCGTGCACATCTCGCGCATGTCGGCTTCCGGACGCTACCTCTTTGTCATCGGCCGCGATGCCAAGATCGATCTGATCGATCTGTGGATGGAAAAGCCGGCCGTTGTTGCCGAGATCAAGGTCGGAATGGAGGCGCGTTCGGTCGAGACCTCGAAGTTCAAGGGTTACGAGGACAAGTACGCGATCGCCGGGACCTACTGGCCGCCGCAGTTCGTGATCATGGATGGCGACACCCTCGAGCCGAAGAAGATCGTCGCGACGCGTGGCATGACGGTGGACACCCAGGAATACCATCCGGAACCCCGTGTGGCGGCGATCATCGCCTCGCATGAGCACCCGGAGTTCATCATCAACGTCAAGGAAACCGGCAAGATCATGATGGTCAACTACGAGGACATCAACAACCTGAAGATCACCGAGGTCGAAGCCGCGCGCTTCCTCCACGACGGTGGCTGGGACTCCTCGCACCGCTACTTCATGTCGGCTGCCAATGCATCCAACAAGATCGCGGTCGTCGATTCCAAGGACCAGGAACTCGAGGCCTTGGTTGACGTGGGCAAAATCCCGCACCCGGGTCGCGGAGCGAACTTCGTTGATCCGAAATTCGGGCCGGTGTGGGCGACGGGTCACCTCGGCGACGACAGCATCGCCGTGATCGGCACCGATCCCAAGAACCACAAGGCCAACGCGTGGAAGGTCGTGCGTTCGCTGAAGGGCCTCGGCAGTGGTTCGCTGTTCATCAAGACCCATCCGAAGTCGAAGAATCTGTGGGTGGACAGCACGCTCAACCCGGATGCCGGGATCAGCCAGTCGGTCGCTATCTTTGACATCGCCAATCTGGACAAGGCGCCGCTGGTGGTGAACATCGCCGATCTGGCCAAGCTGGGCGAAGGTCCGAAGCGCGTCGTGCAGCCGGAGTACAACAAGGCGGGCGACGAAGTGTGGTTCTCGGTCTGGAACGGCGCCACCCAGGAATCGGCCATCGTGGTCATGGATGACAAGACGCGCAAGCTCAAGACTGTAATCAAGGACAAGCGCCTGATTACACCGACCGGCAAATTCAACGTCTACAACACGCAGCACGACGTGTACTAAGCAGATGAGGCGGGGCATTGCCCCGCCGATTTCTCACGACGGATACAAGAACATGCGAATTCTGACGACAGCGGGAATGGTGATCGGTATGGCCTTCAGCAGCGCTTTCGCCAATTCGCCCCCTCTCGATCCGCAGCGGCAAAACGAACTCGTACGCCTGGTGCGCCAGGACTGTGGCTCCTGCCACGGCATGGAACTTCGCGGCGGCCTCGGCCCCGCACTCACACCCCAGACACTGAGAGACAAACCGGCTAGCTCGCTGGTGAGCACGATTCTTCATGGCCGCCCCGGCACGCCGATGCCGCCATGGAAGAATTTCCTGTCCGAGTCCGAAGCGGACTGGATCGTAGACAATCTGCAAAAAGGGTTCCCCGATGCGCGCTAGGATGCCCGTGCTTCTCGTGCTTGCCCTCGGCGTGCTGTCCGGCTGCGCCAGTCCGAATCTGCGCGGCACGGGCGACCTCGGCGTGGTGGTCGAACGCGCCACGGGGAGCGTGCAGATAGTCGACACCACCCACCGCACCAGCCTGGCGAGAGTGGACGGCCTCGGCGATCTGTCCCACGCCTCGATCAGCTACTCCCGCGACGCGCGCTACGCCTACGTATTCGGCCGCGACGGCGGCTTGACCAGGGTCGATCTGCTGACCCAGCGTATCGATCGCCGAATCATTCAGGGTGGCAACAGCATCGGCGGCGCCATTTCGGCCGACGGCAGACTGGTTGCCGTCGCAAACTACGAACCCGGCGGCGTCAAGGTATTCGACGCGGGTACGCTTGCGCTCGTCGCCGACATTCCCGCTGTCGGCAGTAACGGCAAACGCTCCAAGGTCGTCGGGCTGGTTGACGCGCCGGGCCAGCGGTTCGTGTTCAGCCTGTATGACGCGGGCGAAATCTGGGTCGCGGACATGCATGACCCGAGCCAGCCGGTCCTGCGCAAATTCACCGGCATCGGTAAGGAACCCTACGACGGCATGATCACCTCGGACGGCCGTCACTACGCGGCCGGGCTGTTCGGCGAGGACGGCGTGGCCCTGCTCGATCTGTGGAACCTCGATGCAGGGGTCGCTCGCGTGCTGGTCGAATTCGGCCGTCACGGCGAGAAACTGCCTGTCTACAAAATGCCGCATCTGGAAGGCTGGGCCTCCACCGGCAGCCAGATCGTGTTGCCGGCGGTCGGTAAGCACGAGGTCATCATCGCGGACCAAAACAGCTGGAAGGAAGTCGCGCGCATCCCGGTGGCGGGCCAGGTGGTGTTCGCCGTGGCGCGCCCCGGCGGACGCGAGGTATGGCTCAATTTCGCCTTCCCCAATAACGACACGGTGCAGGTCCTCGACCTTCCCACGCGCCGCATCGTGCAGACGCTTACGCCGGGAAAAGGCGTGCTGCACATCGAGTTTTCTCCGCGCGGCGAGCAGGTATGGCTTTCGCTGCGCGATGAAAACCGTGTCGAGATCTACGACCCGGATTCGTTCGCCCGCATCGGTACCCTGCCTGTTGAGAGTCCGAGCGGCATATTTTTCACCGTGCGTGCCCACAGGACCGGACTATGAGCGACCTTCAACTCAACCTGCTCAACGATTTCCAGCGCGGATTTCCGCTCGTCTCCGCGCCCTTCGACGTCATCTCCCGCCGGCTGGGCCTCGGCGTCGAGGAGGTCCTCGAGACCCTGCGCCGTCTCACGCGAGAAGGCGTGATCAGCCGCGTGGGCGCGGTGTTCTGCCCCAACCGCATCGGCGTCAGCACGCTGGCCGCGATGGCCGTCCCGAAAGAACGGCTCGCCGACGTGGCGCAACAGGTCAACGCCTACCCGGAAATCAACCACAACTACGAACGCGAATACCGCTTCAACCTCTGGTTCGTCGCGATCGCCACGAACCCGGCCCATCTGGAGCGCGTACTGCACGACATCGAACAGCAGACCGGGCTTCCGGTCATGCGGCTGCCGATGGTGCAGGACTATCACATTGACCTCGGCTTCGATCTGCGTCCCGCCGTCGGCATGGCGGGCCGGAATCGGCACAAGGCGGCCACGCCGCGCGCACTCGAACTCGACACCCTCGACTACGCCCTGGTCGAGGCGATTCAGGAAGGCCTGCCGCTGGTCGTGCGCCCCTACGCGGCCGTCGGCGCGCTCATCGGCACCTCCGAAGCCGATGTGCTGAGTCGGCTCGCGCGACTGCTCGATCACGGCATCATCAAACGCCTCGGCATTGTCGTCCGCCATCACGAGCTGGGTTTTCGCGCCAACGCCATGGTGGTGTTGAATATTCCGGACGAGCAAGTCGACGAAGTGGGGCGCTGTATCGGCGCATCGGGTCTGGTCAATCTCTGCTACCAGCGGCCGCGCCGCCTGCCGGACTGGCCCTACAACCTGTTCTGCATGATCCACGGCAAGGATCGAGGCGCCGTGCTGGAACACCTCGAGCATCTGCGGGCGCAGTGCGGGCTGACCGGCTTCCCGTGCGAAATCCTGTTCAGCAGGCAGCGCTTCAAGCAGACCGCCGCGCGCTATGTCGAAGCGCAGCCGAAAGTAGAAGCGGTGGCGTGATGGACGACCTCGACCGCGCCCTCATCAACACCCTGCAAGGCGGCTTTCCAATTTGCGAACGCCCGTATGCCGAGGTGGCGGACAGGGTCGGCAGCGATGAAGCAAGCGTCATTGCCCGCATCGAGAGCCTGCTGCAGCGCGGCCTGCTGTCACGTTTCGGCCCGATGTACCATGCTGCGCAGATGGGCGGCGCGCTGAGCCTCGCTGCGATGGAAATCCGCCCGGAAGACTACGAACGGGTGACAAACATCGTCAACGACCAGCCCGAGGTAGCGCACAACTACGAACGCAACCACCGCCTCAACATGTGGTTCGTGCTCGCCACCGAAACACCGCAGGCGCAGCAGGAAACGATCGCCCGCATCGAGCGCGAATCCGGCTATGCGGTCTACAACATGCCGAAGATTCGCGAGTATTTCGTGGAACTGAAACTGCACGTATGAACGCACCCAACGAGTTCAGACCGCTCGACGATACCGACCGCCGCATCATCCAGGCGACGCAGGCCGGGCTGCCGCTGACGCCGCGTCCCTATCACGCCATCGCTGAACAGCTGGGCGTGGAAGCCGCAGACGTGATGCAGCGCATGCAGCGTATGCTCGACCTGGGCATCATTCGCCGCATCGGCGCGGTGCCGAATCACTACGCGCTCGGCTATCGCGCCAACGGCATGACGGTGTGGGACGTCGCCGACGATCGCATCGATGAACTGGGCGAACGCGTCGGCCAACTCGAATGCGTCAGCCACTGCTACCAGCGCCCGCGGCATCTGCCCGAATGGCCCTATAACCTGTTCGCGATGGTGCACGGAAAAACGCGGCAAGAGGTGGAGGCGAAAGCCCGATTGATCGCAGACGTGCTGGGCCAGGCGAGCCGCGGAACCGACATTCTCTACAGCACGCGGATACTCAAAAAAACCGGGCTGCGCATCGGCTCCTAGGAGAAAGACATGTTCCGTATCTCCCAATACATGCAGGAACTCGCCCACCCGACCGCCCTCGGCCCCAAGCGCAACCCGCCTGGCCCGGTGGTGATCTGGAATCTCGTGCGCCGGTGCAATCTCACCTGCAAGCACTGTTATTCGATCTCCGCCGACAAGGACTTCCCCGGTGAACTGGACACCAACGAAGTGTTCGGCGTGATGGACGACCTCAAGCGCTTTAACGTGCCGGTGCTTATTCTCTCCGGCGGCGAGCCGCTGCTGCGGCCGGACATCTACGACATCGCGCAGCGTGCCAAGGACATGGGTTTCTACGTCGGTCTTTCCTCCAACGGCACGTTGATCGACGAACACAACATCGACCGCATCGCCGCCATCGGCTTCGATTACGTCGGCGTCTCCCTCGACGGCATTGCAGAAACCCACGACCGTTTCCGCCGCATGGAAGGCGCCTACGAGGCCTCGCTGCGCGGCATCCGCCTGTGCCGCGACAAGGGCATCAAGGTCGGCATCCGCTTCACCCTGACCCAGGACAATGCGCAGGACCTGCCCGGGCTGCTGCAATTGATGGATGACGAGGGTCTCGACAAGTTCTACCTGTCCCATCTCAACTACGCCGGCCGCGGCAACACCAATCGCAAGCACGACGTCGTTCACCAGACCACGCGCCAGGCGATGGACCTGCTGTTCGATACCTGCTGGCGCGATCAACTGACGGGCCGGCACAGCGAATTCGTCACCGGCAACAACGACGCCGATGGCGTGTATCTGCTGTTCTGGATCCGCACGCATTTCCCCGAAATGGAGGCGCACATGCGGGCGAAGCTGGCCCAGTGGGGCGGCAACTCCAGCGGCGTCAACATCGCCAACATCGACAATCTTGGCAACGTGCACCCGGACACGTTCTGGTGGAACTACACGCTGGGCAACGTAAAGGAGCGGGCCTTCTCCGAGATCTGGCCCGATACCAGCGACCCGCTGATGGCCGGCCTCAAGGCAAGCCCGCGCACGGTCAAAGGCCGCTGCGGGGAGTGCGCTTATTTCGACGTCTGCGGCGGCAACACCCGGGTGCGCGCCTATCAGCTCACCGGCGATCCTTGGCAGGAAGACCCAGCCTGCTACCTGGACGACGAGGAAATCGGGGTCACCACCCAGCACGAGCGGCTGACGATGACGCCCTACGTGCCGCTGCGGAAGCTGGCGCGCTGATGAGAGGCCTGCTTGCGGTTTTCTGGCTGCTCCCGGCCGCGCTGGCGCTGCTGCCGTCGGCGTCGGCCGCCGCCCCGGCTGCGGCGATCTACGCTCAACATTGCGCCATCTGTCACGGCGCCGATCGTCTCGGTAATACCGGTCCGGCACTGCTGCCGGAAAACCTGGAGCGGCTGCGCAAGCCCCTCGCGCTGAAAGTCGTCGCCGAGGGTCGCGCCGCCTCGCAGATGCCGGGCTTTAAAGACAAGCTGTCTGCCGCCGAGATCCAGGCCGTGACCGATCTGGTCTACACCGCACCGGCCAGCGTACCCGCCTGGGGTCTGAACGAAATCAACGCGTCCCGGATCGAGCACTACCCGGGCGGCAGCCTGCCGGACCAGCCGGCATTCAAGGCCGACCTGCTCAATCTGTTCGTCGTCGTGGAGACCGGCGATCACCACGCCACCATCCTCGACGGCGACACCTTCAAGCCGATCCACCGCTTCCAGACCCGGTTCGCGCTGCATGGCGGGCCGAAGTTCACGCCCGACGGGCGCTATGTCTATTTCGCCTCACGCGACGGCTGGATTTCCAAGTTCGACATCTGGAACCTCAAGACCACCCATGAAATCCGCGTGGGGATCAATACCCGCAATCTGGCGGTGTCGGGTGACGGGCGCTACGTGATCGTCGGCAACTATCTGCCGCAGACCCTGGTCATTCTCGACGCAACCGACCTGAAGCCGCTGAAGCTGATCGAAGCCAAAGACGATACCGGCAAGCGTTCGCGCGTGTCCGCCGTCTACGACGCGGCGCCGCGCAAGAGCTTCATCGCCGCGCTGAAGGACGTCAAGGAAGTGTGGGAGATCCCCTATACCGACGACCATGAGCCTATTTATCCCGGTCTGGTGCACGACTTCCGCATGGCGGAGGCACTTGCCGACAAAGGGTCTTTTCTCATCCGGCGCATTCCGCTTGAGGATTATCTCGACGATTTCTATTTCGACCAGTCCTACACGCACCTGATGGGCGCCTCGCGTGACGGCGGCAAGGGCCAGGTGATCAATCTCGATGCGCGGCGCAAGGTCGTCGATCTGGATTTGCCCGGCATGCCCCACCTCGGGTCCGGCATTACCTGGGAATACCAGGGCCGGCCGGTGATGGCCACGCCCAACCTCAAGTCCGGCGTGATCAGTGTCATCGACATGAAAACCTGGCAGGTAATCAAGCGGATCGACACGCTGGGCCCCGGGTTTTTCATGCGCAGCCACGAGAACACCCCATATGCCTGGACCGATAATTTCATGAGCCCGGCCAAGGACACGCTGATGATCATCGACAAACGCACGCTGGAAGTCGTACGCAAGCTCACGCCCGCGCCCGGCAAGACCGCCGCCCACGTCGAGTTCACCCGCGACGGAAAATATGCCCTGGTCAGCATCTGGGAAATGGACGGCGCCTTGGTTGTGTACGATGCGGCGACGTTAAAAGAGATCACCCGCATTCCCATGAGCAAGCCTTCGGGCAAGTACAACGTTTATAACAAGACGACCCGCTCCGCCGGCACCAGCCATTGAGGACGGTTCTGGCCGAGGGCCAGTCGCCGATGGCATGCGCCTTCGAGCGCTATCCTGGCGCACTCTTCCGCCCGATCAATACCGATGCAATCGGACAGTTGTACAAGCTCAGCCGCATTGTCGTCACCGGCCCTGCCGTGGACGATAGCGCTACGTGTTAGACGCACTAGATTGCGGTGCGGCATTTGCCGGCGAGCGATTCGCCGGGGTAGGCGCTGATCGGGTTGCTCGAAACGCTGGACGATCAGGTTGGGCATAGCGCTTGATGCGCGCAAACTCTGCGCTCATTGCTTCGTATGCGGGGGCTTCCCAAAATGAAAGGGCCGGATTATCCGGCCCTTTCATTTACTGCAGTGCAAGCCTTTAAAAGTTCCAGCTGATGCCCGCTGACAAGCGATCGACGTCAGTATCATATAAGTCGTAACGCTCCCATTCGCCGCGCACGCTCAGGTTCGGGGTGAAGCTGTAAGCCGCGCCCACGCCATAGACCATATCCGTGCCATCATCGTCCCCTGACAAGGCAGCCGAGGCACCAGAGGTAGTAGCCGTCGCGGAAACGTCAGCATTCCAGAAGTTCACCCCCAGACGGCCGAAAAGTGAGAACTTATCGCCGATCGGAAAAATGCCAAGGGCGGAAACCGTCCAGGCCTCACCTTCGACCGTGACATTTGCAACCGCCGGGCCCGGCACCGTGATGATGCTGTTCGCAGAGGCTTCACCCAAGTTCGTATAAGCGCCTTCCACGGCGAAATACTTCATGTAGCGGTAGCCGGCGAACAGTTTCCAGTAATTGTGTCACCAACAGTGAGCGGGGTGACCCATGGCATTATCGACGGTGTACGCTATGTTGCACCGTCACGGTTGGCGCAAGCTTGCGCCCGACAAACGGCATCCGCAGTCAGCCCATCATCCTGCCGGGCAATCTTCAGTTGTTTTTTTACCGCCGTATGCGCCGGAGTTAAACCCGGTCGAACATCTCTGGGACGATCTGCGCGAGAAGTCCTTCCAAAACCGCGTCTTTGACAGCGTCGAATCCCTGGATGATCACCTTGAGCTGGCGCTCAAAAACTTCGAGCAATCACCCAATCGAGCCCATGGAATCACCGGGTGGCCGTGGATAATTTGCGCACTATCTAACTAGAATTGGGATAACCCGCTGAAGCTAATTCAGCGTCAATATCTGAGGCGCTAATGTCAATCTTGGATTGCCCGAGACTGCCCCCGACATAGAACCCGGTATCGGCAGCTTGCGCGGACGTTACGCCCAGTGCTGCGGAAAGTGCGAGTAACAGTAATTGTTTATTCACTACAATTTCCTGAAAAAAGTGAGTTGAACCATTGCGCAGAAATTTTTCTGCTGGCCTAGTATACGTAACAGATGCGAACCATTTCGCCACCTGTTGCCAATCCGCAAAAGCGGTATCCCGCCTTGGGGGGAGGGGGGCTACGTGAGGACGCGGCATGGGTTTCGCATAGACGGTTGGGTTCGCGAAGGGCGCAATCCTGATTGCGCCGAATGAAACATCCTGTGAAATGCGCTGCGCTTATTGGCAACCCGCTTACGCGGCATGCGTGTTGAGCAAACCGCCAAGCCGGGTGCCTTTCGTTTCCTGCCAGTCTTTCACATGAAGGAAAGGCCATGCTGCGAATCCGCCAACTGATGTTTTTCCTCGTTTCACTGTTAAGCGCCCCGGCTTGGTCTGCGACCTATCGGCTTGACTCCAGCCATACCATCCCGCAATTTGAAATCGTCCATCTCTGGTTGTTCACCGAGCGCGGCCAGTTCGACCGCGCCCACGGCACCCTTGCATTCGATGCCGAGCAACAAACCGGAAGCCTGGAGGTCGTCATCGATGCCGGCTCGCTCGATACGGGAAACGATGAGCGTGATGCCGTCCTCAAGCGGGCAGGCTGGTTCGATGTTGGCCGCTATCCCCGCATCACCTTCCGCAGCCAGCGTTTCTTGTTCGAACAGGATCGATTGATGGCGATTGAAGGCGAGTTGACGATGCTTGGGATGACTCAACCAATGAGGTTGGACATCGCCCGCATCACGTGCGGATTGAATCCGGTTTCCGGCAAGTGGCGATGCGGAGCCGATGCAAGCGGTGTGCTCCAGCGCTCCCGCTTTGGTATGCGTACCGGTTTGCCCTTTATCGGCGATGACGTCAGGCTGCGTATTCGGGTAGAGGCATATCGGGAAAACTGACTATCAACGGCGGATCGGGCAGGTTGGTGCGGACAAGGCACAATAATCACCCGGTCTTGTGCCTGTTAACGAAAGATGTCACCTATCGTGAATCTCACCGACCCCAACTTGTTCAGGCAGCAGACGCTAATCGGTGGCGCGTGGCGGGGTGCTGCCGACGGCGCATGCTTCGTCGTTCATAACCCGGCCAGCGCGGGAATTGTCGGCCATGCGCCGCGTTGCACCCTGCGTGACACCGAACGCGCAATCGAAGCCGCGCATGCCGCTTTCGCCGGCTGGCGCATCACCCCCGCCAAAATCCGCGCGCAGCTGCTGCGCCGCTGGTTCGACCTGATCCTTGCCCACCGCGACGATCTCGCTACGATCATGGTGTCCGAGCAGGGCAAGCCGCTGGCCGAGGCGCGCGGGGAGATCGACTACGCAGCGAGTTTCATCGAGTGGTTTGCCGAGGAGGCGCGGCGCGTCTATGGCGATGTGGTGCCGTCGCCGTGGGCGGATCGGCGCATGCTTACTCTGAAGCAACCGGTGGGGGTGGCGGCATTGATCACACCGTGGAATTTTCCCGCTGCGATGCTCACCCGCAAGGCCGGTGCGGCGCTCGCCGCCGGCTGTACCGTGGTCGTGAAGCCAGCTTCGCAAACGCCGTTCACTGCGCTGGCGCTGGCTGAGCTGGCACAGCGAGCGGGGTTGCCGCCGGGGGTGTTGAACGTGGTTACCGGCGACGCGACGTCGATAGGCCAAGTGCTGACAGCGCACCCGCTGGTACGCAAGATCTCGTTCACCGGCTCCACTGCGGTGGGCAAGCAGCTGCTGGCGCAGAGCGCGTCCACCCTCAAGCACGTCTCGCTCGAACTCGGCGGCAATGCGCCCTTTATCGTGTTCGACGATGCTGACCTGGATGCGGCCGTGGCCGGTGCCGTCGCCAGCAAATACCGCAACAGCGGGCAAACCTGTGTGTGCGCCAATCGCGTGTTTGTGCAGGAGGCAATATTCGATGTTTTTGCCGAAAAGTTTGCGCGTGCCGTGGCACAACTGAAGGTCGGAAACGGGTTTAAGCTTGGTGCGGAAGTGGGCCCATTGATCAATGTGGCTGCGCTTGAAAAGGTGGAATCGCATATTGCGGATGCGCTTGCGCAGGGCGCGAAGCTGCTCACCGGTGGCGCGCGTCATGCGCTCGGTGGACAGTTTTTCCAGCCCACGGTGTTGAGTCACTGCACGTCCGATATGCAGGTTTGCCGTGATGAAACTTTTGGACCAGTGGCGCCGCTGATCCGCTTTGCCGACGAGGCTGACGTCATTCGCACGGCCAACGATACCGACTATGGACTGGCCGCTTACGCCTATACCCGCGATCTTGGCCGTTCCTGGCGGCTGGCCGAACAACTCGATTACGGCATGGTGGGGATCAACGCCGGCGTGATCTTCACTGCCGAAGCGGCGTTCGGCGGGGTCAAGCAATCGGGGCTGGGCCGTGAAGGCGGGCGCTCAGGCATCGAGGCGTATCTGGAAACCAAATATGTGAACCTGAGTGGACTGGGATAAGCCGATTTGCCTGTAGGCTGAGAAAACGATGCCTACTCCTGTTTCCGCTTCGCGCAATCTCATTGTCATCGGTGCCGCCAGCGGCGCCGGTGCGCCTGACCCGGCATGCAGTGAGGGACCGGCAGCCCTGCTGCGATACAAAAACCTTTCACGATTCTCCGCTACAGCATGTAGCGTGGGACGCAATCCTGCGCGTGCCGCGTGATCAGCAGGACACGCCCCTGTATGCCGTTACGTTTCTCGGCACGCAATTGGCCGGCGAAGTGGAGGCGGTGCTGAACGCGGGTAATTTTCCGCTGGTGGTGGGGGTGCCATTCCTGCGCCATCGGCACCTGGAGCGGTGTGCATCGGGCGCTCGCAGACCGCGGCCCGCTCGGCCTGATCTGGATCGATGCCTACATGGACAGCCACACTTTCGTCACCACGCCCAGCGGGCAGATCCACGGCATGCCGCTGGCCTGTCTGCTTGGCCATGGCGAAGCGGTACTCACCGCAATCGCGGTGCAGAAGCCAAGCTGCGCCCTGAGCATGTGTGCCTGATTGGCGTGCGCAGTTACGAGGCGGGCGAAGCGGCGCTGCTGCGCCGGCTGGGGGTACGGGTGTTCGACATGGCTGACGTCCGGCAGCGCGGTTTGACCATAGTGTTCGACGAGGCGCTCGCCGTGGTACGGCACGGTACGGCCGGTTTCGGCGTGAGCGTGGATATGGATGCGCTTGAGCCCGACGAAGAGCCGGGCGTTGGTACGCCAGTGCCCGGCAGCCTGCATCGTGCCGAGCTTGTCGCGGCGTTGTCGCATTTGCGCGGCGAGCCCGCATTTGTGGCGAGGGAAATCGTCGAGTACAACCCGCGGCGTGATCGCAGGCACGCCACCGCCGATGCCGCCGGTGCTCTGGTTGACGCAATTACGCCAGACCAGCCTACGCCACGTTAGCGCAGATTCCAGACCTGCTTATCCATCCGCGATTGGCGTGCGGCCTGCCATCATGCGCCAGAAACGTATTTCTGGCAGTGCGTCGTAGTCGTCAAGCTCTACGGCCTGAGTTGTCTGCTGTAGCCGGCATGAGGCCGAAAAAACCCCGGGCCTTTCGGCACCGGGGTTTTTGTTTTACAGCATGCAGCCTGATCAACCGCGCCGCATCGAGTCGAAGAAGTCGGCGTTGTTCTTGGCCGCGCGGATCTTGTCGATGAGGAATTCCATCGCTTCCATGTCGTCCATCGGGTAGAGCAGCTTGCGCAGCACCCATACCTTTTGCAGCAACTCGGGCGGAATCAGCAGTTCCTCGCGGCGGGTGCCGGAGCGGTTGACGTTGATCGCCGGATAGAGGCGACGCTCGGACATCTTGCGGTCGAGGTGAATTTCGAGGTTGCCGGTGCCCTTGAACTCTTCGTAGATCACGTCGTCCATGCGGCTGCCGGTTTCGACCAGCGCGGTGGCGATGATGGTGAGGCTGCCGCCTTCCTCGATGTTGCGTGCGGCGCCAAAGAAGCGCTTGGGCTTTTGCAGCGCATTGGCGTCGACGCCGCCGGTGAGCACCTTGCCCGAAGCGGGCTGCACCGTGTTGTAGGCGCGTGCCAGACGCGTGATCGAGTCGAGCAGAATCACCACGTCCTTCTTGTGCTCGACCAGACGCTTGGCGCGCTCGATCACCATTTCTGCGACCTGCACGTGACGGCTGGCGGGTTCATCGAAGGTGGAAGCGATGACTTCACCGCGCACGGTGCGGCTCATTTCGGTCACTTCTTCCGGGCGCTCGTCGATCAGCAGCACGAACAGCACGACGTCGGGATGGTTGGAGCTGATTGCGTGGGCAATCTGTTGCAGCATCACGGTTTTGCCCGACTTGGGCGGCGCCACCAGCAGGCCGCGCTGGCCTTTGCCGATGGGCGCCACGATGTCGATGACGCGGCTGGTGAGATTTTCCTCGGCCTTGATGTCGCGCTCCAGCTTGAGCGGTTCGTCCGGGTGCAGCGGGGTCAGGTTCTCGAACAGGATCTTGTTCTTGCTCGCCTCGGGCGGCTCGCCGTTGATCTTGTCGAGCTTGGTCATCGCCGAGTAGCGTTCGCCATCCTTCGGCGTGCGGATCTCGCCTTCGATCTTGTCGCCGGTGTGCAGGTTGAAGCGGCGGATCTGCGACGGCGACACGTAGATGTCGTCGGTGTTGGCCAGGTATGAGGTTTCAGGCGACCGCAAAAAACCAAACCCGTCGGGCAGCACTTCCAGCACGCCGTCGCCAAAAATCGAATCGCCACGCTTGGCCACTGCTTTCAGGATGGCAAAAATCAGCTCCTGCTTGCGGAAGCGGTTAGCGTTGTCGATATTGAACGTGGCGGCAAGCTCGAGGAGCTCGGTAATGGGCTTTTGCTTGAGTTCGGAAAGATACATGGACGGGGCCTGGAGGGGCTCGCTTGAAAGAGCCGGATGGGAGAGTTCAGGGCCGGGCGCGTTTGCACCGGGGCCGCCTTCAGGGTGCGTGTTCTGAAGGTCATCAATATCAGGCGGCGTGGTTGGGGCTGCAGGAATTGATGGCGCGCTGGGCGCTCCGCCCAGTAGAAGCGCTTTCTTAGATGTTGCTGTCAACGAAAGCGGTGAGCTGTGACTTGGACAGCGCTCCGACCTTGGTAGCTTCGACATTGCCGTTCTTGAACAGCATCAGGGTGGGGATGCCACGAATGCCGAACTTGGGCGGGGTAGCCTGGTTTTCATCGATATTGAGCTTGCACACCTTGAGCTTGCCGGCGTATTCCTTGGCGACTTCGTCGAGGATCGGCGAGATCATTTTGCAGGGGCCGCACCAGTCGGCCCAGTAATCTACCAGCACGGGAACGCCGGCTTGCAGGACTTCCTGTTCGAAAGAATCGTCGGATATGTAATGAACATGTTCGCTCATTGGTGAAGCTCCTAAATTAAAGAGTGGAGATGGCCGGACTCGGCCTGAAGATGCAGAAGGTAATGCTGGAAAATTCGGAATTGTGCCGATATGCTACATCAAAATGGTCGCCTGCAAGCATCTGGGCGTTTCCCCAGATAGTGTTCTCAACCCCTACCCGGTAAATACGAATGACCTATGTTGTAGCTGAAGCCTGTGTGAAGTGCAAATACACCGATTGCGTCGATGTGTGTCCGGTTGACTGCTTTCACGAAGGCCCCAATTTTCTTGTCATCGATCCCGAAGAATGCATCGATTGCACGCTGTGCGTGGCTGAGTGCCCGGTCGAGGCAATTTATGCCGAAGACGATGTGCCGGATGACCAGCGTGCCTATATTGCGCTTAATGCCGAACTCGCCAAACAGTGGAAAGTCATCATCGAACGCAAGGGTCCGCTGCCTGACGCCGACGACTGGGCCGGCGTGAAAGACAAACTGCAATATCTGGAACGTTGAACACGATGGGAGTCGTCACGATTCCCTCCACTCCTTCCGGGGGCACCGACGCCCGTATCGGGCCGCATGCCGTGCACGGCACGTCGCTTCCTTCGGCCGTTGCCCGTCATCTGCTCGATCAACATGCTGACCGCCTGCCCGACTTATCCGGGCTGACGGTGCTGGTCCCCAACCGTCGCGCGGGCCAGGATTTCGCCAGGGCGCTGGCACAGGCAGCCGGTTTGCCGGCGCTGATTCCGCCGCATATCGTTCCGCTCAAGACTTGGGCCGAGTTGCTGTCGGACGGCCACGGCGAACCGCAGGCGCGGCGGCTGGCTCGCCTGCATGCCGTCCTGCGGCGGGTCGACTGGCTGGGAAAAATCGACAAGTGGACACTGGCGAATGAGTTGCTCGCGCTGGCCGACGCGCTTTCTGCAGCGCGGCTCGGCGGCGACATCGGCGCGCAGATTCGCGCCGTGCACGCCCACACGCTCGATCGCGAAACGGCGTTGATCGAAGCGGTTTGGCAGGCGCTCAATACCGGTGGCCAGGATCCGCAAGCGCGTTACGCGGCGGCTCTCGAACGTCTGCTGGCGCAATGCGCCGCTGCCCCGCGCCCGGTGTATGGCTATGCGCTGGGACCGTTGACGGCAGTCGAACAGCAGTTTCTCGAACGCTGCGCTGGGCACAGTCCGGTCGCGCTGTTTGAGCGGGCCTGCACGCCCGCCGACCTCGCCGCGGCCGTGCCGCATAGCCTGCATCAAGCCTGGCAATGTACCGAGCCTCCGCTTTTGACGCGGGCCCAGGCTTTGGCAAGTATTTATCCTGACAGTCCGCTCGTTGCGCGCGTGAGCCTCAATCCGGCGCCGCATCTCGAAGCCGAAGCGCGCGCAATCGTGGCCTGGGTGGCGGCACAGCTGCAGGCGGGAAAGCGCGACCTGGCGCTGATCGCGCTGGATCGCGAGACCGCGCGCCGCGTGCGCGCGCTGCTCGAGCGCATGGAGGTGTGGGTGGCCGACGAAACCGGCTGGACGCTGTCGACCACGGCCGCCGCTGCTGTCGTCGATCGCTGGCTCGAATGCGTCGCGAGCGATTTTCCGCACATTGAATTGCTCGACCTGTTGAAGTCGCCCTTTGTGCTGGGCGATCTGGCGATACGGCAGGATCAGGTGTTGCAGCTCGAACTGGCGCTGCGGCGGCAGGGGGTGGCGCAAGGCATGGCCGATATCCTGCACCTGGCAAACGGCGAGTTCGGGGTCCTCCCGCCTTGGCTCGCAGCCTTGTTCGGCGCCCGTCAGGGCTTTGCGCAGACGCGTGCGCCGCTGGCCATCTGGCTTGCCCGGCTGCAGGAAAGCCTGGTTCGCCTCGACGCCTGCCTGCAGGCCGATGCCGCGGGCGCCAAGGTCATGGACGTGCTGGAAACCCTGCGCCACGATCTCGGCGACGACAGCGAAAAATACAGCTTTGGCGAATGGCGGCGCTGGCTCAATCTGGCGCTGGAATCCGACAGCTTCAGCGATGCCAGTGTGATCAGCCCGGTCGTGCTGACCTCCCTGCCCGCCGCTCGCGGACGCGTGTTCGAGGCCATCGCCGTCATCGGTGCCGATGCGCGCCATCTGCCGGTGCACCCGGCGCCGGGTTTGTTCAGCCAGTCCACCCGCGCGCAGCTGGGGCTGCCCACCGCAGCCGCCGATGCCGACGCCGTGACCACTGACCTGATCGAGTTGCTGAGCCAGGGCGATGCGCTATTGAGCTGGCAGGCCTGGCATGGCGACGAGCCCAATCCGGCTTCGCCACTGGTGTTGCGCCTGCAGGCCTTGCACCTCGCTGCCTGGGGCAAACCGCTGCCTGAACAGGCCTGCACCGAGCCGCCGGCGCAGGCCAGCCCGTTGCCCGCTGCCTGCGTTCAGGCTGCGCCGCGCGTCCTGGCCACGCAACTACCGCAGCGTTATTCCCCGACCGCGTATCAAACCCTGCTCGACTGTCCCTACCGATTTTTTGTCCAGAGCGTGCTGGGCATCCGCGAGCTCGACGAAGCCGACGATGCGCTCGACAAAAGCGATTACGGCAACGCCCTGCATCGTATCCTGAAGCGCTTTCATGACAGCCAGCCGCCCGTCGAGCGGGTTGCCGCCCTGGCGCACCTGTCCGAGCTTTCTGCGGCGGAGTTTGTGGCGCTGCCGGCGTACACCGCAACGGTCTGGGCGCAGCGCTGGGAAAAAATACAGCCCGCCTACCTCGATGCCTGGCTGGCGAGCGTGGCGCAGGGCTGGCGCTATCAGTCGGGTGAAACCGCGTTCGACATGCCCTGCGTGGTGCCAGGTCTCGGAGACATCACGCTGCATGGCCGCATTGATCGCGTCGACGCACGCCTCGACGCAAACGGCGGCCACGCGTTGAGCGTCATTGACTACAAGACGGGCGCGGCGCAAGGCTTGAAAACCCGCTTGAAAAATCCTGCGGAAGCGGTGCAACTGCCTTTTTACGCCTGGCTTGCCGAGGCCGCCGCAGCATACTTGCCGATCAACGAAACGCCGGTGGTTGCGCTCGAGCTCGATGGTGAAACCGACATCGACGCCATTTGCCGCCGCCTGCCGGCGCTGCTCGAAGCCATTGCCGCCGGCGCAACGCTGCCCGCAGGCGGCGTCGACAGCGTGTGCAAGCACTGCGAGGCGCGCGGGCTATGCCGCAAGGGAATGTGGAACGAGGCTGCGCCGGCGGGCGGCGCAGCCGGGATGCCGGCTTACTGAGCGCTGGAAACGGTTTCCAGCGTCACCCACTTGCCGTCCTTCACCTGGTACAGCGTCACTGCGCCGCCGGTGATGTCGCCCTTGGCATCAAAGCGCACGCGCCCGGTCACGCCCTGATAGTCGGTCTTCGGCAGTTCGGCCAGATACCTGGCCGGGTCGCTGGAGTCCGCGCGTTTCATCGCTCCCGTCAGCACATACATGGCGTCGTAGGCGTAGGGCGCGTAGTTCTGGATCTTGCCGTACTTGGCTTCGAACTTGGCCTTGAACGCCGCGCCGCCGGGCATCACGTCGAGCGGCAGGCCGGGGTTGGAGGCGATAGCGCCCTCGGCGTCGGCACCGGCCAGCTCGATGAATTTGGGCGTTTGCGCGCCGTCGCCGCCGAGAAACCGGGCCGTCATGCCGAGTTGCTTCATCTGCTTGGCCATCGGGGCCGCTTGCGGGTCCATGCCACCGAAGAAAACCAGATCCGGGGCCTTGCCCTTGATCGAGGTGAGGATCGCCATGAAGTCGGTCGCGCGGTCGGAGGTGTATTCGCGCGCCACCACCTCGGCGCCGGCGGCCTTGGCGGCCTTTTCAACCTCGTCGGCCAGGCCCTGGCCGTAGGCGGTGCGGTCGTCGATGATGGCGATTTTTTTTGCACCGAGCTTGGTTACCGCAAAATTACCCAGCACGCTGCCCTGCTGTGCGTCGTTGGTCATCACGCGGTAGGCGGTCTTGTAGCCCGATGCGGTGTAGGCGATGGCGGTGGCCGAAGGCGAAATCTGCGGGATGCCGGCGTCGGCATAAATTCGCGAGGCGGGGATGGTGGCGCCCGAGTTGAGGTGACCGATCATGCCCGCCACGCCTTCATCCACCAGCTTTTGCGCCACAGTGGTGGCGGTTTTGGGGTCGGCGGCGTCGTCCTCGCTTTTCATTTCGAGGATGACTTTTTTGCCGCCCAGGGTGAAGCCTGCGGCGTTGATTTCGTCCAGCGCCAGCTGCGCGCCGTTTTCATTGTCCTTGCCCAGATGCGCCTGCGGACCCGTGAGCGGGGACGCCTGGCCGATCAGCACTACGGGATCGCCACTTTGTTGGGGCTTGTCGCCGCATCCGGCAATCAGGACAGCAACGGCCAATGCCGTTAAACGTAAAATGTGGCGTGTCATTGTGGTTTTTCCGCAATCGAATGTGAACGCAGAATTTATACCACAGCCTGTCCTGCCTGCCTTGGTGATCCCTACCGCGCAAAAACAACAAGACCGACGCGAGGTCGGCCTTGTGCATAACAGGTCTGGTGCGGATTACTTCAGCGACAACACCCAAGCAACGATCGTGCTTGTGTCAGCCGGGCTGACCTGCGGGTTCGGCGGCATCGGGATTTCGCCCCACACGCCTTTGCCGCCCGCCTTTACTTTGGCGGCCAGTCTGGCTTGCGCACCCTTGTCGTCGGCATATTTCTTGGCGACATCCTTGAATGCCGGGCCGACGATCTTCTTGTCGACGCCGTGGCAGGACATGCAGGCGTTTTTTTGCGCAAGTGCCATGCCGTCGGCGGCCTGGGTCAGGCCGGACATCATTAACAGGGCCGCCGATGCTGCGGTTGTTGCGAGTGTTTTCATCATGTGCAGTCTCCGTGGAAATCAGGTAGACGCGGGTATTGCGTCGTCCCATCACTATTCAGCAAAATCCCATCCGATGCAAGTCGGGTAGGGAGTATTTAAGGCCTACCCGCGGATATCCGGTTCATGGCGCTTCGATCAGGTCACGGTAGGCGTGCCAGCTGGCATGCCCCAGCCAGGGAAAGATCACGATCATGGCAAGGAAACTGGTCGCCATGCCGACCGCGACCAAGCCTGCGATCAGCACGCCCCACAGCAGCATCGGCAGGAAATTGAGCCGGGTTGCCATGAAGCTGGCGACCAGGGCGGTCGCGAAGTCGACCTTGCGGTGCATCAGCATCGGCAGCGACACCACCGACAGGCTGAACATCAGCAGCGCCAGGACAGCGCCGAATGCCAGGTAGGCCAGCACGAAATCGGCGTGTTGCTGCAAGGTGTGCAGGGTTAGCAGATCGGCCAGATTGCCGATGCCAGAGCTGTTGAGAAACAGTCCGACCAGAATGGCCGAGAGGCGTTCCCACGCCGATAGCGTGAACACCAGCATCAGGGCAAACAGGCCGAGCGAAACGGGGTTGCCGCGCCACGACAACAGCGGCGCCCACAACGCGGGCAGCTTATGGTGATGTTCCAGGCGGTGACTCAGGTAATAAAAAACGCTCGCCAGCAGCGGCGCGACGAACAGAAAGCCGGAGGTGAGCGCCAGCGCCTGATGTGGACGGTCTGCTGCGCCGAGCACCAGGGCATAGCCTAGC